>CAJLLK010000023.1 GCA_905207515.1 uncultured Christensenella sp. | reverse complement strand
GTAACATTTTTATAAAGTGGTTCTGTGCCAAGGTCGTCGATAAACAAAATTTCGGTCTGCAAATATTTGTTTAAAATTTCGTCGTCAAACGATTTGCTGAAACTTTTGAAATCTTGATTGATTTTAAATGCGGTAACAAGTCTGACAACTTTTCCGCGTTCTATAAGTTCGTTTGCCATGGCTTTCATAAGGTGAGTTTTTCCAACACCGGTTGGACCATAGATGTATATCAAATTTTTCTTAAAATCGCTTTGGCACCATTGTTTCATTTTTTCATAAACTGGTCGAAGTTCGCCAGCCGTTTTTTCGCTCTCTTTAAAATCTTCCAAAGTCTCAAATCCACTGTCTTTGAGAAGCACTTTTGAAATCTCTTTTTTCAAACATTTGCACATTTGACCATTCAAAAACCCTTCATCCTTGCAAGTTTTGCAACTGTAATTTGGAGTGGTCACATTGTGCTCAGCTTTCATTTTTTCAATTTGATTTTTTAAAGAAATTTCTTCATTTTTATCAAAAAATTCATTTAAACTCGCTTTTTTTGCGTTTTTTATCATTATTTTTGCGTATTTTTGTTCCAATTCACAAAATTTTTGATTTTTATAAAGCGGTTCCATCTGTTTAGAAAAGGCTTCTTCGGCAGTTCGTTTTCGCTCTCTGATGTTTTCCAACGCTCTTTGAATTATGTCTTGTTTCATGAGATTCTCCTAAATTTCAATTTCGTCTATTGATTGAATGAGCGAGTTGATTTCTTCACGAGAATAACTTCTTCCAGTTGAAAAATTCGAATGATTGTTTTTTGGAGAAACAATGTCAAAAGAATTTTTTGCATCTTCCAAAGTTTTGATGTTTTTGTCGTGGAATGTGGAAAGAATGGAAGAAAGATATTGCATTGGCTGTTCTTTCCCAACCGCCAGGGTGCAGGCATAACTTATTACATCTTCTGGCAGCTGCCAAACTTCTGTCCAAATTTTGAATTTGTCGCGATCAAACTGATTGACATTTCTTGAAAGCCCAATGCTTTCCAAAATCGATTTGATTTTTTTGTCCAAAACGAGAACTTCATTGAAAAATTGAGCCAACGCATTTTCTGTTAAAATGCCAAGTTTGTGAAATTTTTCCAAAACCTTGTTCATGCCTTCGAGAGTTCGAACATTTGTTTTGAAGCAATAATTTGAAATTTCTTCCAGCATTTTTTCAGAAAAGCCTAGATTTATCCAATTATAGATATAATTTTCCACAACTGGCTCAATATTTTCATAATAAAGCCCCAAATTTTTGCAGATTTGGCGAGCAATTTTGTTTAAAGTGCTCTTTTCTTCTTCAAAATTTTGAATTTCTTCCAGAGTGAACAGTTTTTGTGAATAATATTTTTCCAGCTGTTTGTCAATTGCTTCAAAAATAAAGTTTTTTGGCTTGTTTTTAAACTTTTTTGCCACATAAACAATGACTTTTTCGTCAAAACCAAAATTTACCACCCATTTGCGATAGAATTCAAATTCTTCAACAGAAAAGGCCTTTTTTGCGCCTAAAGTTTTGATAAACTCTTCCATTGGACTTCGAAGTTGGTCAATTTCTTCAATCTTGGCTTTCACATCGCTTTCTGTGGTTATGCCTTGTTGTTGCCAATTTTTCGCAACTGTGGTTATGTAATTATAACCAACATTATCTCCTTTTGTCCTTACGCAGAAGTTGATTATCAAAAGCAATGCACTTTTTTCAATGTGCAATCTTTCAATCAAGTCATAATATTCTCGATATTCATTTGGAGTTATCATTCTTCCAGACAAGATTTCTTGCGCTTGGGCATTGAAATTTGCGTATTTTTTTTCGTTATATTTTCTTGTGTTTGTCAAAACGTCGCTGATTGGCAAATATCTCACTTCAAAAGGAATGACGTTCAAAATCTGAACAAGCCCTTGCTCTTGCCAAAAATAGAAAGCTTTTTCAATTTCTTCAACTGGCAGCGAAAGTTCTGCAGAAAATTTTTCCAAAGTGTTGTCGTTGCTGTTTGCGTCCTGGCATTTGTAAAGTCCATAAAGATAGACCTTGACGGCGGTCGCGTCAGCATAAGGCAGATAGTTGTTTATGAAGATGTTGTCGACGGGCGTGGTGTTGTTTGCCAGCATGTCGATGGAATATTTGCAGAATGCCATTTCAAACTCCTTTGCAATATTCATAATAACACATTTGCCACACTTTTTTCAACTTTTTCAAAGAATGTTTTGTCCAATGTGCGAATAGAATATGCTATGAAAAAATTTGGTTTTGCTTTGTTTTGTTGTTTGTGTTTGACTGCCGCTCTTTGCTGTGGCTGTTCAGCGAAAAACGAGCAGGTTTTGTCAAGCTATGTTTTGGATGTTGTTTTCGACGAAAATTCAAATTCACTCACATGTTATCAGCAGGTGGAATATGTCAACAACAGCGAAAATGCACTTGATGAAGTTTGTTTTTTCTTGTATGCAAATGCTTTTGATGAGAGTGAAAGTCCTGTTTCAAATGCTTATTTGACGAGAGCCTATCCAAACGGGCGAAGTTTTGGCAACATCGAAATCGAAAGTGTGCAGGTTGAAAATGTTGAAACCGAAATTCAACTGGAAGAAAATGAAATTTTGGTGGTGAATTTGAGCGAAGAACTCTTTCCGCAAGAGAGCGTTTTGATTGAGCTTGAATATGTTGTCAATTTGGCAAACATCAATCATCGATTGGGCTACGGAAACAACGCCATAAACTTTGGAAATTTTTTTCCAATCGCGTGTGTCTATGATGATGGCTTTGTTAAAAACAAATTTGCTTCAAATGGCGACCCGTTTTATAGCGATGTTTCAAATTTTGAAGTTACGATAACTTGTTCTGATGATTTTGTGGTCGCTTCAAGCGGTCAGCAGGTGGAAACAAAGACCGAAAGCGGCAAAAAAATCACAAGATGTGTGGCGGAAAAAGTGAGAGATTTTGCATTTGTGTTGTCCAAAAACTTTCAGGTTCTGACTCAAAATGTGGATGACATCGAAGTGAAATATTATTTTTATCAAGATGACAATGCGGCAGAACATCTTCAAACTTCGGTTGACGCACTTTCGACTTACCAAAATTTGTTTGGAGATTATCCTTACAAGCAGTTGAGTGTTGTCAAAACCAATTTTTGCTTCGGCGGAATGGAATATCCAAATCTTGTTATGATTTCAGACAACATCTCTGACGACGAAACAATTAACTATGTCATTGCACATGAAATTGCACATCAGTGGTGGTATGGCGTTGTTGGAAGCAACGAGTTTGAACAGCCTTGGGTGGATGAGGGGCTGACCGAATTTTCCACTGCACTCTTTTTTGAAGAAAATTCAAAATATGGATTGGAATATGACACAATCATGGAAAATGCCACAAACACTTATAAAAACTTTGTCAGAATTTTTTCGGATATCTATGGAGAGCTTGATGAAAGCATGAACAGAAATTTGAATGAATATCCGACTGAGCCGGAATATGTGAATTGCACTTACACAAAAGGAATGTTGTTGTTTGACAGTTTGCGCCAGTCGATGTCAGACAGAAAGTTTTTTGGTTGTCTGAAAGATTATTATAAAAATTTTAGCTTTCAAAATTCTTCCGCAGAGAAACTGATTTCATCTTTTTCAAAATCTTCTCACACAAATTTGGAAAGCTTTTTCAATTCGTGGCTTGACGGAGAAGTGATTTTCAACTAAAAAAGCAGCCATTTGACTGCTTTTATTTTTGAGTGTTGTCATAATAGTTTATTATCTTTGCACACTTGCAGTTTTTGCAAAGAAAATCTTTGTTCCAGTCTTTGATTGCTTGGTTGAACATATCAATATAATAGTTCATGCTTTGGTCAATCGAAAATCTTTTTGCGTGCTCGGCGATGATTGATTTTTGTGCTTTCAGCTCTTCGGGATGTTCTATCCAGAAGTCAATTTTTTTTGCCAAATCTTTGTAGTCTCCATGTTTGAAGACAGAATTTTCGTCAACAGTAAATTGAGATGTTGCACTCTTAGGGCTGTCTGAAACAACTGGCACGCAGCCACAAGCAATGGCTTCTATGCAACTCATTCCTTCCACTTCAATGTCAGCTGGGTGAATATAAAGGTCGGCAAAGTTTAAAAGCGAAACGAGTTGTTCTCTTGTGAAGAAAGAAAAAATTGGATAATTTGGCAATCTTTTTGCCATTTTCATAATCTTCTTTTTTGTTGGACCTTTGCCGCCAAAGACGAGTTGGATTTTGTCTTTATATTTGCTTGCATTGACAGCTTTGATTATCAAATCATGTCTTTTTTCTCTTGAAAAGCGTCCAATGAAAGTGATGATGAATTTGTCTTTAAAAATTGTTGGTTTTTGCTCTTCTTCATGAACTTGAAAAACATCGTTATAGCCATTTGAAATCACATGAAGCACTGAGTTGTAGTTGTGTTTTGCCAAAAGTTTTGCTACCATAAGGGACGGACAATGAATGTGATGGATGTATCTGTAAGTTGATTTTTTGAAATGAGCCCAAAAAGTTTCGTTTACAATTGGCATTTTGTTTAAGTAAATTGTTGAAGTGATGTTTTCAGGCACAATGTGAAAACCTGCCGTGCAAGGAATGTTCATTTCGCGGCAAAGCTCAATTGTTGTGTAGCCCAATTTAAACGGCATATAGACATGGACAATGTCGGCGCCAGTGATGGCTTTTTTGATTGTTTCTTTGTCTGGCTTTGCAAATTGAAAACCTTGAGAATTGATTATTTTGTTTATAGTTTTGCCAAAATATCTCTCTTTGAGAGCGTAAGCAGTGTTGTTCTCTTCGTCAATTGAGAGAATTCTGACAACATGTCCCAATTTTACAAGACCATTATAAAATCTCTGTGCTGAAATGCTGGTGCCATGATTGTTTTGATAAAATTGGTCTGTCACTAAAGTTATTATCATAAAAAAGTTTCACCTTTTATATTTAGATAAACCAATTTTAACACATATGTTGAAATTATCAAAATAAATATTAAAATTTTTTAACTAATTTTAAAGCATTTTTTATGCCGTCATAAAATGTTAACAGTATAAGTTTCGAGCCATGCTTCAATTTCTCTGTCAAAATTTTCGCTTTTTGTCCAAATTGGCAAATTTGTTATGTTTTCAACGCGCCAAAACGGTGTCAAGTAGCTGTGAACTATGTAAATTGAAATTGATTTGTATATGACCTTTAAATTTAACAAGGCTTGGATAAATTTGCTGTTTTGTTGAGAGATGTTGAAATAAAAGTGAAAATAGCCATCTTTCATCCAGTTGATAATTTTTGTTTTTGCATCGTCTATATCTTTAGCGTCAAAGCAAATGTGGCATGATTTTTTGTTATTTTTAATTTTTTTCATTTTTAACTCCTATGATTTATGCTGGCATAAAATTCTTTATATTGACCATTATAACATAAAAATGAAGAATTTCAAGCTTTTTTTATCATTATCAGGAAACAAAGCAAAATATTATTGGAATTACAATTATAAAAGGAGGGCAAACACAAATGAAAAAAGATATAAATGATGATAGAAAATTTTTAATTCAACGCTTGGGCTATTTTAGAAATCAAGCCAATATGTCGGCACGAGAACTTTCGGGAAGGTTGGGCTGTTCGGAAGGTTACATCGGAAAATATGAGCTTGGGCTGATCAATATGCCATCTGAAGTTTTGCTTGATGTGATGAAAATTTTGAACGTTTCGCCTGAAAAATTCTTTTCAAAAAATCCTGAAAAGTTTGATGAACACAAAGATTTGATTGACAGTTTTGAGCGTCTGTCCGAAGAAAACAAAAAATTGGCAAAGGCAATCATCAAAGCGCTGTCTTAAACTGATAGCTTGTCTTTTTTTGCACATAATAAGAAAAAGGAGCTTGTTATGGCAAAAATAAAGACGGCAATTCAATTTGGGTTGGTTTACATTCCAATCACGCTGCATTCTTGCACCAAAAACACTGACATTGGTTTCAATTTGATTTACAAAAAAACTGGACAACGGATAAAATATAACAAAACATGCGAAGATTGTCCAAAAAACATTCCGCAAGAAGACATTGTGAAAGGTTATCAATACGAACGCGACAGGTATGTCATTTTGACGAATGAAGAACTGAAAAAATTGAAAACAAAAAAAGATGAAAACATCGAAATTTTGCAATTTGCAAAGCTAAGCGAAATTGACCCTATTTTTTATGAAGAGTCTTATTACATTCAACCGATGGGTGCAAAAAATGCCTATTCTTTGTTGTGTAAAGCGCTCGATAGCGAGAAAAAAGTTGGAATTGCAAAAGCGGTTTTGGGCTCAACAGAAAGTTTGATTGCCATTCGAGTGATTGACGGCAAACTTGTGCTTTCAAAGTTGCATTTTGCAGACGAAATTCAAGAAAATCCCGTCGAAAAAACCAAGGAAACGGTCAAAAAAGAAGAGCTGGATTTGGCAAAAAAGCTTATTGACAACATGACCAAGAAGTTTGACATTTCTGAATATAAAAATGAATATAAAGAACGCGTTCAAAAAGCAATTGATGCAAAAATTGCTGGACAAAAAATCAAGGTTGTCAAATCGGAAAGACCAAAAACCATTGCAAACCTTATGGAAGCGCTCAAGCAGTCCGTTAAAGAGAGCGACAAACAAGACAAAGAAGAAAAAGTTATTCCAATTCGAAAAAGGGCTTGATTTGTGGCTGTGTTTTGATTAAAATATGTCATATGGAGAATGTTATGGCAGAAGAAATCGTTGACCTTTTGGACGAAACAGGCAAAAAACTTGGAAAAATCAAAAAAAGTTTGGCTCATCAAAATGGCGCTTGGCACAGGGTGGTGCATATTTGGATTTTAAATTCAAAAGGGCAGCTTCTCATTCAAAAACGCAGCAAAGAAAAAAGCTTCTTCCCAAACGCTTGGGATGTGACAGTTGGCGGGCATGTGGGGCTTGGTGAGGCTTCAATTGTCTCTTGCAGGAGAGAAATGGAAGAAGAACTCGGTCTCAAGCTAAACGAAAACAAATTTGAATTTTTGTTTTCTTTTGCTGACCAAATGACTTACAAAAACATGGTTGTCAACGAAATTGCCGATGTCTATTTGGTGAAAATGGATTTGGAAATCAAAGATTTGAAGTTTCAGAAAGAAGAAGTCTCGACAGCAAAATGGATTTCAAAAGAAGAGTTTTTTGAGAGATGTTTTTCCAAAGATTTTGTTCCGCACATCAAGGGCTATGAAAAACTGAGAGAATTTTTGCAATAAAAAAACGAAGCAATTTGCTTCGTTTAATTTTTTATTAAAGTTTGTTTATGAGATCTTCTCTCTTTTTGGCATATTCTTCTTCAGAAATCATGCCTTCTTCTTTCAATTTGTTCAACTCAACAAGCTTTGATTTCAAATCATTTGAAGAACTTTCGCCAGCGACAAATGTTTCAGTTTTTTCTTCATTGACTTTGTTATAACCCAAAACGCCAAAAATTCCGACCAAAATTCCGCCAACGAAGAAAGACAAAACGATAGTTGTCAAAATGAGCCCTGATTTTGCTTTGATTTCTTGTGGAGTTTTGTTTCTATATTTTAAATAAACAACTGCACAGAAAATTGCCACTGCCAACATGATTAACATGAAAATTGCCATTCCATTTAACATGCTTGCCATCATGTCAAGCTCTTGTTGAGTAAGAGTATATTGTGGGTCTGTGAAAAGGTCGTTGAAATCTCCACTTTTTATCATTGAAGAGAAAACGAAGAAAATCACGGTCATAAGCCCCATTGCAACAGCTTCAATGATTGACAAAATGCCACAAACCAAAAACCAAACATTTTTTTTCATAACAAATTCCTTTTACACATATATATTAAGAAGAACGAAAAAAAATGTCAATAAAATTAATGACATTTTTAGATTATTGTTGTTTCAAATGGGGCTGAACTTATAGATTTGTTGTTTTTTGAAAAATTTTATGTAACAACCACCACAAAGGTGGTCGTTTTTTAGCTTACAGGGGTCAAATCAATATAATGCGATGTTGTTTCAAGATTGAAAGTTCGACGACTGCAAATGTTTGTTTTGTCATCTATTTCAGCAATTTCTTCTGGCAATACAAAGTGAATATTTGAGAGTGTTACGTCTGCACAGCAATTGTGTTCGTGTTGAATGGCAAACATTTTGTGACCTTTGATCACTTTTCCGCCACCGGTTGTTTCATACAATTTAAGCCCAATTGCAATTTGTTTGTTTGGACAAACATTTTTTACAGTTGTGTTTACAGTCAAAAATCTGCCAATGCTTGACAAATTCTGTGCATCAAGCACAACATTTTTGTCATTTTCGCATCTTTCATAGTTTATATAATTGCTTGCATTATCATTGACGTCCACTTCCATTTCTGGACAAGTGGTCTCAGTTTCTTGAACTGTTTCCAAAGTTTCAACAGTTTTGATTTCTTCGTTTTGGTAAGCTGTTTTTTCTTTCTTTTCCATAAGTCCTCCCAATAACATTATATATTTTAAGGTAACTAAGTGTTCATGTGGTTTGTTGGCGTAATAAAAACCATATTGACAGGCACGTTCAACTGTGATAGAATTTTTATGTTTAAAGGAGTTTTTATGTCAGAAGAAGATATTTGGACAAGGCAAGTTTTGTGCCCAAAAATTGAAAGCATGTTGGATGACAAACATTTTGTAAAATGTGGACAGGTTTTGCTTTATGATGTCAACATAAAATCTTACAAAATCAGTCAAGACAAAGTTGAAGCAAATTTTTATTCGACTGAATGTAAACGTGGCAAAGGTGGCTATCAAACCGACCTTTTGATAAACGAAAAAATTTCGGATGACGAATTTGTTCCGATGCTTGTTGTGGAATCTAAACTTGGCGGCATAACCTCTCATGACATCATGACTTACAACACCAAGGCAAAGGCACATAAAAATTTGCATAAACATCTTATGTATGGCGTGGTGATTGCGGGTTGCAAAAAGGGCGGGGCGACTTTGCAAAAATTTTTAAATCACTCTTGCGAAAATTTTGATTTTGTGTTTTGCTTCAAAGATTTGCAGCCATCCGTCGAAGAATGGAGCGAATTTCAAGATTTGATAACCCAAAAATTGACCCAATCAAAAAAGAAGTATAATCTTCTTGCAAGCGACAAGAAAACCAACTTTACATATTTTGACCGAGATGTGAGAACTTTGTGAGATATTGAAAATAAGATAATTTTGAGATTATCTTTTTTTTTATGTTCAATTGTAGCTTTAAAATTTTTTGTAGAATTACGTGAAAAAGATTTGACAAAGTGTGGGGGGGGTTATAGTAAAGTTTAGTATAACCATAGAAAAAGGAGATGAAGATGAAAACAAAAATGACCAAAACGCAGAAAATTGTCATTGGAAGTGCAGTGGCAGCAATGATTGTTGCTGGAGAGGCTATTCCAACGACTATCGCACTTTCAGACAAAAAAGTCGATATCAATGTCGACTCGAATATTGAAATCGACTATGATTTTACAGAAAAGAAGGGAATTCAAATTAAAGATTTGGAGCCTAAGGTTATTCCTGGCTATACATTCATTGGTTTTTTTAAAGATGAAGCTTTGCAACAACCGTTTGATCCAAATGACAAGATAACTGGCAGTATAACAATTTATGCATATTATGAAGTCAGTGTTTATACAATAAACATTTCACCTAACAATTCTGCTTATGGCAGTGTGAGTGAAATTGAAATTGAAATTGAGCATGGTGCAATCGTTGAAGTGGAAGGGAACAAAATCACTTTCATTAAGGATGGGGAAATTAAAACTGTTACAGCAACTCCAGCAATTGCGACGGATGATGCTGAATTCTTTTTCTCTTCTTGGAAAGTTGGAGAGATAGAACTTCAAACTGGAGATGAAATTGTTGATGATATGACCATCACAGCAGAATTTTCACAAAGAGAAATTCAAAAATTAGACTATCAAATCACTGACGGGAAAATCACATCTTACACCGGCTCTGGAACCGAATTGATTATTCCAGAATCTTATTCAATCGGAGCTGGCGGCGCCATTGTTGAAGGAGATGATTTTCAAGTTACAGAAATTGGCGAAAGTGCTTTTGAAGGTCAAACAGCCTTGACAAAAATCACATTGCCAGACAGCATTTTAAAAATTGGTAACAGCGCTTTTGCTGGCTGCACAAGCCTGAAAGAGATCAACATTCCAAAAAATGTGCAAGATTTGGGCTGGTTTTTGTTTGAAGATTGCGATGCTTTGGAAAATGTCTTATATTCTGCAATCAATGCAAAAACAGAAAGCAATGTAAACAGAGACAAGTTTATTTTTGATATAAATCCAAATTTAACAATCACTGTTGCCAAAGTGGTTGAAGCAATTCCAGATTATTTTTTGTGCTATTATGGTGGACAGTCAGGTACCACAATTTATGCTGTAGAAATGATTATTAAAGAATTGGTTTTTGAAGAAAACAGTCAATTGAAATCTATCGGTGTTGCTGCTTTTGCAAACAACTCTTATTTGGAAGAATTTGTTATTCCAGAAGGAGTGGAATCGATTGGATATGGAGCTTTTGCAGGCTGTGAAAACCTTGTTAAAATTAATTTTCCAGCAAGTGTGATAAGTGTTGGAAATAAAGTTTTTGATAGTGTTAATGATGGCGGTAATTCTGGTTGTAGATTAACAGATGTTACAATTGAGAGCAACTATGTTTGGCAAAACCTTAGGTTTATTCTATCCTATGAAATTGTAAATCTAAGAGTTTTGAAAAGCTTAATAAATGAAGGTGAAGGAGAATCATTTCTGCCTAACCACACAAAAACCGATGACGGAGATTATTGGCTCTTTCAGCTAATAGAAGAGTGATGAGAACATAAGACCTTGGATAAAATTTCTGTTTTGGTACCAGTGTTTAATGTGAGGAAATTTTTGCCACGTTGTGTGGCAAGTCTTTTGGCGCAAACTTATGAAAATCTAGAAATAATTTTTGTAGATGATTGTTCAACAGATGGCAGCCGAGAATTTTTGGAAGAGAACATCAAAAAATTTAAAAATGCTAAACTTTTGTTTCATTCAGAAAACAAAAATCTTTTCTTGACGAGGTTGAGCGCAATGAAAGCCTGCACTGGAGAATATGTTATTTGTTTAGACAGTGATGATTATGTTGATAAAAATTATTATGAAACTCTTCACTCAGCAATGGTTAGCATGAATGCAGATTTTTGTGTTGGAGATTTTTCTGTTGACAAAGATGAAAATTTATTAAATTTGATGTCTCCGTTTGAAAAAGAATGCTTTTTAAACAAAGAATGTTTAGAAAAGTTCTTTTCACATAATTCTGATCAAATGATTTGCTTGTGGAATAAAATGCTTAGAAAAGATCTTTTTCACAAGTTTTTAGAAGATGTTGAAAGATATGCTCAGAATGCTGAAGGAATAAATTGTTGTGAAGATTGTTTGTTCCTTTTTATGATGCTTTATCATGCAAAAAAAATGATTCAAGTTTTTGGTCCAAAATATCATTATGTTCAACATAAAAATCAATCAATTTGCATCTCAGACAACACTATTTTGCAAATTCAACTAAATAGCTTATATAAAGTGTCAACCAAATTGACTCAGTTTATTTGTGATAAAAATTTAACAGAAAAATATTTTGAATCAATTCAAGGCAAAATGTTGTATGTGCTTAGAAGTTTAAAATATTATACGTATAAAAACTCAATTCAAATTGACGACGACTTAAGAGAGATGCTTAGGGCTGCTTCGCTAAGGAATATAATGGAAGCTGCAAAGGGAGGAGAAAGATGGTTTCTGTGATTGTTCCTGTTTACAACTCTATAAACCTGCTTTGAAACTCTTTTAGGTCAAACATACAAAGACCTTGAAATTATTTTTGTGGATGATTGTTCCACTGATGGAAGTGTTGAGTATATTGAAAAAAATATGAATAAATTTTTGAATTGCAAATTGATAAAAAACAATGAAAGACAGTTGCCATTTTTGTCAAGATTGCATGGATTTAGAGCTGCAAATGGGGATTATTGCATCTGTCTTGATTGTGATGATTATGTTGATACAACTTATTATGAAAATCTTCTAAATGAAATTAAAGCAAGTGGTGCAGATATGTGCGTTGGTGATGTAACACTTGAAAACGATCGTGCTTACAGAATAAACTCAAAATTTTTTGAAAGACCAGAGAAAAATTATGATGTCGGAGAAAATTGGCTGAATTTTATGTGCTTCTCTGGGAAGAATAAATTTAATTCAATTTGCAACAAACTTGTTTCTCGACAAGTTTTAAACAATGCCTTAAATGAGCTGAAAGATATTGGAGATTGGGCGAAAATCAGCAATATGGACGATTTTATCATGCTGATGATTTTTAGCTTTTATACAAAAAAATTAGTTTATGTAGAAAAGGCAAAATATCATTATGTTATGCATTCGGAGCAATCTACAAAATTCAATTCCGCAGATAAGATTAAAATGCAACTTAAAAGTTTTGTTTTTGGTTATAACGTAGTTGAAAAATTTTTGAAAACTAAAAATCTCAAAGAAAAATATAATATTCGGATACGAAAAGGGATAAGAACGTCATTTAAACATATTAGAGCTGTTGCGATTTTAAATCATTATGATAATGATGAAGATGTAAAATCATTGTTAAATTTAGAATTTTTTAAGCCTGAGATTTTCTATCAACATTAATTTAAATTTACGACGTTTGTTTTTAAAGTTTTTTGAAAAAGATAAAATTATAGCATAATAAATGCTATTCTCATAAAAGAAAGCAAAACTATTTTATAAGGTGTTCGGAAAAGTTCCCTTTGGTGGAGCATTGCGTTAAGTGTGCGAACTCTCGTTCTGCTTGTTTTGTATGTTCTTTTGCTTCTTCAAAAGAGATTTTATCATTCATATCAAACATATCAATATAAATATTTATATAATCATCGAACACATAAACACTATTTACAAATAAATCAAACAACTTTTCTTTAAAACTCTCTTCTTTTGGGTTTTCGTTGAGAAAAAGTTTTAAATAGTTTATTATATCTTCTTTTGAGTGTTTTATACTCATTGCAAGTTTCAATTTTTTTACTTGTTCTTTATAGATGTTTTGTTGTTCGGTTAAGTCGTTCGCTTGCTTGTTTAATCTCTCTATGATATTGTCATTTGTTGATTTTATTATTTGTTGTGTTATTTTATCGAACTGCTTTTCGATTTCTTCTATCTTTCTTTCGTATTGCTTTAAGGTTGTGTTGTTTATATCGTTTTCATACTCTTGTAAAAGTTTGTCGGCAATTTCTTCAATCTTGTTAGGTTGAAGAATTTTTGTATATATTTTATTAAATACAAATCTTCAAGTTTTTGTTTATTTTCGTTGGACTTGTCGCAATTATGCCTTTTGTTTCGTTCTAAACAAGTATAATAGGCGTGTGTTTTCCCTGTGTGACTTGTTCCGCTTGTTCCTATCATATTGGCGCCACAATGTCCACAAAACACTTTTCCTGATAACAAAAACTTTTCCTTTGGTATTGTTGCAAATCTTTTATTTAATTTTAATCTTTCTTGGACTTTGTCAAAAATGGCTTTGTCTATTATCGCTGGATAATAGTTGTTGTTTTCTACAAAATCGTTTTTATAAAGTCCTATATATTTTTTGTTTGATAAACTATTTTGTATGCTTTGTTTAGTGAATTTTTTACCTTTATTGGTTCGATAGCCCATTTTGTTTAATTGTTCTATAATTTCGGTTTTTCTTGTTCCTTTTGCATATTCTTCAAAAATGAATTTCACTGCTGGTGCTTGTTCTTCGTTGATTATTATTTTTTTATCTTTTACTTGATAACCATATAAAATATTCCCACCTACAAAATTTCCTTTTAATATGCTTTCTTTTAGTCCTCTTGTGACTTTTTGGCTTAGGTCTTTTGAGTAAAGTTCTGCGAACATTTCTAAAAGTCCTTCCATCAATGCGCCTTCTGGTGTGTCGCTTATTGCTTCGGTTGCTGATATAACCTTAACTCCATTTTGGTGGAGTTTGTGTTTATATAATGCGTTATCATATTTGTTGCGTGAAAATCTATCAAGTTTATAAACTAAAACATATTGAAACGTTTTCTTTTCACTGTCTTTTATCATTTGTTGAAATTCTGGTCGATTATCGTTTGTTCCTGTCATTGCCCGGTCAATATATTCATGCAAAATAGAATAGCCTTTGTTTTTGGCGTATTCTTTGCATACTCTTAATTGTCCCTCAATGCTTTGTTCAGTTTGTGAATGAGAAGAAAATCTTGCATATATTACAATATTATTCATTATTTTCATTTCCGTTTTGTTGCTTTTTTATTCTTTTTAACCATGCTTCGTTAGCTTTTCTTTCATATTCTCTTTGCATTTGTTTTGCTTTTACTTCTTCTGGGTGTTCATCATTATAAATTTCTTCTTCAATCATGTTATTGTGCATATTCATTAATTCACTCCATGAAGCTTCTTTTATTGTTTCTATATAGTTTGTTATAAGCTCTTGTTGAACTTCA
>CAJLLK010000022.1 GCA_905207515.1 uncultured Christensenella sp. | reverse complement strand
TAATGATTTATTATCCTTTTTGTTTGTTTTTAAAATATTAGATATAAAATGGAAACTGCCAAAAAGACTTGAGCGAGATAATATAAAATGTGGTTGACCCAGATCCAAACCTTTTGGTCCTTTCCGCCAAAATATTGCATTGAAAGCACCAGGTCTGAAAGCAAAAACAAAATCATGCCGCAAGCGAAAATCCAATAGATTGGGTTGAAGATTGCAATTGAAACTGTGAAAGCCACCATAAATGTCAAAACCAAACTATAGAAAATGACAATGTAAAGCATCTTTCCAAAGTTCATGCCCATCTTTTTGGATGACAACATGACCACGAGTGTCAAAATGATTGCCACGCCAATCGAAGCGAGAATGTTCCAAAGAAGATGGGTTGGCAAAACTTCGCTGTTGTAAAGCACTGCCGAGAGAAAATAGAAGAAATGTCCAATTGCAAAAGAGGTTGTGCCGACGATGAAATATTGATTTGATTGTTCAGGATACATGATTTTCAAATCCAAAATTATATCGCCAATCAAGCCCATGACAAGTCCGACCAAAATCAACAGATTTATGCTGGTTGAGCCGACGGTTTTGATGGCAAACACGCCGCACAAAATGAAGCAAATTGAAGCGGTTGTTTTCAAAACAAGCGAATAGACAGTCGCTTTCGACGCTCTAAACCAACAAAACAAAAGTGTAAAAATTATGCTGAAAGCTCCAAAAACATAACATCCTATCATAATAAAAATCTCCTTTTAATTGTTATAGAAGTTTAGCACATCGTTGTAAACTTCTTCTTTGTTGAGTTCGTTTATAAGTTCATGACGGTCATCTTTGTAAAGCTTGATGTCGGCGTCAATGTTGTGTTTGAGATAAATTTTATGCAATTTTTTGACCTGTTTGCCGTTTTCTCCAACAGGGTCTTTGTCGCCAGCAATCAACAACACTTTTTTGCTTCCAATTTTGTCAATTCCTTTGTTTGCTTTGGTCATGTTTTTTATCATGCTCTTATAAAAGCTGAAAGGAAATGAGCCGCCACAATATTCATCTTTCAAATAAGCATCAAAAACTTTCTCATCTTTGGTCAACCAATTTCTGCGTTCAAATTTTTTACCGTAAGATTTGATGCACATTTTTTCAATCAAGCCGCCACGTTTGTCTTTCTTTTTGAAAGGAGACATAAGGCTGATGACAAAACTGCCAAGTTTCATGATGCCGCAGCTTCCATTTGTTGTGCCACACAAAACAGCTTTTTCGATGAGTGGCGTTCTTTGAATAAGCACTTGACCAAGCATTGAGCCGTAAGAATGACCAAACAGATAAATCGGCAGGTTGTATGTTTCGTTGATGTAACTCAAGATGTTGAGTTGGTCTTGCAAGGTTTCATTGAAGATGTCTTTTTCGCCATAGCCAAGACGCTCTTTGCTGATTGCCGTGTGACCATGACCGCGCAGGTCGCTCATCACGACAATGTATCCGTTTTTGTTCAAAAATTTTGCAAAGTCAACATATCTCAAACAATGTTCTTGCATTCCATGAACAACAAGCACCACGGCTTTCGGATTTTCAACGTCGTCAAAAATGTAGGTGTTGAGTTCCAAATCATTGTAGCCCAAAATCTTGAGATTTTTTGGCTCATTTGTCTTTTTCTCTGGCTTTGTTTTCGTTTGCGTTTTGGTTTTTGAACTTTCGACTTTTGTTTTTGTTGGTTTTTCTTTTGTTTTGGTCTGTGTTTTTTCTTTTTCCATTTTCTCTCCTTTTAATTAAATTTTTTTAACAGCCTTTTCCCAGCCGTCATACAACTTTTTTCGTTCGCCATCGCTCATGTTTGGTGTGAATTTGGTTTCGCTTGCGGTCATCTCTTTGATGTCAGCAAGAGTGATAAGTTTCAGCGACAGCATTGCAACGTAAATCGCGCCCATAACAGTCGATTCAGGGTCCTTGCTCTTGACAATTTCGTGATTTAACATATCAGCCAAAAATTGCAAAACAAAATTGTTTTTGCTCCCGCCGCCATCGACACTGATAAGCTTGAAGCGTTGACCGTTTTTCTTCATGACATCGACAATGGCTTTGGTGTTGTAGACCATGCTTTCGAGTGTGGCTCTGACCAAATGATTTTTGTTTGTGTTGAATGTCATTCCCACAAACGACGCACGAGCTTCGTTGTTCCAATAAGGCGCGCCGAGCCCAGTGAATGCCGGCACAAGATAAACACCTTCGTTGCTTTCAAGCGATTTTGCCATTTTTTCTGTTTCAGAAAATTTGTCAAACATTTTCAAGTTGTCTTTGAGCCAGTTTAACGCACTGCAAGCACTGTAAATTGAACCTTCAATGGCATATTGAGTTTTGCCGTTTAAAGTTGAAGCCACGGTTGTCAAAAGATTTGGCAAGTTTTTGGAAAATTCACTTCCGATTTGTGTCAAAATAAAGCCGCCAGTTCCATAGGTCACTTTGGTGTTGCCATAGCTGATTGCACCTTGGCCAATCATGCTGGATTGCTGGTCGCCAATCATGGCACAAACAGGCGCACCAAAAAGACGCTTGGCTTTTCCAAATTCGCCATCCGAGCCCATAATTTTTGGCAGGCTGTTTTTTGGAATTTTGAAAATGTTTAAAAGTTGGTTGTCCCATTCCAAAGTTTCAATGTTCATAAGCATTGTTCGGCAGGCATTTGTCGTGTCGGTGAAGTGATTTCCTGTCAACTTAAAATTCAAATAGCTGTCAATTGTTCCAAAGCACAATTTGTTTTGCCTTGCAAGTGACTTTGCACCTTTGACATTTTCCAAAATCCACTTCATTTTTGAAGCGCTGAAATATGGATTTGGAATAAGCCCAGTTTTTTCTTTTATCAGTTCTTTTGCTTTTTGCGAAAGATTTTTTATCATGTTGGTTGTTCGACGGCATTGCCAAACAATAGCTCTATAAATTGGCTTTCCAGTGTCTCTGTTCCAAGCCACAACAGTTTCTCTTTGATTTGTGATGCCAATGCCCAAAAGTTCTTCTTTCAAAACGTTTTGTCTTATCAAAACGTCATGAGCCGTGGAAAGAATTTTGTGATAAATTTCTTCCGCATCTTGTTCCACCCAGCCGCTTTGTGGGTAAAATTGTTTAAACGGCTTGGCTTCGATGTCGACAATCTTTTTTGTGTCGACGTCATATAAAACACTTCTTGCACTTGTCGTTCCTTCGTCTAGCCCCAAAATAAATCTTCTCATAGACTAATCTCCAAACGCAAATCTTATCTTAAACTAATTTTAACACAATTTTTTGGAATAATAAAACAAATTGCAAAAGTTTTTGTTTTAATTGACTTTTATTTTGAGAAAAAGTTAAAATTGTTTTGGAGGACAAATGGAAGGGAAAAAAGTTTTTGATGTTGCCATCATCGGCGCGGGCGTCGTTGGAACGGCAATTTTCAACAAATTGACAAGAATTGGAAAAAAAGTTTTGCTTCTCGACAAGGCTTCGGATGTTGCCACAGGCGCAAGCAAGGCAAACAGCGGGCTTGTTCATGCAGGTTATGACCCAATGCCAGGCACTCTTAAGGCGAAACTCAATGTGAAGGGAAACAAAATGTTTCCAAAACTTTGCAAAAGATTGGGCGTGAAGCTGAAAAAATGTGGAGCACTGGTTGTCGGCGATGACGAAGAGAAAGTCAAAGCGCTTTTCGAGCGTGGGCAAAAAAATGGCGTCTATGTTGAAATCTGGCAGAAAGAACAACTTAAAGAAAAAATTCCACTTTTAAACGACCACTTGACAGTGGCACTTTATGCACGAGATGCCTATGTTGTCAGCCCTTATCTTTTTACAATTGCACTGGCTGATGAAGGCATTTTGAACGGCGGGACAGTCTCGCTTGAAGAAGATATGGAAAAAATTGAAAAAAGCGATGATGTTTTTGAAATAAAAACTCAAAAACAAAGTTTTTTTGCAAAACAAGTCGTAAACAGTGCGGGGGCGGGCTACAACGAAATTGCCAAGCTTTTGGGCGCTGAAGAATATTCGCTTGAGCTTCGCCGCGGAGAATATTTTGTTTTTGACAAGGTGAGTGACTTTAACGTGCCTTGCACAATTTTCCCATTGCCGACAAAACTTGGTAAAGGCGTGCTTGTCACTCCGACGATTGACGGGAATTATCTTGTTGGGCCAACAAGTGAAGAATGCGACGGCGGAACACAAGTCACAAGAGAAGGCTTGGAGAGCGTCAAAGAAAAATCAAAGACAATCATTCCAACAATCAATTTCAAAAACGCAATCAGAGAATTTTCTGGCGTGAGAGTGATTTGTGGCGACGATTTTGTCATTGAAAAATCTAAAAAAGTGAAAAACGTCATAAACTTGGCTGGAATTTGCAGCCCAGGTCTTTCAAGTGCGCCAGCCATTGCTGAAATGGTGATCAAACTTTTGGGTTACGCACTCAAAGAACGCGAAAACTTGAAAAAAATCAAACCATATGTCATGTTTAAAGACATGAAAAAGTCGGAGCAAGAAAGACTGCTTGCCATTGACAAAAATTTCCGCACAATTGTCTGCAAATGTGAAGAGATAACAAAAGGCGATGTGGTTGCGGCGCTTAAAAGACCGTTAAAAATCGCCAGTGTCGATGGAATAAAACGAAGAACAAATGCCGGCATGGGGCGTTGTCAAGGCGGTTTTTGTTTCTCGAAAGTTGTCGCGGCAATTGCAGCAGAAAGAAAAATTCCTTTTGAAAAAGTGTTGAAAGAAAATCGCGGCAGCGAAGTGGTTTGCGGAAATATCAGAGAGGTGAAGCGATGATAAAAACAGATGTTTTGGTTATTGGTGGTGGCCCTGCTGGCATGAGCGCAGCACTGTCCGCTTCAGAAAACGGTTCCAAAGTCATTTTGATTGAAAGAGACAATGTTTTGGGCGGAATTTTAAATCAATGCATTCACAACGGTTTTGGGCTCCATTATTTCAATGAAGAATTGACGGGACCTGAGTTTGCACATCGTTTCAGAAAAATGGTGGAAAAAGATAAGAACATTTCGGTTTACACAAACACGCTCGTCACAGACATTCAAGAGAAAAAAGTGAAAGTTATGGGCGCACTTGGCGTGGAGACCATCAGCGCTAAAGCGATTGTTTTGGCAATGGGTTGCAGAGAGCGAACCGCTGGCAACATCAGCCTTTGCGGAACTCGACCAATGGGCATTTTGACTGCAGGAACGGTGCAAAAATTGGTCAACATTGACGGCAAAATGGTCGGCAAAGATGTTGTCATTTTGGGAAGCGGAGACATCGGGCTGATTATGGCAAGGCGTTTGACACTTGAAGGCGCAAAAGTGCACGCAGTTTTGGAAATCAATTCGACGAGCAGTGGGCTTAGGCGAAACATTATGCAGTGTTTGGAAGATTTTGACATTCCGCTTTATTACAACACAACAATTTTTGAAGTTGTCGGAAAAGACCATGTCGAAGGCGTCTATTATGGTCAAGTTGACGAAAATTTTCAGCCGATTGAAGCGACAAAAAAATTTTTGAAATGTGACACCGTTGTGCTTTCGGTTGGACTTATTCCAGAAATGCAAATGGCAAATTTTGTCAGACTTTCAAAAAGCACAAATGGAGCAATCGTCAACGAATTTTATCAAACTGACAAAGATTGGCTTTTTTCTTGCGGAAACATCTTGCATGTGCATGACTTGGTGGACAATGTTGCACTTGAAGCCAAACAAGCGGGCAAATTTGCCAGCCTTTATGCGCAAAACAAGCTGCCAGACAAAGCAAAACCAATTGAAGTGGTTTTTACAAGCGATTTTTCTTATGTTTTGCCTAGCACGATTTATGAAGGCGCTGGGCAAGTGGAAATAAAATTCAGACTTCGAAATAAAATCGTCAAAAAGACCATCTGCGCAAAGTGCAACGATGTGATTTTGGGCAAACGGTTTATTTTGGCGGGCGTTCCAGGCGAGATGATGAGTTTGACCTTTGACAAAAGTGGTGCACATGACAAAATTCAATTGGAAATAAATTAAAGGAGCGTTTATGGAAAAGAGAGAAATGATTTGCATTATGTGTCCAATGGGTTGCCATTTGACTGTGACCATTGACGGCGAAAACATTGACGTCAAAGGAAACAGCTGCAATCGTGGTGTTGTTTTTGCCAAAGAAGAAGTCACTTGTCCGAAACGAATTGTCACAACATCCGTCAAAACCGAGCAAGGTGTCAAAGCTTGCAAGACAACGGCGGCGATTCCAAAAAATATGATTTTTGATTGCATGAAAGAGATAGAAAAGTTGCGACTTAAAAAAGTCAAGTTTGGTCAGGTCATCATCAAAAATGTTTTAAACACTGGCGCCGATGTTGTGGTGACAGCAAATGATTAGATTGGAGGTTTGAAAATCTTGAAAAGAAGAAAATTTTTACATCTATATGTTAGATTTGAGAACCCAGTTAATCAATGCACTTGTTGCATTGAGCATTGTGGGAGTTTGCTTGTTTGTGGATTATAAGTGCAAGAAAAAGATTGATATACAGTAAAAAAGAGAACATAATCTGTTCTCTTTTTTTATATTTCAGTTTTTATTGCATTCATGATTATTTCAAAACTTTTGTCTGCTTTTTTCTTTTTTATTTTTTCGTAGATGTAAAATGGTGTGATTGAAACAAAAGCAATCAGCAAAACCAAAAGCGCATAGTCAATCAGATAAGAATATTCCCAATTCATAAAAGCAAACAAATCAAACGGCAGCCCGTTTTCCATAAGATAGAGATAATTTGCGCCTTCGATGAGAGAATTTCCAATCATAGACCAACCAGCAAGCAGAAAAATTCCAACCACTGCCTGCCAAAAATCTTTGACGCGCACCTTAAAATAGCCACTTGCAATGCAAGCTATCACAACGGTTGGCATTGTGAAATGCAGAAGCAAACTTTCGTAGTGCAAAAATGAAAGTGTGGAAAGATAATAATAATCTCCAAAGATAAAGGTCAAAATTCCACCAAAAAATGTCACTACAAGCACTGGCAGAAAAAACTTTTTTGTTTTGGTCAAATAGAACGCTGGAAAGACAAAACTCATCACATGGCACAAATGCCACGGCAAAATTTCCACAAAAGTTTGCGTTCCGCTGAAATAAAGAAGTGCCATTCTGAAAAGCCTGAAAATCAGCATGCTCCAACAAAGCACGGTGGTCATTTTGAGAGCAAAGTTTTTGTATTTTCGGCAGATAAACCAGCAAGCAATCAGCCATGCTGCCAAAAGACACATCAGGCTGATGTGCAGCGGACACCAAAGCCCTGGGCCGTCGCCCATGACATCGACATTTTCAATCAGCCAGTCATAGAAAGTGAAATTAAGCATAAACAAAATCCTTTTTCATTTTATTTTAATTAAAAACAGCTTATGTGTAAAGTGATTTGAAAAGGTTTAAAATAATTTTGCGAATTTGTGCGACTATGATAAACTTATCAAAAGGAGAAAGTTGTGTTTTTAAACAAAAAATTTAGAAAGGTTGAGAAAGAACTAAATCAAGATAAGATCTATGTCGTTGGCAGCGACGGAGACGCAATCATAAATGTCAAGGCAGACGAAAAAGAGCAAGTTTTTTCTTCTTACAATTTTGAAAGTAACGAAAAACTCAACGATGAGTTGAGCGATTTTATCTATGACAAAGCCAAGGATGTGCCTGCAAACAAAGATATCAAAATCAAAATTTTCACGGACTTCAAAGCAGACGAAAAAGAAGTTCAAGATGCCATAAAAAACAATTACAAAAAAGAATACATCAATTTGAAAAGCGAAATGAAAAGAAATTACATTTTTTCTGCAGTCATGTTTGTGCTTGGGCTTATCACTTTGACGCTTTTGCTTTTGATGCACAGTTGGTTTTATAATGTTTACTTAGAAATAATTTTGGAGATTGCTACTTGGGTTTTCATTTGGGAAGCAGTAGATTCTTTCTTTTTGCAGAGAGCTCAGCTCAAAAGAAAATGTTTGACAATGTTAAAGCTTTATTCGGCAGAAATAAACATTGTCAATTTAAAAACTTTTTCAAAATAAACTATTTCTTTTGAAATTTTCCGTCTTTTTTGTGAACAACAAAGTTTAAGTCATTGGTTTGCGAGAGGTCTTTGACACGAAGAAGTGCTTCTTCTTTGGTCACAAAAGATGCAATGGTGCGTTTTGCGCCATCTTTTTTTATCAACCAAACTCTTTCATTTTTGTCATATATCACACGATAAAGTGGTTTTTTGCTCTTTTTTTCAAGTTTTTCAGCCTTTTTTGGCTCATTTTTTTCAATTTTTTGATTTTTCAAAGATTCTTCTTCTTTTTTCTTTTTAAAAATTCCCATAACAAAACTCCTTTTTATAGTTTTATTATAGTTTATTTTGTCGAAATTTGCAAGGCATTGTTTTCATTTGTTTCAAAATTTATTTAATATCTTTTGCAAACAAGTTTGGAATATGATATAATCAAATCAAATAAATAAAAATTGTAAAGGTTTGGAATGAAAAATATAATTGAAATACATGACTTGAAAAAATATTACGGAGATGTCAAGGCTGTCGATGGCATTTCTTTTAATGTCAAAGAAGGCAGCTTGTTTGCGTTTTTGGGCTTGAATGGCGCAGGGAAATCGACAACCATAAACATCATTTGTTCCATTTTGAAAAAAGACAGTGGGCAAATTTTGATAAACGACCTTGATTTGGACAGACATTCCAGTGAAATCAAACATTTGATTGGAGTTGTTTTTCAAAATTCCACTTTGGACGGAGCGCTTTCTGTCAAAGACAATTTGATGTTGCGTGGTGGGTTTTATGGATTGAAAGGAAAGGCTTTGAAACAGCGAGTTGAAGAGCTGACCGAGCTTCTCGATTTGGGAAATCTTCTCAAAAAACCGATAAAAAACTTGAGTGGTGGACAAAAAAGAAGAGTGGACATCGCAAGGGCACTTATAAATTATCCAAAAATTTTGATTTTGGACGAACCTACAACAGGGCTTGACCCGCAGACGAGAAAAAAAATTTGGAATTTGATTGATGACCTACGAAAGTCTAAAAAAATGACAGTTTTTTTGACGACGCATTATATGGAAGAAGCCAACAAAGCCGACAGAGTTGTGATGTTGGATGCGGGGCATATTGTGGCAAATGACACGCCGCACAAACTTAAAAACCTTTTCGCAGGCGATTACATCAAAGCCTTTATGTCGCAAAACGAAGAATTTGAAAAGTTATATGAAAATGATTTTGGAAAGCCTTTGACTTATTCGGGAGAGTTTTATCGCATAAAAATCAAAAACAGTGAAGAAGCAAAAGAGTTGCTCAAAAAATATGACCAATATTTGACCGATTTTGAAGTTTTGAAAGGAGACATGGATGATGTTTTTCTAAACATCACCGGAAAAAAGTTTGCTCATGGAGAAAACAATGACAACGAATAAGTGTAACAACTTCTTGGCGCTTGGAGTTTTGGTTAAGCGCAACATAAAGCTTTATATGAAAGACAAAATGACGGTGTTTTTCTCTCTTTTGGCGCCAATTATTGTTTTGGTGCTTTACATCTTGTTTTTGGGAGATTTGCAAGTTCAAAACATCATGGCGACAATCGGCGATGCTGTTTCAGAAACCGAAGTGAGAGCACTTGTCAACAACTGGATGATTTCTGGCGTTATGGGGGTTTCTTGCGTGACAGTTGCGCTTAGTGCCAACATAATTATGGTGCGCGACAGAATGAGCGGAAATGTAAACGACATCATTTCTTCGCCAGTAAAGCGCTGGGTTCTTTATTTGAGCTATATCATTTCATGCTTTATCATAACTTTTACGATTTGCTTGATTGTTCTGTTTTTGTCTATCATTTATTTGGCTTGCACTGGCGGGCTTATGATGAGTTTTTCAGATTTTTTGGTAATTTTGTGCGTCACGGTCATTTCCGTTTTGTCATCTGCGTTTTTTATGGTGCTTATCTGCAGTTTTATAAAAACAACAAGTGCGTTGGCAGCTTTGAATGGCGTTTTCAGCACGGCAATTGGGTTTTTGATTGGAGCGTATCTTCCATTTTCAATGTTGCCTGATTACATTCAATATATAGGTTGTTTCATTCCAGGAACATATTCGGCAAGCTTGTTTAGAAACTACTTCATGGGTGGTGTTATGGAGCACTTGCAAGGAAAAATTCCACCAGAAACACTCAATCAACTTTTGGGCGATTATTCAATCAACTTAAATCTTTTTGGAAAGACCATAACTCCAGGCTGGATGGTTTTTGCAATTCTTGTTTCGATTGTGCTTTTTGCAGCACTTTTGGCGATTTTCTATTCAAACAAAAAGACAAACTTTTTTGCAATGGGCAAAAAAATAAAACTCAGAAAATCTAAAAAGGCGAAAAATGGAGAAGCAAAATGAAAGTCGGAATTGTGACAATTTATGATTTTTTCAATCATGGAAACAGATTGCAAAACTATGCCTTGGAGCAAACTTTTATCAAAATTGGGCATGATGTGACGACATTTGCCATAACTCCAAAAAAAGTTTATTCATATGTTTTGCCAATTGCGAGTTGCTTGCCGTTTATTCCTGTTGTCAGCCGAATGAACAAGTCAAAAAAGCACACAAAAAAATATTTTCACAATGTGATAATAAATCGCTTTTCCAAGAAAAAACTGAAAGCACTTGGCGACGAGTTTGATGCGTTCATCATTGGCAGCGACCAAGTCTGGAACCCTAAATATATGGCAAACAAGTTTGTCAGCTTTCTCAAATTTGCCGAAAAAGACAAATGCATTGCTTATGCGCCAAGTTTTGGCATCGAAGTTTTGCCAGAAAAATTGAAAAAAGAATTTGCAGATGGGCTTTCACACATAAAATATCTTTCAGTCAGAGAAAATGAAGGAAAGAAAATCCTTGAAAACCAATTTGGTTTTCAAAATGTGCCACTCGTTGTGGACCCGACATTTCTTTTGGACAAAGCGGATTGGCAAAAATTTTCAACTGAAGTGAAAGACAAACCAAAGGAATATATTGTTACTTATTTTCTTGCACCTAAGAAGGAATATAAACAAAAAGTAAAGCAAATTTCCAAAAAATTCAATCTTCCTGTGATAAATTTGAACAATTCTTTTGACAAGTTTTTCAAAACAAATCCAAGTGAGTTTATTGATTTGCTTCTTGGTGCCAAACTTGTTTGCACAAATTCTTTTCACGGCCATGCAATGTCAATCATTTTGGAAAAGCCTTTTGTTTCGTTTTTGTCTTTCAAAAGCACAAAGTCCAGAATTCACACACTTTTAAAGATGACCGATTTGGAAAATCGAAACTGGCAAACTTTGGAAGAGAAAGATTATTTTGTTTTGGACTATTCTAAAGTGAGAGAAAAAATTGAGCAAGAAAGAGAAAAAAGTCTTGCATTTTTAAGTGAAGCCCTGACCAACGTTGAAAAATGCGGGGGGGGGACAAAGATGATTGCCATAACCGACAAGACAAAGTGTTGTGGCTGTCACGCATGCGCAAACATTTGTCCAAAAAATTGCATTGAAATGGTCTATGATGACGAAGGATTTTTATATCCAAAAATTGACAAGTCAAAATGTATAAACTGCGGCCTTTGCAAAAAGATTTGCCCAATTTTAAACAAGCCAAAAGTGGAAAAGACGGGCTTTCCAGCTGCGTTTGCCGCTTACAACAAAGATTTGGCGGTAAGAATGCAAAGTTCTTCAGGCGGATTGTTTTCGCTTCTTGCTGATTTTGTTCTGTCTGAAAATGGCGTGGTTTTTGGTGCGGCATTCAACGACAAATTTGAAGTTGAACACATTGGAATTGAAAATGCTGAAGACTTGAATAAACTTAGAATTTCTAAATATGTTCAAAGCCGAATTGGAAACAGCTATAAAGACGCCAAAAAATTTCTTGACAACAGAAAAAAAGTGCTGTTCACAGGCACGCCTTGCCAAATTGCAGGGCTGTTGAAGTTTCTTGGCAGACCTTATGAAAATTTATATACACAAGACATAATCTGCCATGGCGTTCCATCTCCAGGGATTTGGCAAAAATATGTTGAATATCGTGCCAAGTGCGAAGGCGACAATGTTTCGGTCAAAGAAATCAAATTTAGAAAGAAAATAAACAGTTGGAAAAAATATTCATTTTCTTTCGTTTTTTCAAATGACAAGGAATATCGAAAGACACCTTATTACACTGACCCTATGATGAAAATGTTTTTGTTCAACAAATGTCTGCGTCCGGCTTGTCATAAATGTTCTTTTAAAGATGTCAACAGGCCAAGCGACATCACGCTGGCAGATTTTTGGGGTGTGAACGGTGTTGCGCGTGACTTAAATGACGACAAAGGAATGTCACTTGTGTTGGTTCATTCCGAAAAGGGAAAAGAGTTGTTTGAGAAAATCAAAGACAAGATTGTTTTCAGAGAAGTTGACTTCAAAAAAGCGACAAGACACAATCCTTTGGTGAAGCGTTCGGCAAGAAAATCTCCAAGCCGTGAGAGACTTATGAGAGATTTCAAAAAATTGCCTTTTGAAAAAGTTGTCAAAAGACACGGAAGTGGAATTTTGTAAAAAGAAGATTTTTTCTTCTTTTTTTGTTTTTCAATTTATGGACAAAACGCAGAAAAAGTTTTATAATAATTTCAAGGAGAAAAAATGATAAAACTTAAAGCTGTCAGCTACTGCGTTGCAGACAAAGAAACTGGCAAAGAAAAATATATTTTGAGAAATTTGAATTTCGAATTTCCAAAAAACAAAATCACAATCATCACAGGTCACAACGGAAGTGGAAAATCCACACTCACAAAATTGCTTATGGGCGTTTTGAAGCCGACAAGTGGCGAAATTTTTTTTGGCGACAAAAATGTGACTGACCTTTCAATTTCGGAGAGAGCAAATCTTGGCATAACAATAGCTTTTCAACAACCTGTCAAATTTAAGGGCTTGACCGTGAGAGATTTGCTCAACTTGGCAAGCAAAAGCAACAACAAGATTTCTGACGCTTGTGAGTTTCTGGCGAAAGTCGGGCTTTGTGCAAAGGATTATATCGACCGCGAGCTTGATGACAAGCTTTCTGGTGGGGAACTCAAACGAATTGAACTTGCCATTGCTCTTGCCAAAGATGGCGACGTTATGCTTTTTGACGAGCCGGAAGCAGGCATTGACCTTTGGAGTTTTGACAGTTTGGTGAATGTTTTTAAAGAGCTGAAAAACAAAACGGTCATCATTGTCAGCCATCAGAAGAAGCTGATTGACAATGCTGACTATATATTGCTTTTAAACAGCGTTCAAGATGCTAGAATAGGCAAGAAAAAAGAGATGTTGCCACTTTTAAACAGTCCGCAATGTCGAAAATTGGGAGGACTCATCAATGACTAAACTGACAAAAATTGACAAAGACCTTTTGAAACAAGTTGCAGACATGCACAGTGTGCCGCAGGGGAGCTTCAACATTCGCAAAAATGGACACGCTGTGGAACGCAATTCTGATGAAGATGTGCAAATTGTTCCCAAAAAAGATAAAAGCGGAATTGACATTTTCGTAAAAGCTGGCGTAAAAAATCGCAGTGTGCATATTCCTGTTATCATCACGCTTGGAAACTTCAACGATTTAGTTTATAACGATTTTTACATTGGCAATGGAGCAGAAATTTTTATCGTTGCGGGTTGCGGAATTCACAATCCAACAAAACAAAAAAGCCAGCATGACGGAATCCACACTTTTCACTTGGAAGAAAATTGCAAAGTTAAATATATTGAAAAACATCTCGGGCTCGGAAACAATCAAGGAGAAAAAATTTTAAATCCAACAACTGAAATTTACATGAAAAATGGCAGCGAATTTGAAATGGAGACAATTCAACTTGGCGGCGTAACATATTCTGACCGAAAGACCAATGCGACACTTGAAGAAAACGCAAAACTTATTATAAAAGAAAAAATTTTGACCAGCGACAGTCAAGTTGCCAAGACCGTTTTCAACGTGGTTTTGAAAGGAAAAAATTCCAGCGTCGAAGTTATCAGCAGAAGCGTTGCAAAAGGCAAGTCAAAACAAAAATTTGTTTCAAATCTGAAAGGACAAAGTGAATGTTTTGGCCATGTGGAATGCGATGGCATAATTTTGGATAAAGCGCAAATTGAAAGTGTGCCAAAAATTGTCGCTCAAAATGTGGATGCGACACTTGTTCATGAAGCCGCCATTGGAAAGATTGCGGGCGACCAGCTTATAAAACTTGAAACGCTCGGCTTGACTGAAGAAGAAGCTCAAGCTGAAATCATCAAAGGTTTTTTGAAATGAAAAAGTCGGACAAAACTGTCCGACTTTTTGTTTTTAGCTGAGCGCGAGGCTGGTTAAATTGAGTCTGGTGCGTCCGGAGAGATTCGAACTCGCGACCTTTCGTTCCGTAGCAAGCACTTTAAAATGCTATAATTTACTCATTTTGCATCATTTTCTATCATGTTTTATCAAATAGTTAAAAGCCTAACCCCCTTATAAAATAAGGCAAATAGGCTTTTATCTTTAACATACAGCATCAAACAAAATCAAAACATAAAAACACATCACAAAACAACACAATTTTCATAAATTTTGCAAAAATTAAGCAAAAATTCGTAGACATTTGTTAATTAGGTAAAATTAACACATTAAAAATGTTACCTTTAGAATCGCTTATTTTAGAATATCCAGATGTAGATGTTTGAAAAACATAATCTTCTCCTATTTTTAAAGAGTTTATATAAGAAGTTATGATTTTTTTATTGTCTAATGTTTTAAAAATAAGTCTATCGTTTTGTTTCTCTATTAACTTAGCCATTATCATCTTTATTTTCCTTTTTTAACATCACACCATTAATATTTTGATACACTCTATTTTCATTTATTTTCAGCTTTGTATTAATTTCATCTTCCAATGAAAATCCAAGCATTTCTGATAAACCTAACAAATATATAGCAATATCAGCAAGCTCTGAACCCAATTCCTCTTTACTTTTCTTTTTATGATAAGCCTCAAAAGCTTCTGCAACTTCTCCATTTAAAAAGCAAAATTCCTTGCATACATCCGTTGTGTTAAACCCCTTTTTTACTTTATTGTTCCATATTTGTTTTTGAATTTCATTTAAATTCATATTTTTCCTCCTATCTTTTTTATTATCTTATCTAAATTCAAATT
>CAJLLK010000021.1 GCA_905207515.1 uncultured Christensenella sp. | reverse complement strand
ATTATTTTTATAATTTTGTGGTTATAACAAAAAATCTAGCGACTGCCAAAATCGCTAGAAGTCCCTAAAATAAAGGGGTTTAGTGGTGCGCCATGGGCGATTCGAACGCTCGACCTTCTGTTCCGTAGACAGACGCTCTATCCAGCTGAGCTAATGGCGCATATTAAGTTTTTTATTTCTTTTTTATGGGAGAAATCGAACCCAAGACCATCTCTTCCGTAGACGAACGCTCTATCCAGCTGAGCTACGGGCGCATAAATTTTTATTGCAATAACAATAATAACACATTTTGTTTAAAATTTCAATAAAAATAGCAAAAAAGTTTATTTTTGCGTGTATAAAAGTTTTGTGCAAAAGCCAAATTTAGATAACGCAATATTATTCGACCTTTTTTGGCAAAGAAAATCAATGATTTTGTTTGACGGGAAATTTGTTTTTATGATATAAGGTTGGTAAGGAGGGGTTTATGAACAAAAAACTTTTGGGATTTGGGTTGGCTTGTGCCATGGTGGCTTCAGTTGGAGCGATTTCTGTTGGCTGTTGCGGAAGCGGAAATGACGGGATTGACGCTCAAGACTTCTATGCAATGGCGGCTGTTTCGAGTGTAAACTATTTGCAGACAGAATCGGCCACACAAAATGTTTCGGCAATGGATGCAACTGAGCGACCTGCCACAATCAGTGACGCAGATGTTGGCAGCTTGGCAAGCTACATGGATATGTTTCGCGGAATGATGTCGAGCGAAAACAATTTTTATTCTAACGGCGAAGTTGAAGAAGGTGACGACTATTTTGGAACATACAATCTTAAAATGACGATGAGAATTCCAACACTTGACGGTGGAACGGAAGAGTTTACAATGTATTACAAAGAAGTGAACTCGGAAACTAAAGAAGAAATTGACGACAACGAAATTGAACTTGAAATCAACACCACTTTGGAAGGCGTGATTGAAGTCGGAAGTGAAACTTTTCAAGTTTCTGGCATGAGAGAATATGAAAGAGAGGGCAACGAAACAGAAATTTCGATTGAATTCAGAACTTGGTCAGCGGAAGCTCCAAATGATTATATAGAAATTGAGCATGGCGCAGAAGATGGAGAAATTGAATATGAATATTCAATCTACCAAAACAACAGACTTGTCAGCAAAACCGAAGTGGAATATGAAAACGAAAGAAACAGAAAGACGCTTGAGCTTGAATTTGTGAATGAGTCTACTCAAAGTGAAGTGAAATATGAAATCACTCAGTCGAGAAACAACGAAAATCAATTTGATGTCAGAGTGAAAAGTTCCACAAATGAAAATGATGTGAGAGAAAGCTTCACGATAACTGTTGGCGAAACAGGATACGTTTTCAACTATTCAAATGGCTTCCAAGAGACTGTTGCGTTTTAATACTGGAAAAAGTTTTGGATGTTTAACCTTCAAACCAAAATAAAAAAAGACTGATTTTTCAGTCTTTTTTTATTGCAAATTTACGCTTGTTGAGCCAAATATTCAGTCAACCAATCAGGCTGAACAATTTCTTCGTTGGTTTTTGAAATTGAAATTTGAGTTGTCTCCATTGATGTGCTTTCGCCGTCACTTCCAAGGCTTGTGACAGACATGTCAAGCCCGACAATTTCGTCAGCATTGTTGAACGTCGCCACGAGCGAAACGCTGCCTTGTGCTTTGTTTTGCTCCAAAACTTCTTCGTCGCCAAACAAACCTTCAGCTCCCAAACCCATTTCGGCACCTTTTTGGTTTACATAGTCCATATAATTTGCAGTGTTAACATCCATTGTGAGTGTGTAGCCACCAGTCACATTAGTTCTTGTCACAGTGTTTTCATAGATTGTGTCCCACGCGTCATCGATGAACAAAAGGTCGATGTAAATTGCGTCAAATGACTGCAAAATAATTCCGAAATATGACTCATCGAAGCTGTTTTGCGTGACTGTTGAGTCAACTTTTGAATAGGCGACATCGTCATAAAACTCAGAGATGCCGTCTGAGCCTTCAAGAGAATATTTTGTCCAGCTCGAGCCAGTTCTTTCCACTCTTCCTGAAATTGTTTCGCCAAAACCGGTGTTGCCTTTGATGGCAATATCAGCTGTGCCAAGTTTGACATAAACATTTCTGTTTTCGGTCGATGCGGCTCTCAAAGTGCTTGCTGACGATTGTGTGTCGTCCAGTGCAAGAGCGTTGACGATGAGCGTTCTTGCATCGCTCAAACTTATTGTTGTGCCTAAATTTCCGCAACACCCTGTCAAGAAAAGCCCAAAACATAAGATTGCGGCGACAATTCCCAAAATGCCTATGCGAACTTTTTTCAAATTTTGTGATTTCATGTTTATTTTCCTTTTAATGAATATAATTATATCCAAATTAAAACCAAATTCCAAACAAAATTTTGAATTTAAAAAATTTGTTAAATTATTCAGGCTGTTCAGCATCTTTTTGGTCGAAATAATTTTTTATTTCATACGCCAGTGCTTCGTGAATGCCTTTGACAACACAAAGCTCTTCAACACTGGCTTTTTTGATGTTTTCGGTTGTTCCAAAAGCTTTCAAAAGGGCGTCGATTTTTTTAGGTCCCAAGCCGTTTATGTTTTCCAGCTCGGTGTGAGTTTGAGATTTTGTTCGCAAGTTTCGGTGGAAAGTTATTGCAAATCTGTGCGCTTCATCTCGAATGCGTTGTAAAAGCTTAAGTTCGGCGCTTGAGTATTTCAAAATGACAGGAACATGACTGCCGACCACAAAAACTTCTTCAATTCTTTTGGCAAGTGAAATCATTTCAATTTCGTTTTCAAGATGAAAACTCTTCAAAATCTCATAACAAGACGACAGCTGACCTTTTCCGCCATCGATGACGAGCAGGTCGGGTTTTTCACTGAAACTTTCGCCGTTTTGCTCGACATATCTTTTCAACCTTCTCGTCAGAGCTTCTTTCAAGCTTTCAAAGTCGTTGTTGCCGACAACTGTTTTGATTTTAAATTTTCGGTAGTCTTTTTTGGAAGCTCTTCCGTCTTTAAACACCACCATTGAAGCGACTTTGTTTGTGCCGCTGATATGCGAAATGTCGTAACATTCCATGCGTTTTGGCAACGTTTTGAGATTGAGCTTTTCTTGCAAAAGTTTAAGCGCGCCAAGCCCAGAGTTGTAAGCGAGTTGTTCTTTTTCAAGTTGCCTTTCAAGATAAATTTCAGCGTTTTCTTTTGCCATTTTAAGCAAATTTAAGTTCACACCATGCGGATTTGAGATGATTTTGACGTTTTTTCCAAGATATTCGCACAAAAGTTTGTCGTCAATTTCATGGCTGACAATGATTTCGTTTGGCACAAGCATGTTGTTGTAATATTGAGAGATAAAATTGAAAAGTGTTTCGGCTTCTTCCAGTTCGGCGTCGTTTTGAAGATAGTTTATGATGCCCAAAATTTTTCCGCCTCTGACAATCATGACAGTCACAACGCCGTTCAAGCCGTTTGTGTGATAAGCGAAAACATCTTTGTTGACATCTTTTGGCAGGTTTGCCACCACACGCTGTTTGAGCTTTTCAATCATTTTCAAACATTCGCGCAGCTCAATCGCTCGTTCAAAATTTTGAAGATTGGATGCGGCAACCATTTTTTCGGTCAAAATTTTTTCGATTTCGTCATCGTTTCCGTTTAAAAATCGCATAACTTTTTTGATTTCTTCGGCGTATTCTTCTTTTGTCACTCTGCCGGTGCATGGTGCAAGGCAAAGCCCCAAAGAATAATTCAAACATTCGCGCTTTGCGCGGCTCTCTGTGGTGATTTTGAGCGAGCAAGTTCTCACTTTAAAGGCAAAATTTATCGTTTTCAAAATTTCTCGTGCGTCAAGGCCTGCCACATATGGTCCAAAATATTTTGCGCCATCATTTTTCTTGACTTTTCTGACAATTTCAAGGCGCGGGAAATCTTCTTTCAGGTCGATTTTGATGTAAGGAAAGGCTTTTCCATCTTTCAGCAAGATGTTGTAAAAAGGTTGGTGTTTGTGAATAAGGTTGCTTTCAAGCGCAAGTGCGTCAAGCTCTGACATTGTCACAAAATAATCAAAATCATCGACATGGTCGACCATTGCCTGAACCTTGCTTGGCTTTGGGGAATTTCTAAAATATTGGCTGACACGGTTTTTCAAGTTTTTTGCTTTGCCAATATAAATTATCTCGCCTTTAGCGTCTCGCATAACATAAACGCCAGGCTTGGTGGTCAAAATTTTCAATTTGTTTCTGATTTTTTCGTTCATAGTGTTATTATACATATTTTCTTCAAAATAAACAAGCGTAAATTTATTGGTTTTTTAGGTCGCACAGAATAAAAATTTGTTGGCAAATTTTAGGTATTTTTTTATTATTTTGTTGTAAATTGTAATTTTATTTGTTATAATGAGAAAAATAAAACTAGGGCAAGTGAAATTTTTTTAGGAGGGGTCGCAAGTTGAGTTCAATGATTTTAGGTTTTGTTTCATGGGTTCAAGATTTTGTAACAGAACTTGTTAATCTTATCCCAAAAATTGTCTACATGCTTTATGCTTCACTTGCATGCGTGCTTGATGTTTTGCAACTTTTCTTCCGCAAACTTGCTGGTTTGGATGTCTATTATGTGGACGGCGTGGCTGTCTCAGGTGATTTAGTCACAAATTTCATTGGCGGAATTTTAGGTTTCACTTCAGACGGTTTTTCTTATTCGGCACTTTCAACAGTTTTTTGGGCTTTCATAGTTTTTGGAATTATCATGATTTTTGTCACGACAATTGTTGCCATTGTCAAGAGCCATTATTCTTATGACGATAAGGCAGCAAAAGGTCCAATGCAATATGTTTACACTGCTGGCAAAGCTGTCATAAACATCGCCGCAGTGCCAATCATTGTTTTTCTTGGGCTTTATCTGTCTCAAGCCATTCTCACAGCTTTGGACGGCATCACAACTTCAACAAATTCCAGCGTCGTTTCGATTTACGGAACCGACGAGAGCGGAGAGCAGAGCTTGGCGGAGCGTTATTTGCGGTCGACCAGCACAACGGCGACGGGCGGAGATGAGACATATATTTATTATGATATTTTTGGCTATGCTTCATCAATAAGATATAGTGATAGTCAAAATCCAGACTTGCCGTCGGATAATGATGTTTCATTGATTGGTGCGGCAAACATAACTTTCTCAGGTTCGCTTTTCAAATTGGCTGCTTACAATGCCAATCGAGCCAGACAGGGAGATCTGACAATAAACAGCAATTTCACAGGCTCAGCAAGCAGTGACATTCCGCTTTTTGGAAACGCAAGAACGAATGACGAACTCGCCGACATGATTGATGTTGCTTTTGCAAACAATTTGCATTTGAGAGAAGTGTATACTTTTGATTATTCTGAAAATGATGTTGCTGCAAGAGTTCTTGTCAACATGTTTTTCACAAACGGAATTGGCGCGTTCTCAAAATTTAATATTGGCGCGGTTTGGTATTACTATGACTTATGGCAATTCAACGCCATTGTTGGGTTTGCGGCGTGCCTAGTTTGCGCTGTCGTGTTCATAAACATCATCATGAGCTTGGCTATGCGTTTGTTTATGTGCATTGGCTTGTTCTTGGTCGCTCCGCCACTGTTTGGGCTTGCTCCGCTCGACGGCGGAAAGGCGGGAAAGAGTTGGACGGAAAGTTTCATGAAACAAGTGCTGATGGCTTATGGTGCTGTCGTCGGAATGAACTTGTTCTTCTTGATTTTGCCATATATAAACGAAATTGACTTCTTCAACATTGCCATTGCAGACTTGTTTGCACAAACCATAATCATCATTGTCGGACTTATCACTGTCAAAACATTTATTGCAATGATTTCAGGCTTTGTTGGCGGCGAAGATGCAAACAAATATGGCTCCGATGTCGGCAAAGAAGTTGGCAAGGTCACAGCCGGTGCGGTTGGTTTGACGGGCGCAGCTGTTGCTGGCACGGCAAAAATGATTGGCGCTCCAGTTGTCGGTGCAGCTCGTGGAGCATACAATCTTAACAGAGGATTGTCACAAACTAACAAACAAATGAAAGAAAGTCAAGAAGCAAAAAGACAAGAAAAGATGCAAGGTAGATTTGCAAAAGATGCTGAAACTTATGACAACTTGAATAAATGGGTTGACTCTATCAAAGGAAAAGAATTAACAGAAAAAGAAATTTATCAAGGCGCAAGAGACGCAGGACTCTCTAAACAAGAAGCAAAACAAGCTGTTAAGAATGTGATGGACAACCATGTTGGTTATGCAACTACTACTGGGAATGGAGAAGTTAAGTGGAGAAATATCAATATGTCAAGCTTTATGCAGAATAGCAATCTGCAAAGTATCCGAAAAGCCGATAGAGAAGGAAACAAACAAGAATTTATTGACAATAGAATAAATAGATATGAAAATAAAATCAAACAACACAGAGAAGAAGCTGATCTTTACAAACTTAAGGCTCAGATGAGGTATAAGAAAGCTGGCCATGCTGCTGGTTGGGGCATCAAGACTTCACTTGACAGCGCATGGAGTTTGGCTTGGAGCAATGTTAAAAATGCTGAAAAAACTCTCAGAGGACATGAAGGCATTGATGAATTCGCAAAGAAAACCTATGCTCCTTCTAAAGATCATCAGGCGGAAACCGCTGCAAACACCGAAAAATCGGCTGAAAGCGCTGCAAGTTCTGCTAATTCCGCAGCAGAAACTGCAAGAATGCAAGAGCTTATATTGAGACAAATGGGAGCTTCTCAAAAAGAAATCGACGACGCGAAAGATGGAAAGAGACCTAAGGAATAAAAAACGATGTTGATTTTGCCTATTTTGAAAGGAATGGCTGAAGTTTTGAAACTTGCCGTTCAAGATGAGATAAAATTTGATAAGCTTCAGAAAGCCGAAGAGAAAGAGCAGGAAAGAACTCTTTAAAAACAAAAAAGCTAGAGCAAACTCTAGCTTTTTTGTTATAAAAAAGACGCTTGAAAGCGCCGTTTGGTGGTGATAGGTGGGCTCGAACCACCGACCTTATGGGTATGAACCATACGCTCTAGCCAGCTGAGCTACATCACCAAATTTATTGAAACAAAGTCATTATACACAAACGCTTGTTTAAAGTCAATTATTTTTTCAAAAAACTTGGCACTTTATGTGACTTTATTGCTTGAAAACCACCATTTTATTTGGTTTTTTTTACGATTTTGTATATAATTTTTAAATAAGGAGATTTAAAATGATTGAAGAACAAATCAAAAAAGCAAACATCGAAGCGATGAAAAACAAAGACAGCGTTGCCAGAGCGTTTTACAGCGTGTTGATGAACAAAATTTTGCTCGAAAAAATTGCAAAAGGCGAAAGAGATAAGATGTTGGCAGACGCCGATGTTTCAAACATCATTCAAAAAGTTATCAAAGAGTTAAACGACGAGAAAGAAAACTATAAAAAGGCTGGAAATGCAGCAGAAGTGGAGCACTTAGAGCGACAAATTGAAATTGCCACTTCATATCTTCCAAAAATGTTGACGAGAGAAGAAATCAAAGAGATAATTTTGACCTTGCCAGACAAGACCGTGCCGACTGTTATGAAACATTTCAAAGCCAATTTCAATGGCAAAGTTGACATGCGTCTTGTTCAAGAAGTTTTAAAGGAAGTTTGATGAAAGTTTTTGCAATCAGCGATTTACATTTGTCGGTAAACAATCCCAAACCAATGGATATTTTTGGTCCAACTTGGGAAGGTTATCTTGACAAAATTTTTTCAGAGTGGAAAGAAAAAGTTTCGGCTAACGACCTTGTTTTGTTGGCTGGAGATTTTTCTTGGGCGATGAAATTGAACGAAGTTGAAGCTGATTTTGAGCTTATGAAAAATTTGCCAGGCAAAAAAATCATCATTCGCGGCAATCACGACTATTGGTGGAGCAGCATAAGTGCGGTGCGAAAAATTTTGCCAGAAAACTTCTATGCTATTCAAAATGATGCCATAAAATTTGACGATTATATAATTTGCGGCACACGGCTTTGGAATTTGCCAGATGTCAACAAGCCACAGTCGGCAGAAGATGAAAAGATTTATAAACGCGAGCTGATAAGGTTGGAACTTACCCTTCAAAATGCGCAAAAATTGAAATCAAATGACGAAAAAATCATCTGCATGCTGCATTATCCGCCTTACACTTTCAAAGAAGAAGACAACGAAGTGACTGCGCTGTTGGAAAAATATGGTGTTTACAAGGTGGTTTATGGGCACATTCATGCTTATGTCAAACAAAATTTGGTGCTGGCCAAGAATGGCATAAAGTATTATCTGACTTCGTGTGATATTGTTGAAAATCATCTTGTTGAGATAGATTAGTTTTGAGATTTTGAAATTTTATTGACTTTTGTGGCAATAATATTGTATTATATAAACACTGGAACTTAAAATTTACTGGAGATTTAGATGAAAAAATTTTTAAAGGTGCTTTGTTTTATTTTTGGTTTTGGTTTTCTCTTGGCAGGTTGTGCCACTGTTGGAAACATAACCAATTCAAATTCTGAAATCATCTACAATGGCAATTCAGCTGTTTTGGTGGATGGTTATCTTTATTATGGAAACGCTTTTGCAGACATAAGTGGTTTCAGCAGCGACCGAGACTATAAGACAAATGCGAGAGTTTCTTATCTTGCAAGGCTTAACACAAACGCTCTGGAAGCAAAATCTGAAGATTATTCTCCAAAAAACGTTGAAAATGTGACAAGTGAAGTTGTTGGTTATGAAAATGGCTATATGTTTGTTTTGGGCGATTACATCTATTATGCGACGCCAAACAGACAGAAGGCAGAAAACGCAGATGGTGAAACAAGCAACTATTACAACTACACAACTTTTTATAGAAGCAGACTTAACGGTGACGGCAAGAGCAAGATTTACACAACAAGTGGCGAGATTTCCGAGTTTCAAGTTTTGAAGTATGATGGACAATATTATATGATCATGCTTGTCAACACAAGTTTGATTAGAATAAGAATTGGAAATTCTGTTGGAAGCGTTGAAACGATTGCTGATGATGTCACAAGTGCGGCAATTCCAAAAACTTATCAACAAGACGCCGCTGGCAGCACATTGAATTGGAATGGTCAGATTTATTACACAACAGCAAGAACCGACGAAGACAACTCTGATGTTGCTGGCACAAACATCTATAGAATTGGTGTAAACGAAGCGACCGAAAACGCAAAAAAAATTGATGCATTTTCAGACACAAGAACTTTTGTCGGAAGAGAAAGAGACATTTTGTTCTTCCAAACGACAGAAAATGGAAATAACACGGTTTATTATGTTGACTCTTCAAGATACACAGGAGACAAATTGCTCAGAAGTTCCACACTTTTTTACACTGGCACTGTTTCAGACCTTAAAATGATTGCAACAAATGAAAATGATTATGTTGGTTTTGTCTTCAACAACGCTTCAAGCGAACTTATGTATGCAAGAAAAAATGCGTCTGCTCAAAGAGTAACTTTTATGAACGGAACAAAAGCAGTTTCAGACTTCAACATCTTGCAAATCAGTGGCAGAAAAGTGATTTTGTCGACCACAACAAACATTTTCACAGCTGATTTGTCGACAATAAATTCAAACGGAGAAGTGGCTTGCACAACTGTTGTCACAATGACAGCGATTTATGATGGAACGTTGTCTGCTTTCGACGGAAAATATGTTTACTTCTACGCTCAGCTTGAAGAAGTGGAAGATGAAGACGCTGACGAAGAAGAGACTGAAGAAGAAACTGACGAAAACTATTATTTGTATCGTGCAAAGGTGGATGTAAATCCAAACAATCCTGTTGAAGAATATCAACTTTTGGGCTTGACAACAATTAACTCTAGACATACAAAATAAGACTGAGTTTTCAGTCTTTTTTGTTGTAACAAAAAACCACGATTTTTCGTGGTTTTGTTTTTTATTCAACTTTTGTGTCTTCGGTTTGCTGCGTTGTTTCGCTTGGCTCTTCAACTTTTTCTTCAACTGCAGGTTGCGACTCAACTTTTTGTGTTTCAACTTGTGGAGCTTTCTTTTTGCCTTTTGCTTTAGCAATCAGCACAACACTTGCAATCGACCAAATCAAAATGAATGCCATTGAAACAAAATTGACTTCTTCCATCCAAAGCATAAAACTTGCTCCAAAAATGACAACTGAGAAGAAGATATTGATGCTTGACAAGGTGAGAGAAGTGATTTTCATTGCCCTTAAAAGTTTTTCGCTTTTGATGACATTCAAATCGCAAAGCAGTGCCAAAGTTAAAAAGATTGTAATCAAAATCAAAAAGATTAAAAGCAGCACCATAAACAAAACATCGACGAGAAGAACCAACTGAACAGGGTCTGTTCCGGCAGAGCCAATTTCTGTAAGAATGTCTGCAATTGAGATGATGCTATAAAAACTTAAATTTTCCACAACTGGCATCGCCAGCAAACACAAAAACAGAACACTTAGTCCGAGTGCAACAGAGTCGAAAACAATTTTTTCTTGTTCATAAAAATCCCCTTTTTCTTTATATAATGTATATAACTAAATTCTATGAATAATGTCAACTAAAATAAAAGCTTAAAATAAATTTCTTTGAAAAATTCAGAAATTTTGCTTTTATCTGTTTTTAATGCTCAAATTCTTTCAATTTCAATAGCAAAATTTGTGTTTCAACCTATTTCGACAACTTTGTCTTCAACCCGACAGGATAGGAGATTTTTCTTTTTTTTATTTTTCAACCTTTGTGTTATTGTAAGAGTGTTTTGCAGGACAATATAAAAATTAAAGGAGTAAAAAAATGGAATTGAAAGAAAACAAATTGCCAAAGATTTATGTGGCAGATGTCGCAGAAGATAACAATGTTTTGGATTACTTCAAGAAAAGTGAAAATTTTGAGTTTGTTGGAACAAGCTTTGACGGAGCCAAGGTTGTGGAAGATGTGCTTTCTTTAAAGCCAGATGTTTTGATTATGGAAGTTATGCTTTCAAATCTTGACGGTTTTGCGGTTTTGGACAAGATAAAGGTTTTGAAAGACAAAATGCCAAAGGTGTTTTTTGTTTCAAATTTGTCTCACAGTGGGTTTGTGACAAAAGCCATTCAGTCTGGAGCAAGTTATTTTATGGTCAAGCCTGTTTCCCCAGAAAATTTGGAAAGCAGAATAAACGAAGTTTTAAATAATGGACGTTCTATAGGAGAAAATAAGCAACTTGATGAAAAGATTTCGAATATATTTATAAGTATAGGCATTCCAGCTCATATCAAAGGTTATCAATTTTTGCGTGAAGCTGTAAAACTTGCAGTTGAAGAGCCTGAAATCATAGGTTCAATCACGAAAAAACTCTATCCAACAATTGCCGAACGTTTCGAAACAAGTTCCAGCAAGGTTGAAAGGGGAATGCGTCACGCCATTGAAGTGGCTTGGAACAGGGGCAAAATTGAAAACATTAACAATATTTTTGGCTTAAAGATATATAATAGAAATGAAAAGCCAACAAATGGAGAGCTTATTGCACTGATTGCCGACAAAATGATTATGGATGGCTGAAGCCAACCAAAAAGTCAAGCAAATTTCAAAAATTTCCTTAAAAATGTCAAAAATTTTCATTTTGGGTCTTGAAATACGCTTTTTGGTGTGTTATAATTAAGGCAAGTTAAGGAGGTTTTTATGTCTAGAACACTCTCAAAAATTTTGATTATATGTGCCATGGTTGTCATCATTCCACTTATGATTGTCGGAACGGCTTTTGCCACATATTATTCTATTGATGCAACTGTCGGCGTGGCAGTTTACACAGGGCAAACCGAAGACCCAAATGGAGCTTTTGCCGTTGTTCAATATAAGGACGAAACTGGCACCGAGCTTGAAATCACCGAAGGTCATTTGAATGAAATCACATTGAGAACGGTTTCAAACGGCTATAATTTTGTGGGCTGGTTTGAAGGAACTGCTGCAGATTATTCTTCAAGCGCAGAACCAAAATTCACTGAAAACGAAATCACAATCAAAATGACAGATTATGCAAACCTTTTGGCTGTGTTTGAAATCAAGGAATTTGATGTTTCTTATGATTATCTTGCTCAAGGCGACGATGAAGAAACGACACAAGAAGTTCCTGCTGACGGCAAAACACACTATACTTTTGGCGAAACTCTTCCAGTTTTGACTTATGAAAACTATAATTTCTTGGGCTGGAGAATTCAAGGCGACAAAACAAACACAATTTACACAACCGCTTCTTTTGAAACAACAGAAAACATCGTTCTTGAAGCAGTTTGGCAAGAACAAGCAAAAGTCACAATTCAATATAGATTGAATGCTGACACAATCATCAGCACAGAAGAAGTTTACAAAGACAGAACTATTGTTTTGAGCTCAGTTGAAACTTTGGCAGCTGAATATATGGAAGATGGCTACACATATTCTTGGGCTGATGCTGACAATGCAACAATCACACAAATCAACATTCCATCTTCTTATGAAGGCACAACTTATGATGTTTATCTCAAAGCCACAGCAATCTCTTACACAGCACAACTTCAAACTTCTGCGGATGCAACTTACAACGGCAGCACAGAAATCACATTCACAGTTGAAAATTATGCTGCACTTGCTGAAATGTTGGATGCTTCAAATTGGGAAACAACTTATTCATTCTATAGTTTTGATGGCTTGACTTACAACAGCACAACTTACACAGACGCACAAACATTGGTTGACGCAGTTGTCGCAGCAAATCCAGAAAGCACAACAGCAATCACTTTGCAAGCTGTAATCAACAAAAATTTCACAACATTTACAGTAACAAATGGAATCAACTGCTATGTTGAAGGCAATGAAAATGTATATGTGCTTAACGAAATAGATAGCGGAATTCCTTATAGTAGTAGACTCAGCGGCAGACAAGAAAAAAGCTCTGACAGCACTATTTATCAGCTTCTTGATATGTATATTGAACAAACAGGTGAAATTAGACAGCTTTACACGGAGGACAGAACTCCAGTTCAATTCTCAGGAATAAGAATTTATTTGCAAACGACCGATGAACGAAATTCTTTTGAAATCGAAACTATTAATGGTCAACCAATCAGCGGCGAAACAACATTGCTTGAAGTTATTGAAGAAATTTTGAGCCGTGGATATGAAGTTGCTGAAGGCGAAACTTTTACTCTCACAGCAATGACAGCTTGGTTTGAATAAAATTTAAAAAACTTTGTAAAAAAAGTTGACATGTGCTCTTTAAGTGTGTTAAACTTAAAGAGCATTGAGGGAGTTTAGCTCAGCTGGGAGAGCATCTGCCTTACAAGCAGAGGGTCATAGGTTCGAGCCCTATAACTCCCACCATAATAAAAATACACCGCATATTGTGGTGTATTTTTGTTTTTATATTGCGCGTTTAACTAATTAGGCACATTTTATTTACAAACATCGAAATGAGTTGATTTTTTTGGTTTCTTGTGTTATATTTTCTAATGTTTTGGAGAAAAAATGAAAAAAGTCGCTTTAACCGTTTCTAGCTTTTTGCTTATTGTTTTAGTTGGTTTGATGATTTATTTTTTTATTCCAAAAATTGAAGCCCCGGAATTGGTCGTGAGTGCCAATAATGTAGAACTCAGTGTGGGAGAAAAGATAAAGTTTAATTATTATATATCCATAAAAGATGCAAATGTAGATTTAAAGATTGACGATATCAAAATTGCAAAATTGGAGAATGCCGAAAATGGCAATTTTTTGTCAGGAATTTCTGAAGGTGTAACTCAACTTAAAATTGAATGTAAATATGGGGAAGAAACCGCAAATAAGATAATTCAAGTTCTGGTGTCAGAAAAATCTGAAGATAAATCTGATGTCAAAATTGAAGATGAAAAAGAAAATAAAGATGAACAACAAGGAGATGTTTTAGACGACAATCTTTCTGAAGACGAAAATTTGGATGAATCATTGGAAGAAAACAGTTTTAAAATAAAATTTTTACAACTCGAAAATTGCAAATTTTTAAACGAAAAATTGATTTTAAACTTAAATCAAATGGCGTTTTTTAAGGTTAGCTCTGAAATAAATTTGACTAATTTGGAAATCGTTTCAAATTCAGATAAAATTTCAGTTCAACTTGCGCCGTTGCTGGGCAATAATACATATATGATACAAGGAGCAGAAGCAGGAGACTATAGTTTAACTTTCAAATCAGGGGAAAATGTAACAACAATTTTTCTGCAAGTTGTGTAAAGAGATTAAATTAATCTCTTTTTTTTAAAAAAATTGCAAAAAACTGTGAAAAGTTTTGAAAAAGTGTTGACAAGGCGAGAGCGGATGTAGTAAAATAAGAATGCTGACGCGAGGGAGACCGAGCAGTTAGCGAGAACCTTGACAATTAAATAGTATTGAGAACGAAACAACAAACTTTACGAAAGTAATTTTGGAATGTCAATGTAAGTTATCGAGCTAAGGACAGCTGGGGAGACACCAACTCCATTAACGCGGGCACGGTCTTAAGGACCTAACCGCTATTCCGTTGGTTTCCCGTCCCAATCTCCTTCCACTAAGGTGAGATGGAGAGAGGGAGAGCTGAATAACGCGCCACTGAAAAATGGACAGTGAGCGAAAGCACTTTTGTGTAGAGTGCAAACTAATGGTTAAAGAAAAGTTTAACATATTTTTTGAAGTAAACTTCAAAAAATGTGTTTTACTCGATTTTGCTTGAAAGGTCTGCGACTTTTCAGACAAAATCTCATAAAACATTAGAGTTTGATCCTGGCTCAGGACGAACGCTGGCGGCGTGCTTCAAACATGCAAGTCGAACGGAGAAGTTGTTAGCACAAAGGTTTTTGAGAAAGCAGACAGCGACAGAGAAAATTTTTCTGTGAAAAATTTTCTCTCAGGCTGGTTTAAGTGCTTCAAGCAGGAATCTTTGTGCTGACAGCTTCTTAGTGGCGGACGGGTGAGTAACGCGTGAGCAATCTGGCTATTACAGGGGGATAACAGTTGGAAACGACTGCTAATACCGCATAAGACCACGGCCTGGCATCAGGTTGGGGTCAAAGGAGAGATCCGGTAATAGATGGGCTTGCGTTTCATCAGCTAGTTGGTGAGGGTAACGGCCCACCAAGGCGACGACGAATAGCCGACCTGAGAGGGTGATCGGCCACACTGGTATTGAGAACGGACCAGACTCCTACGGGAGGCAGCAGTTAGGAATATTGGGCAATGGAGGGAACTCTGACCCAGCAACGCCGCGTGAAGGAAGAAGGTTTTCGGATTGTAAACTTCTGATCTAAGGGACGAAGAAAGTGACGGTACCTTAGGAGAAAGCCACGGCTAACTACGTGCCAGCAGCCGCGGTAATACGTAGGTGGCGAGCGTTGTCCGGAATAACTGGGCGTAAAGGGAGCGTAGGTGGTGAATTAAGTTAGGTGTGAAAGCCCAAGGCTCAACTTTGGAATTGCACTTAAAACTGGTTTACTAGAGTACAGGAGGGGTAAACGGAATTTCTAGTGTAGCGGTGAAATGCGTAGATATTAGGAAGAACACCTGGGGCGAAGGCGGTTTACTGGACTGCAACTGACACTGAGGCTCGAAAGCGTGGGGAGCAAACAGGATTAGATACCCTGGTAGTCCACGCCCTAAACGATGATTACTAAACGTGGGAGGTATCGACTCCTTCCGTGTTGAAGCGAACGCGATAAGTAATCCGCCTGAGGAGTACGGCCGCAAGGTTAAAACTCAAAGGAATTGACGGGGACCCGCACAAGCAGCGGAGCATGTTGTTTAATTCGACGATACGCGAAGAACCTTACCAAGACTTGACATGCTAGTGCATAGCGTAGAGATACGTGAAAGGTTAGCAATAATTCCACTAGCACAGATGGTGCATGGTTGTCGTCAGCTCGTGTCGTGAGATGTTGGGTTAAGTCCCGCAAC
>CAJLLK010000020.1 GCA_905207515.1 uncultured Christensenella sp. | reverse complement strand
ATCGAGGTGAAACTCGACAACATAGCTATCGTCACAGCAGAATATGTCATCAAAAACAACAGCACCATAAACAGGTGTCTGCTAGTCCAGCTTGAAAACGCCTTTGACAGCGATGAACTTACTCTGTTGAAAAAAGAGCACGGAAAGTACATTGCGTTTCTAAAAGACTTCATCTTGTGGCTGTGCTGGAATTATGAAAAAATATCCGATGAATCAGCGTATTACAAAAGCAAGAACGATAATAGCAATATCGGCAATGAAAATAGCGGCAAGCTAAAGCGGATAATGCGTACCTATCAGATACTTTGTATCACGCTGGATATTTTTAAACGCTATCTTAAAGAACAGCACGATCTTACGGACGAGCATATCAAAGACTTATCTAACATATGCAAGACCTCGATAGAAAACTGTATCAACGACACGATAGACCATTGTTTGACAGATGATAATAAGATAGGCAGAGAATTTATCGACGAGATACTTCTCGGCATATTCCAAGAGGACATTGTGTCCGCCGATTTTGCTGAATATTCCAAAGAAGCGAAAAAAGCAAGAAAAAACAAAAAGAAACAAGTTTTGCAAGAGATTCCAATTGTTCGATATCAAACCGATTTCGACCATGGTCTTTCTGAGGAACAAATCAACGAACGAATCGAACACAAACTTGTCAACGACACAAAAATCAAAACGTCAAACTCATATCTGTCTATCATCTGCAAAAACACATTCACAATTTTCAATCTTATATGGTTTATCATTGCCATTGCGTTGATGTGCGTGAACGCTTGGGGAGATTTGTTGTTTTTGTTTGTCGTCATTGCCAACACGGCAATCTCAATTTTCCAAGAAATCAAAGCAAAAAACACAGTTGAGAAGTTGTCCATGGTGACAGCTCCAAAAATCAAAGTTGTCAGAATGGGGCTTCAACTTGAAGTCAAAGGCGAAGATTTGCTTTTGGACGATATCGTCATTTTGGAAAACGGAAATCAAATTCCTGCCGACTGCATTATTGTGGAAGGAAATGTTGAAGCCAACGAAAGTTTGCTGACGGGCGAATCAAACCTGATCAAAAAACAAGTTGGCGACACACTTTTGGCAGGCAGTTTCTTGGTTTCTGGGCTCTGTTATGCGCGAGTCGACAAGGTCGGCAAAAACAACTATATTCAAACAGTTGCCGAACGCACAAAAGACTTCAAACAACAAACATCAAACTTGTTTAAAGACTTAAACAGCCTTATCAAAATCATCATCTTAATTTTAATTCCTGTTGGCGTTTTGACTTATTTCAAAGAGATGTATATGATTGGTGGTTCCACAATCGCGGAAGCAATCACCAGCACCAGTGGAGCATTGACGGGCATGATCCCTGCAGGAATGTATCTTCTTATCACAGTCAGTCTTTCTGTCGGCGTGATAAAACTTGCTCGAAAGAAAACTTTGGTCAAAAATTTGTATTCCATCGAAATGCTTGCCAGAGCAAATGTGCTTTGCCTTGACAAAACCGGAACAATCACTGACGGAACCATGAAAGTTGTTGAAGTTTGCCCGCAAAACAACGAAAAAATGTCAAAAATCGAACAAGTTATGAAAACAATTTTGGCAAATCAAAAATCTATGAACGCCACAAGCGTCGCTTTGGTCGCTCATTTTGGAAAAGAACTTGCCGAAGTCAAAGAAGTTATCGAGTTTTCATCACAGAGAAAATATAGCGCAACCACTCTTAAAAACGGAAAAACTTATTATATCGGCGCTGTTGGCTTCATTCGTTGCCCAATCACCGCCCAACAAAAAAATCTCATGAATTCTTACATGGAAAAGGGCTATCGCGTGATTGGTTTTGTCGAAGATGACAACCCTTACAACGAAAAAATGGCTGGCAAACGTGGAAAGCTTGTGGCATTTTTCGTGCTTGAAGACCACATAAGAAAAGACGCAATTGAAACAATCGCTTGGTTTAAAGAAAACAATGTTGAAGTCAAAATTATATCTGGTGACGACGCACTCACGGTTTCAAGAATTGCAAAAAGAGTGGGTGTGGCAAATTGCGACAAATATGTCTCCCTTGAAAACATGAGCTTGCAGGAAGTCGCACAAATTGCAAACAAATTCACCGTTTTTGGCAGAGTGACGCCAGAACAAAAGCACACCATTGTCAAAGCTCTCAAAACTCAAGGCAACACTGTGGCAATGACTGGTGACGGAGTGAACGACACCTTGGCACTGAAAGAAGCAAACTGTTCAATTGCCATGGCTGATGGAAGCGAAGTGGCAAGAAACATCTCTCATCTTGTGCTTATGGAAAGCAACTTTTCCGCCTTGCCGTCGATTGTCATGGAAGGCAGACAAGTGGTCAACAACGTTCAAAATTCTTCTGTGCTCTATCTTATGAAAACGCTTTTCACAATGATGCTCTGTGTGACAACACTGATTTTGGGCATCAGCTATCCATTCACACCGAAACAACTTCTGCTCCTTGAAATGTTTGTCATTGGAATTCCGTCGTTTATCCTGACGTTCCAGCCAAACACCGAACTAATCCGAGGAAACTTTATCCCGCAAGTTTTGAAAAAGTCCATTCCGTGTGCGCTTTTGATGTTTATAAATCTTCTTATTGTCATCATTTTGAAAGAAAACACTTCAACCTTGACTGACAATGAATACACTTCTCTTTGCACCCTGCTTTTGACATTTATTGGCTATGTAAATCTCGTTTGGATTTGTTGGCCACTCAACTGGCTGCGAACAATTTGCGTCACAATTTCAGCGATTTTGATTGTCTCTTGCCTTATCGGGCTAAAACAATTTTTTGCAATCACAGACTATACCTTCCCTGTGCTCATGACTTTGGTAACACTTTTGCTCTGCTCAATCATGGTTGTTGTCGGAATTTATTATCTCAAAACTTGGCTGACAAACATGCATTTGGTCAAAGTTTCAAACAATTCTGAAGCCATCGAAAAAGAATCCAAAACAAACAAACTTTGGACAAAAATCACTTCAAAATTCAACAAAGTTGAAACAATGCCAGATGTTGAAGCCCAACCTGTTTTGAAAAAAGAAAAGGAAGAAGAGCCTGAAATTGAAGTTGTCGAGCCAGACAAAGTGACCGAACAAAAAGAAGAAAAAAAGAAAAGAACAAAGAAAAAGTCAAATTGATGTTTGACTTTTTTTCTTAGGAGATTTTATGTTTTCTGTTTTTAAAAAGATACTTTTCCCAGACAATATCAAATGCATGTTTTGTGGAAATGACATTCCAAATTTTGACCAACAACCTTTTTGCAATGACTGTCAAAAGAAATTGGAATTTAACATTGGCCACAGGTGTAGAATTTGCGATGACCCTATTTTAAACGAAGCTGAAGTTTGTGACCGTTGTCAAAAACAAAAAAGATATTTTAAAAAAGCAGTTTGTTCACTGGTTTATTGTGGAGAAGCAAAAAATTCTATTTTAAGTTTTAAAGAAAACAATCAACGTTTCAAAGCCAAAGGTTTTGCAATTTTGATTTCTAAGTGCATTTTTGAAAACAAGTTGCAGATAGATTACATAACTTTTGTGCCAATGACTGCAAAAAAACAAAAAGAACGCACTTTCAACCAATCTAAATTGCTGGCAGAAGAACTGGCAAAGCTTATGAATGTTGAAGTTATAGACATTTTCGAAAAAACTAGCGACACAAAAAGCCAAAAGACATCCACTTTTTTGGAACGACAAAAAAATGCTCTAGAAAGCTATGCTTTGAAGAGCAATTTAAATTTTGCCGGCAAAAATATTTTGATAGTTGACGATGTTTTGACCACATGTTCCACTGTGAACGCTCTTTCGGCGTTGATTTATAAGTCGGCAAAAAATGTCTATGCCTGTGCAATTGCACGAGATAAAAGCATCAGTCAAACATCTTCTTAATCTTTTCGTCTGCCATAGTCAACAATTTTTTCAAAAGCGTAAAACGCGTGGCAGTATATTTGTTTGCAACCATTCGCTTGAGATATTGCTTCTCTCCAACAATAACCACCATTTTTTTTGCCCGCGTGACGGCCGTGTAAATCAAATTTCTCGTCAGAATTATGCTTGGACCTGAGATGGCTGGAATGATGATTGTGTCAAACTCCGAGCCCTGACTTTTGTGAATTGTTATCGCATAAGAAAGCGACAAATCAATCAAATCTGGCCTTGTGTAAAGGCAAATTCTGCCGTCTTCAAACTGCACAATCACTTCACTTGTGTTTGGGTCTATCGTTTCAATGTAGCCAATGTCGCCGTTGAAAACGCCCTGGCCTGTTTCGTCGGCAAATCTGCCATGCTTTTTCCATTCAAGGTCATAGTTGTTTGACATTTGCATAACTTTGTCGCCTTCTCGAAAAATTGCTGAACCAAACTCCACCTGACGTTTGTTGCTGGCTGGCGGATTGATTTTTTCTTGCAGAACTTTGTTCAAATTTTCAATTCCACAAACTCCTGCTTTAAGTGGTGCCAAAACCTGAATTGATTGAGGTTCCACATTCAAAAATTTGGGAAGTCTCGTCGTCACCAAATCTAAAATTGTGTTTTTGATTGACTCTGGGTCATCCTTGCTGTCGAAGAAAAAGTCCAGGCTTGTGTTGTCGATGAGTGGCATTTTGCCTTCGTTGATAAGGTGTGCGTTGGTGATAATCAAACTCTTTTCATCTTGTCTAAAAATCTTTGTCAGCATGGCAAATTTGATGACCCCGCTTTGCAAAATGTCAGACAGAACATTTCCTGGGCCAACACTTGGCAACTGGTCTTTATCTCCCACCAAAATCAACCTGCAATCTCTCGGCAGAGCCTTCAAAAGCGAACACATCAGCGCAACATCCACCATGGAAACTTCGTCCACAATCACGGCGTCGGTTTTGAGCGGATTGCTCTCGTTGTGAACAAAAAAGCTTTGGTCTGGAGAGATAGCGTTCACTTCCAAAAGTCTGTGAATGGTTTTGGCTTCGTGATTTGTGCTGTCACTCATTCTTTTGGCTGCACGACCGGTCGGCGCAACAAGCGAAACTTCTTTGTGCTGAGCGGTCAAAATTTCCAAAATGCACTTGATAATGGTTGTTTTTCCTGTCCCCGGTCCACCAGTGATGACAAAAACTCCGTTGTTTATGGCGCCTTTTATGGCGTTTTTCTGCTCTTCGTGCAATGCAATTTTGTTTCGTTGCTCAAAGTTGGAAATTTGTTCATCAATTTCAAATTCGCCTTCTTTTTGGCAGTTTGCCAGCCAAATAAGTTTTTGCGCAATCGAATTTTCATAATAATAATATTTCGACAGCATAACAATTTCCACCCCGTCCAGCCACGTTGTGACCGCGGTTCTGTCCAAACAAAGGCTGTCAAAAGCTTCTTTAAACTTCTCTTCGTTTTCTTCCAAACTTAGCTCAAGTGCCGATGCAGACTGCTCCAAAAGCATGTTTTTAGGCAGATAAGTGTTTCCGTTTTTCTCACAGGATGTCTTTAAAACATGAATAAGCCCCGCACGCAAACGAAACAAGCTATCTTTCGGAATGCCCACACTTTGAGCAATTTTATCCGCGGTGGCAAACCCAATGCCGTCGACATCTTCCACCAGTTTGTAAGGGTTGTTTTTGACAATTTCAGTGGTCTTTTCGCGATAGATGTTATAAATTTTCAAAGACATATTTGTCGAGATATTGTAATTTTGCAGAAACATGATTGTGTTTTGCACTTCTCGGTGTTCTTTGAAAGAAAAACCAATTTCAATGGCTTTCTTTTCGCTTATTCCATTGATTGCAGCAAGTTTTTGCGGAGAATATTCCAAAATGTCAAGTGTATCTGTGCCAAATTTGTCGACGATTTTCTTGGCGGTTATTGGGCCAATGCCCTTGATAAGCCCACTTCCCAGATATTTTTCAATGCCAGCGAGTGACTTTGGCATGGACATTTCATAAGACTGAAAGCTGTATTGCACGCCATATTTGGTCTTTTCAAATTTTCCTTCAAGTTTGACGCTGGCGCCCACCTGAACATCGATAAATTTGCCAACAACAGTGACAACCGAATCATCTTTTTCCAGTCTTGCCACCGTGTAGCCATTTTCTTCATTTCTATAAACAATGTCTTCAATCGTTCCAATTAATGCCATAGTGATATTTTAATAACATTTTAAATAAAAAGCAAGCAAAACAGTTGCAAAAAAAAGTGCCTTTTTATATAATGAATGTGTATGAAAAACATAGACAAGCTATTGGAAATAGAAGCATTGACAGAAAACTTGACAAAACACTTTGCAAACAACAATTTGCTGCGCATCAAGGTTTTGTATTTTATTTCTCAATATGAAAACTTGTCTGTCAGCATGATAATCGAAAAATTGGGGCTGAAAAAATCCAACTTTGCACTCATGACCAAAGAACTCGAAAAAGACGGCTTGATTTGTTCTCGTCAGGGCGAAATCGACAAACGCTGTCGCCTGATGCGCTTGACGGAAAAAGGAAAGGCTGAGCTCTCACAATTTTTAAATTCACTCCAAGAGTTTTTTGACGAACAAAATCCTGAAGTTGAGCACGCAATTTCCACACTTTCCATATATCTTAACAAAAAGATTTAACAGGAGAATTCTTATGGTCAAATTTTTCAACTCACTCACAAGAAAAAAAGAAGAAGTTCCATCGCATCCAAACAAATTGGTCAAAATGTATTCTTGTGGTCCAACCGTCTATTCTTATCCGCATGTCGGCAACTTTCGCGCCTATCTTTTTATGGACAACATAAGAAGAGTTTTGAAATATAACGGCTATCATCTCGAAGGCGTCATGAACATTACCGATGTCGGTCATCTCACTTCTGACGCAGATGAAGGCGAAGACAAAATGCTGGTTGCTTCAAAAAGAGAACACAAATCGCCTTGGGAAATTGCAAAATTTTATACAGACATTTTTATGAAAGACGCAAAAGCACTCAACATCGACCTGCCAGAACATATTGTTCCTGCCACAAGTGTCATTCCAGATATGATAAAATTTGTGGAAAAGCTCATCGAAAAAGGTTACGCCTACGAAACCAGCAAGGGCGTCTATTTTGATATCGCAAAATATAAAGATTACGGTCGCCTTTCGGGCATGGACATCAACGAAAAGCTGGCTGGCGCAAGAATTGATGTCGATGAAGAAAAACATTCGCCTTATGACTTCGTGCTTTGGGTCAAAGCGCCAAAAGAACACATCATGCAGTGGCAAAGCCCTTGGGGAATGGGTTATCCAGGCTGGCACATTGAGTGTTCTGTGATTGGCGATAAATTTCTTGGAGACACAATCGACATCCACACTGGCGGCGTCGACCACAAGCCCGTTCATCACGAAAACGAAATCGCACAAAGCAACTGCTATTATGGTCACCAAGTGGTCAAAATGTGGATGCATCTCGAATTTTTGCAAATAAATGGCGGAAAAATGAGCAAAAGTTTGGGCAACTTGTTCACACTTGAAGATTTAAAGCAAAATGGTTTTGAACCAGAAGTTTTTAGATTTTTCTATTTCCTGGCGCATTATTCCAAACAACAAAACTTCACTTTTGACGCCTTAGCTATGGCAAAAAACACGCTTAAATCAATCAAAAATTTGGTTGAAGAGCACAAAAATGGCGTTGCAAAGGTCGACACAAGCGAATATGAAAAAGAGTTTTTGGAAAACATCAACGACGACCTAAACATGCCAAAAGCGATTGCCACCGTTCAAAAAATGTTGAGAGAAGAACGCAGCAAAGATGTTTACACGGCGTTTTTGAAATTTAATCAAGTTTTGGGGCTGGACCTTGACGAAAAGGATGACATTCCAAGCGAAGTGAAAGAAAAATGCCAAGCTCGCTGGCAGGCAAAAAAAGCAAAAAACTTTGCACTTGCAGACCAACTGAGAGCTGAAATTTCTGAGTTCGGCTATGACGTCAAAGACACTCGAGAAGGCTATCAAATAACAAAAAAATAAAGCATAGGTTTTCTATGCTTTTATTTTTGCATTCTAAGTTTGTTTCTTGCAATCGCACAAACATAAATATCCTTGACTTTGCTTGAAATCAAGCCCGCGCAATAATTTACCGTTGCGCAAGTTGTGATGATGTCATCCACAATCAAAACATTTTCCTTTTTGGAAAGTTTAACAGATTTAAGAACATACATATTCAAAGTGTTTTCTTGTCGCTGTTTAAACGAAGCAAACTTTTGACCTTTGTTGTCTTTGACTTTTTCAAACAAATCAAAAACTTCCACATTCAAAATCTTTCCAATCTCTTCGGCAAGCAACTTCGCTTGATTGAAAGACCTTTCTTTCAGTTTTTTCTTCGTGAGCGGAATATATGTAATCTTGTCAAGTTTCACATTGTCCTTCAAAATTCTTTCGGCAATAAGTTTGGCAAAAGCTTTAGCTTTATATCTTTGATTGCTGTCTTTGAAACTTAAAATTGCCTTTCTCACATCGCCTTGATAAACAAAAGGACAATATGCCTTCTTAAAAAACCTTTTATATTTTTGACAACTGTCGCAAACAGTGGCTTCATTGTCAATAGGTTCATCACAAATTATGCAACGACTTCCATCATTAAACGGCAACGTCTTTTCGCAATCTTCACAAAATGGTTTTTCATCAAAATTGAAGATATCTCTTCCGCAAAATATGCATTTGATATCATCAGGAAACAACAAATGCTCCCAAAACGCTTTAAACCTTTTCCAAAAATTGTGCTTAGATTCTGTTTTCGACATATAAAAATATTAACATTTTGTTTGCTTTGCTGTCAAATTAAATAAATTCTTTTCACTTTTTTTGTAAAAACGCTTGACATAATCGGATGTTCTATATTATACTTACAAAGCATTGAAGTTTGTTTTTGGCCCCGTGGTCAAGCGGTTAAGACACCGCCCTTTCACGGCGGTATCATGGGTTCGAATCCCGTCGGGGTCACCAAAACGCTCATCTCGAGCGTTTTTTTATTGCCCCGACGGTGTTTGCCTACCGCAAATCATCCACGTCCGCTCTCTTGTCATCTTGAGCGATGTCGAAAGATCTCAAACAAAAAACTTGTTTTTTTAAATTATACTTCCGTCTTTTTGCATATATTTGGTGCCTTCCACCATTTTGATTTTATATTCTTGTTTTTTTGTTCCTTCTTGCCAAGTGACAGAAAACTTGACGACATCATCTTCTGGCGAAACAAGTGGATAGAGATTGAAAAATCGTTGTTTCTGTCCGTCAATCATTTCAAGAAAATTTCCAGAAGCATAGTTGACGCCATTCATTTCGAGTGTCGCAGTGTCAAGGTTCAAACTCTCATCTGGGGCCGTGACCTTAAGACCAATTCTGCAACCCTCGCTCAAACCTTTAGCCTCATTTTCGCTTGAAAACTGCACCACTTCATTTTCTCCGCCGACATAAACAGTCTGTGTGTTTTTGTCATAAACAAAACTCAAACTGCCACCTGTTCTGGCGTCATCTCGGACGATGCTTGCGGCATCCAAAGTTTTACTTCCACAACCCGAAAAAGCAAAAATGCTCAAAAAACACAAAAAAATCACCAAAAAATTAAATTTTTTCATGTTTTTATTGTGTTTAATTGCAAATTTTTTATTCTACAAACAATTTAATATTTTAACTCTTTGCTTTCGTTTGCCTTTATCTGAACTTTCAAAACATCCGAGCGCTTGATGTTGTATTTTGAAAAAATGATTATGGCAAGCGTCAAAGCAATGGCACTTCCAAAAAAGACAATCTTGCCGAGACCGTTTTGCACCGACAAAGCTTGCACCGGCTGCGAAGAATCAAACTTGACAAAATCTAAAAGCAGCCCGATAAACAAAAGCGCGATTGAATTTGAAAAGTTGTAAGTGAAAGTGTAATAACCTGTATATCTTCCAGCATTGTTTTCGCCGGTTTTATATTGCTCCATTGTGACGACATCCGCATACATCGAGTGCGGCAAAGAATAGAGCGCACCAGAGCCTATTCCACAGATAAACAGACACGGCAAAACAAACCAAAAGATAAAATCGCTTGAGCAATAGAGTCTAAACAAAAATGTCACACTTGTGAGAGCGATTCCAAAGAGAATGACACACAAAGCAAAAATCAGTGTCTGTTTTTTGTCATATTTTTTGACAACATTGACCCAAAGCACCTGAGAAATTATTGCGCCACCAAAAAGGCAAATCATAAGCGAAGAAATTTGAACGCTGGAAAAGTGATAACAAAACGTAAACAAATGCATGCCAACCGAAGTTATAAAGACCGTTGCAATCAAAGAAACAGAATAGCCAAGCATGACAGTTCGAAAATCTTTTTTCTTAAAAGTTTCAATATATCCCGCCATAATTGTTGAAAAACCGTGTTTTTTTGCGGTTTTTTCGTCATTTTTTGCGGTTTTTTCATCATTTTTTAATTTTTCGCTATAGTTTGGCATCGACCTGACTCTTTTTCGCGTTCCAAAAATTGTGATAAGTCCGCACACCAAAGCCAAGGCAGAGTTGACACAGGCAATGCTGATGTAGCCTTGTTTGTTGAATTGTGCCTGAGCTCCAAAGCCACTTGACGGCATGAAAACATACATCAAAATGCTCGGCATAATCAGCCCCATGATATAGAACACTGTCTTAAACCCCTGCATTTTTGTTTGGTCGTTATAGTCTGGAGCGATGTCGATGCACAGCGCCGAATATGGTGTGGCAAAAAACGTGTTGAAAGTCTCTTGCAAAAGCAAAAACAACAAAAGCCAAAGCATGGCGCCGACTTGATTGTCAGAAATTGGACATAGCCACAGAATGATGTTGTTGAGTGCAAGCGCAAAGCTCGCAAACAACATATGCCCAAGCCGTCTGCCAAAAAATTTGCTTTTTGTGTTGTCACTCAAATAACCAATTATTGGGTCAGAAATTCCGTCCCAGAGCGAAGTTATGGCAATTGTTATTCCGACAAGAAAACCTGGCAAGCCCAAAACGGAAGTTGCAAAAAACATGATAAAACTGCTGACAGTTTGTCCCATTGAGCCATAACCCAAATTGCCGATGCCGTAGCAAAGTTTTGTTTTGAAATCCAATTGATTTTTGTTGTTATGTTTCTTCACTCTATAAATATATGAACTTCACTTTTTAGAAAAGACAATAACAAAAAAATCTACAAAATCTTACATTTTTCGCAAAAAAAGAAGAGATTTTCAGCTCTCTTCTTCGTTTTTTTCTTCTTTTTTAGGTTTTTCTTTTGGCTTTTCTTTTCTAACCGGTGGTCTGACCGCTACTTCAGCAATTTCAAATCTGTTTCGCTCAAGCAAAACCAACTCTTTGCAATAGTGGTCAATAACATCCAAAATTTGTTGTCTTTCTCTTTCAAAGTTTGGGTCTTGTTCCATTTTGATGGAGAAAATTCGTTTCTTCGCTTTTCGACCGCTTCTGAAATCTCTGATTTTTAAGTTTTCAAAAGAAATTATCGCTTCGTAACCCGTTCCGCTGACGATTTTATATCTGTTGCCAGAAATTTCTGTGCGAAGATATGGCGTGCTGTGTTTGACAATGTCGACAAGATTTATGGTGAAAAGGTTGTTAAAAATTTTGTTGATTTCATCGGCAATCTGAACTGGAAAGTCGCTTGGCTGGTCGTTTGGGTCACATTCTCCCAAAAACGACTTCTTTTCTCGGTTTTGAATGTTGCTCATGGAAACAATTCGAACCAGCGAGAAATAAGTTCTCTGCGGCGTGTTTTTCTTTCGAATAATAATCCCCGCGCCAGACAACAGTTTTTTGTCTGTGTCATAGACCGTCTCAACATCTTTTATCTTGCCGTCAAACAAAATCGTGAAAAAGCCCAATCTGCGAGACATTTTTTGAAGAGTAAGGCGTTCGTTGTCAATCACGATATCAAAATTCAGACGCATTGTCGGATATTTGTTTGGTTTCCCTTTGTCACCATGGAACATAAAAAACTCCTTTTCTATTAAATTTATTTTAAACAAATAATAAAAAAAATGCAAATGTTTAAAGATATTATTTTTGGCAATATTATCTTTGTGAAAGGAGAAAAACTATGGAATTTGATGAAAGTGTAACAAAAACAAATCTTGCTCGTTCTTTTGCGGCAGAATGTCAAGCTGGAGCAAGATATCAATTTATGTCAAAAAAGGCATTGGCAGACCAACAACAATTTTTGTCTGACACAATGAAAACTTTGGCAAAAAACGAAATGGCACATGCCAAAATTTTCTATGATTATATCATAGAAAAAAGCCAAGGCAGTGTCAAAAACATCTCAATTGAAGCAGGCTATCCATTTGAAGAGCCAGAACTCAAGAGCAGCCTTTTGGAAGAAAGCAAAATTGAGCTTGCTGAAGCCGACAACATTTATCCAAGCTTTGCTCGAATTGCACGAGATGAAGGCTTTGCTGACATTGCAAAGTCATTTGAAATGGTGGCAAATGTCGAAGCCACGCACCACAAAATTTTGGCATATCTTGCAACGCTTTACAAATCAAACCGAATGTATAAAAGAGAAAAGCCGACCGAATGGAAATGTTCTACATGCGGCTTCGTAAACATTTCAAAAGAAGGCTTCAAGGCTTGCCCGCTCTGTCATATGCCACAAGGACATATTATCATTGACCTAGAAAAAGAACTGCACGAATAACAAAAAAACACCAAAACCGGTGTTTTTTTAATTTATGCATTAAAAAGTGCTTTAAAGCTTTTGCCAAATTTGAATTTAGGCATTTTGCAAGCTGCAACCTTAACTTTTTGTTTAGTCAGAGGGTTGATTTTTGTTGTAGCTGCTTTAGAAACAAGTTCGAAAGAACCAAATCCAGGGATTTGAATTTTTTCTCCTTTTTTAAGTTCGCTCACAATAGTGTCGATAACAGCATCAAAAACAATGCCTGCGTCTTTTTGTGTGCAATTAGCCTTTTCAGCAACAGCCTTAACGAATTCACCTTTGTTCATAAATTTTTCTCTCCTTTTATGATATTTTCGCATATCTATGCTATTGTTATTTTAACATAAACAAAGAGATTTACCAAACAAAATCGCTATCTTGCAAAAAATTTCTCCATTTCTGAAAAGTAAAACTTGATAACTTCCCAAATTCTGTTGCCGAAATTGTAATCATAGACAATAAATTCTGCTCTGCCAACAATATATTCCCAGTCACAGAAGCCATTTTCGCGTGCATCTGTGCTGTGACCACGATTGTCGCCCATATAGAAAAACTGCCCTTCTGGAACTTGCACATAAATCAATCCGTTTTCTGAGATGTGATAATTAAGCCCATTCGACTGAAAATCGTTGTCGACATATGCCCTTAAAAAAGTGTTGTAAAAATTGTTTTCATATTGAATTGATTTTGTTTCGCCACCGACTTCCACTTCAATCAAAGAAGACACTGTTCTAAATTCTCTCCAATCTTCATAACCACGAATTTGATAGCCATTTTCGCCTGTTGTTTCAATCATTTTTGCTTCTTCGTCAGAGAAAGTTGACAAGTCTGCTCCGCTTGGAATGCGATAAAAATAAAAATACTCGCCGTCATTCGCCACCGTGATATAATCACCTTCCACCGCCATCAAGCGCTTGATTTTGCTTTCTTCGTTTGGCTCTTCAATGACAATGATGTCAAACAAATTTGGAGTAGAAATTTTGTCGACATAAACTGCATCATCAGCCGTAGTTCGGTCATTGTCACTTATATTTCTGTTTAAAGTATATTTCATTGATGGGCCAGCAACCGCATAAAATCTGTGAGTTGAAATAAAAACAGTGTACCAAACAAAAAAAATAAGAAAAAACAACAAGACAATGTAAAGTGTTATATGAACAACAAAATATAAAGCCAAATGTTTTGTTTCATTTTTGACTTTTTTCTCGCTATATTGAATAAAATCTTCGTTATATTTATCCAAATTTTAACTCCTATTGTTTATTTGGGAAGAACCAACAGCGAAGTTGAGCACTCCGAAAATTTTGTTGCTGTGGCGCGTTATCCTGTCAGCTTTTCTACATCTCACCTTAGTGGAGATAGGTATTGGAGAAGAACCAACGTAGCAGCGGTTAGAAAACTTTTCAAGTTTTCGTGCCCGCGTCGCGAAGTTGGTTCTTCCCAAAGAGGCAGCCACAATAATTCTGCCTATAAAGCCCAAATTCTTTGGAAAGATTTATGCTTCGCAAATAGCCATCTTTCTTTTTAAAACTTTCTGGCAAAAATTCAAGGTCGTAAAGCTTTGAAATTTCGTCGCCCACTTTGTTTATAACAATCGTGTTTTTGTGCGGACTGACCGAAAGAGTTGTTGCAAACAAATCAAAACCATGCTCTTTGGCAAATTTTGCGGTCTGGTTCAGCCGATAATAAAAACACTTCTCACACCTAGCGCCACCTTCACGTTCGTTTTCCAAACCCGCCACAAACTTTCGCCAGCCATCGTTGTCATAATCAAAATCGACAAACGGCACATCAAATTTTTTGCAAACCTTTTGCTGTTCGACCTTTCGTTTTTCATATTCTTCTTTTGGCTCAATGTTTGGATTGTAATAAAAAACGGTCAAGTCAAAACTGTCTTTCAATCTTTCAATAACAACCGTCGAACAAGGTCCACAACATGAGTGCAACAACATTTTCTTCATAATGCAAATTATTTTACATAGTTTTTGTCCGCTTGTCAAGAAAATCGGACCTAGCTCCGCTCTGGATGACAACGGCTCAACATGACAAAAAACACTACCGGTTTTCAAATCTCCGACAAATCTTCGAAGCTTTTGCCTCGCAAGAGAGTCGCGCATTTCTATCAACTCGCCCAGCGAGTTCCTTAAGCGGAGATAGATTGGGACGAAGAACCGAAAGTTTAGGCGTTAGGTCCTTGGACCGTGCCGCCGTTAAAAACTTTTGGTGCTTCCCCAGCCTTCAGCGCAGATTCTCATAATTTTCTACTTAAAACTTCGAAGCTTTTGCCTCGCAAGAGAGCCGCGCAAAATCCGCGTCACAAACTGCACTTAACATTCGCTTTGCTGCTCGCAAAGGCTCATCTAGCGTTTGTTTGTTCCTTCTTCCCAAAAATGCGAGCATTTTCGGGAGCCCTGCAGTTTGGTGCGATTTTCGTTTGGCGCGAAACTGGAAAATCAAGCGTCAAGGCGATACTTTTCGGGCGAAGCACGAAAATGAGCTATCAGCGCAGATTTTCCAGATTTTCGACCGCATACATCATCATCTCATTGACGCTTTGAGATTTCAAACGATAAATCAAAACCTTCCCTTCGCGCCGATAATCCACAATGTTTTGGTCTTTCAAAATTTTCAGCTGATGAGAGATTGTGGTTTGGTTGATTTGCAAGAGCTTTGAAAGGTCGTTCACGCACAAGTCTTGAATGGAAAGCGCCGACAAAATTTTGACGCGAGTTTGGTCGGAAAAGTTTTGAAAGAAGAGTGCCAGTTTGTTTGTGCAATCTTCATTCGGCAACAAATTTGACATTTCAAAGCGGTTTCTTTCAGAAATTCTTAAAAGCTTGTTCATTTTTCTCCTTTTTTGTATCAAACAGACGTTATCTTACATATATATAAACATAGCACAACACATTGAAAAGATGTTGACACAACTATTGTGCCAAACAAAAGAAAAAAAGTCAAAAGAAAAAAAACATTTTTTGACACTAAATTTATAATATTTTGTTGAAAAGGAGGGAATTATGTCACAAGATATTTTATGGGTGTTTTTGCTTTCGGTGTTGAGTTCAAACAACGACACAAACCTGGCGACCAACACAAACATTTTGCTTTTGCTTTTGCTTGGCCTGTCAAACAGCAACAACAATTTCACAAACATTCAAGGATGCAGATGTCTTGGCGGTTTAGTTTAATTTCATCCTTTAAAAACCAAAAATCAATAAAAAAACAAAAAATATTCAGATTTTTTTGAAAATTTGGATATTTTTTTATTATTTTTTGAAATTAAACAATTTTTCCCCAACAAATTTTTTTGTAGAAAAAATGGTTAAAAAAAAGAAATAAAAATATTTTTAAAATTTTTTTATAATAATTTTGCAATCTCTGAACATGGCTTCTTTTCAATATTATACCATCTTTCTATTTGTGTTTTTTCAACATAATTTAAATGTTGATATTTCTCTTCTTCTTTTTTCTGTTATAATTGTTTTGACACATAAATTACAAATCCTTTCAATGTTCTCTTGGCAATTACATTGTATCATTTGTAATCTTATGTGTCTATTTTTATTTTACGGTGTGTCACTTAATTTTACCATTTATATAAATAGTATGTCAATATTCAATGAGCATTTATAGTAAAAAGATGCAGAGCTATAAAAAACTAAAGGAATTACTCTATTTTCAAAATTAGATCCTATTTTTCAATTCCAACTCAATTTTTTCACAATGTCTTTTCCTTCCAATTTTCGTATGCTTATCTCACAGCAAAGCAGTA
>CAJLLK010000019.1 GCA_905207515.1 uncultured Christensenella sp. | reverse complement strand
GACATTTTTTCGCACTCATGCTAAACTATTAAAGCATTTGCAGGTGTAGTTCAGTGGTAGAACACTAGCCTTCCAAGCTGGTTGCGAGGGTCCGATTCCCTTCACCTGCTCCAACCTGCTTCCATAGCTCAGCTGGATAGAGCAACGCCCTTCTAAGGCGGAGGTCGAAGGTTCGAATCCTTCTGGGAGCACCATGCGGTGGTCGTAGTTCAGTTGGGAGAACGCCAGATTGTGGCTCTGGAGGTCAAGGGTTCGACCCCCTTCGATCACCCCATATAAAATTTTCCGTTTAGCGGATGATGGGGTGTCGCCAAGCGGTAAGGCATTGGACTCTGACTCCAACATTGCGTAGGTTCGAATCCTACCACCCCAGCCAAACGAAATGCTTCAGCATTTTGCGGCTCGTGTGAAAAATTTATGAAGGGGTGTAGCCAAGCGGTAAGGCACAAGACTTTGACTCTTGCATGCGTAGGTTCAAATCCTGCCACCCCTGCCAACAGCCTGTCAAGAAAACAAAATTTTTGGCAGGATTGAAAAGCTTTAAGCTTTTCAGCAAAACTAAGTTTTGCTGAACCTACGCCCGTAGGCTCAACCCATTGGCAAGAGGGCATTCGTGGGTCGGCGGCTTCGCCTGGGACAAATCCTGCCACCCCTGCCAACAGCAAAAAATTGCACTCAAACTCGGTTTGCTTTTGCAAACGCTCGTGGGATCGTTGATTTTTTGCTTATCGCGCCAAACGAAAATGCTAAAGCATTTTGCGCGACTTAAAAGTGGTTGTTTGCGAGACGCCATCGTAGGCTCAACCCAAATCCAAAACTTAATATGGTTTGCTAGCTCAGTCGGTAGAGCACTTGACTTTTAATCAAGGGGTCCCGGGTTCGAATCCCGGGCAAGCCACCACTTAAATCTCTTTAATTTAGGCATATGTAGCGATTTTACAATTTGGCAAAATTTGTTAAAATTTGGTTTTGACGACCATTTTGACGACCATTTTTAACGGAAAATCTGACGAAAAAACATAAAAAAATAAAAATTTTCGGTTACTTTGGATTTACTTACTGGCACAGCAAAAGCTGTGTTTTTCTTTTTTCAAAGCTCTGTGGATGACGGACCTTCGGAAACTGCCAGCTTTCCACGCTCCAAATTTTTCCAATTGTCTGCGTCAACTTATTTTTTCAAATTTTATCCAGGTTTTTGAGTGCGGTTTATATTAATATCTCTCATACGTATGTTATATATAAATAAAGCTTATTTAAGTAGTTTCTTTTTTGATTCTTTTTTCTTTTGTAGTGGAAATTTATTTCTATACTATAGAAAAATTTTTCTATCACTCAAATAAAAAAAATGCATTGGCACTTTGTGTCACTGCTTTGAATATTTATGCTGGTTATATTAACAGGGCTCGCACCTGGAACGCTTCAATTTTATTTTGTTATTTCTTAATAACAATTTTCGCATAAACTGCCTGGATAATTTGTCCAACAATGACATTTTAAACATTCATGAAATTCAATCGGCTTAATTTATTTTAACTTCTCTTTTTCCCTATATCTCTCAAGCTCACTCTGTTGCTCTTTTATCTTGGTTCTTAAATTACTTAAAAGAAGATATAACTTTTCTTGAAGTGTTAAGCCTTCATTTTTCATTTCTCATCCCTTTCGCTTGCTGATATTAGCTGTCATTTTTATTTCCTTTCATTTTTTTGATTTGTTGGTCTATAAAATTTTCAATTATCTTGTTGCTAAAAACTAATTGGCTATTAAGCTCTTTCACTTTTTCAAGTTCATGAATGGCAAGTTGTTTGTCCGCAAATTTTTTAACGTTTCTAATAAGATTATCGTAATCACAAACCGCTTTGGTCTTTTCACGAGACAAACGCTTATTTGTTCTTTTCCAATTTTCAATCACAACCTTTAATGCACCAATTTCATCGTCTTTTTCAATAAGTTGCTGTTGAAGTGCGTAGATTTGTGCTTGAAATTGCTTTTCGCGCTCTTTATATCTTTGACACTCTCTGCGGAGCCCAGCATTTATTTCCATAATCCTGTCATGTTGTTTATTGTGAAATCTTATTTCTTTCAGCTGTTCTTTTAGATGTTGGCGTTCATTCTCTAAATATTCCGCACGTGCTTTCGCCATATCAAATTGACTGTCAGCAATTCTGTCTCTGACTTCTGAGCTTTGCTTGTATTCTTCAAATTTTTTGCTTTGCTTTAAATATTTTTCAATGATAAAATCTACATTCTCTTGGCTGAAATGTATTCCTTCATCGTCTAAATTGGGACAAATTCCCAAATTTAAATAGTCTTTATAACTAACCTTTCCCACTTTATCCCACCTTCTTTAATTTTTGAATTTTTTCATAATCCGTTCTCAGCCTGCATTGCAAGTCATATTTGGCCACAGCGCCCTGGAGCCACCTGGTCACTTGCGCTTTGTTCACGCCATAGTGATCAGCAAGCTCTTTTTGCGTCCAGCCGTGAAATTCCATGATTTCGCTCACAATTTCAGGCAGTGTTTTTGTCGTGTTCATCTTCTTCTCCTTTTAAAATAATGTATCTTTCTTTCGACTTTTTCTTTATCGTTTCAAACAGTGTTGCACCCAAAGCTTTGACGATCGATTTGTCAAATTTGTTTTGAGTTAAGATTGAATATGGCGCATAATTGCCATATCTTGCCAGAGCGACAGCCCAGGCGCGCGACAAGTTCCGCTCAATTATTTTGGAATATTGAAACAGCCCTGAAGGGCATTCGCCATATCTAAAAATTAAGAAATATGTCCTGCTCATCTTTAAAATCCTCGTATCTATAGACTTTTGTTCTGCGACATTTGCCGTCTTTTTCGCCAGTGTAGATGATTATGTATTGCGCAGAATTTTTCGCTTTTTCGCGCAATTCTTTTTTGGTCATTTTTAGCCCGGCATTTTTCATGGCTTCAACATCGATTGTTGAAATGCTGAAGTATTTGTTTTTGTCACATTGTGAATGTACGCTTAGATTCATTTTTCTTCTCCAACTCTGTTTGCAACTTGGTTATTTTGGCGTTTAGCTGCTTTATTTCGTCCGCATGGTCAGAACGCAGTTGTAAATATAGCTCCACAACTTCGCGCTTTTCTGTGGCCATAAGGCTTTTCCTGAGCCCGTCTTCGTTTAAAAAATCTCTTGTCATAACAAATTTTCCCCTTTTTTTGCTAAAAATTTTTTAAATTTTTTTGTTTGGTTGCGGTTGCGCAACTTTTTCGCGCCTACGGCGCAATTAGAATTTTTTCAAAATTTTTTTTTATGAAATGAAAATTCGCAATATTCTTTTTTCAATAATGGCAAATCATTTCGCAAAACTGAAATCGCGCTTCGCTTAATCGATTTTTCAGTTTTTTGCATCACTATCTTTGCCATTATTTTCATTTTCTTTTTGCGAATTTTCTTCATTTTTTTCATACCCTTCGGGAGCTTTCAAAAATGACATCTCCGCCTGTTTGCCCGCGATTTGCACCACTTCTGGCTCTTTCTTGTGTTTGAACAGCGCCGCTGCCTTATTCCCTATGGCTTTGGCTGGCTTCAACATAACTTGCATGGCCGACTTGAACGGTCGCCATTTAGACAAGTTATGCTCTTCTGTGTATGCTTTGTTAAACTCTTTAACTTCCGTCTTTTCGACCTTAGCCTGCGCCTTGGCCTTGTCTTTCAGGTTGTCCATAGCGGCGAAAAAGGATGTCATGATATATTGATGCATCTTTTTGACTTCTTTTCTGGATAATGATTTTCCATTGTCTCTCACAGCTTCAAGTTTGCCGAGTTCGTCGTAATAATACTCTGTGCACTCAGCAAAGTCATCAAATTTATGCTGTATCTCGATACGTTCGTCCACTTTCTTTTACCTTCTTTCTCCAATTTGACCAAGACTCAGGTCGGTTTTCCGCTGTTTCATAGTCGTAATAACGGAAATCTTTTGACAAATCTTCCATATCAACCGCATACGCTGTTGGATTGTAACAGCTTCGAATGTCACCTTCGAAAACATATTTATATGGCCTGCCAAGCTTTTTGTCTTCTGCAGATTTTCCATCCACATACGCTTCATGCTCGCCTGCACTTGAAAATTGTCTGCCTTTCCACACTGTTCTGATAAGCTTTCCATAATTTAAAAATTTGTCCGATTTGATTTTGTGTTTACCAACCAAATATGTATGGATACTCTCTTCAATGTGGATCCTTTCACTTGCAATTGCTCTGATGTCTTTATTCAACCTGTTCGGTCGCTGCGTGATCAGATAAATTTCAAGAAAAATATGCCCATGTCGTTCGAAAGCTTGTGTAACCCACGGTGGAAGCTCTTTTTCGCCCTTACTGTCAAAATATTCTTGCGCTTCGTCAAAGATATAAACACCATATGACATAAGTCGCTTTGTTTCTTTACATATTTCATTTGGAGTGCCAAATTCCCAACCACTGAACGGATAACTTGACATGTTGGGATATCTTCTCAAAATGGTTATGTTTGAAAAAACAACATGTCTTTGCGGCGGCAACGCCCGTGTTTCATTTCTCTGCCTATTTCTTGACTTTATATAGTCACATGCAGCTTTATAGCGCCAGTTGAAATAGGTCATGTTTTCATTCAGATTTCTCGCAACAACATATGATGTTTTGCCAGCTCGCGGATCGCCTGTTACATGAATAATTGCCATTTACTTGTCCAAAAACTCAAAAATTAGCGCTTTTTTGCGGTTTTTATTGGTTTTTTGATTGGTTTTGCAGACTTTTTTGTTGGCTGGCATCTTTTTACGCCAGTTTTTGCTTTTGGCGTTTTTGGCGTCGTTTTGGCGGAATTTTTGCCGCTTGTTGCATACTTCTCACAGCCCAAAGCGTCTCTCAAACTGCCATTTTTGCTGTAGAATTGTCTGCCATTGGATGTTGTCACAATGAAGTTGGCGTTTCGTTGATAATCTGTTCGCGCCAAATCTTTATCCCTTTTTGTTACTTTGCTGACTTTAATGCCTTTTTTCTTCAAAATTTCTGATTTTTTCATGTTTTTTTGCTCCTTTTTACTTCTTTTTTGATTTTTTTGAAAAACATATTGACTTTTGATTTTGATTTGTGTATAATTTCAATGAAGAACGTTGAGAGTTATGCGAATTAAGTTTCGATATCTCGTAAACATAGCACTTGCTATTTCGTTCTTTTTTTATTTTTTATTTTGTCTACTTTTTTCTTATCATTTTCTGTAAATTTCCAACCTTTGTATGGTTGTTTTGAAAATTTGTTTTCTTTCATTTGTTCGCTTTTTGGGCGTATGTATGATGTTTCTGTATCATTTGGATTTGGACTTTTGTCTAGCTTTATATTTTTTACGCCTTGCGTTATTTCAGCATGAGTAATACCTATAAACTCATATTTTCGTCCTACTTTTTTGTAAATGTATACAGGATGACCGCTGACTTTGTTTTTTCTAAATTCGTTTCGTTTTGTTTCTTTTTGATTTTTTACTTTCATATTCTTTCCTTTTTCATTTGACAAATTTTGCCAAATAGGTTAAAATAATTTTGAGAATAATTTGAGAAGGTTTGCTTTTGCAAGCCTTCTTTTTTTATGTCAGGCAGCAAGTTCTTCGATTTCAGCTTCATAATTTTGAAGTGCCGTAACTGTGACATCATCATTTCCGTCGTCAGTGCCTTGTTCTGTTTCGCCATCAGTTTCTGGTGTCTGTTCTTGTTCTTGCTCTTCTTGACTTTGTTCTGTGTCTGTCAAAACATACTTGTCCACAGCGCTATAAATTCCATAGCCTGCACACACAAGAAGCGCCAAAATCAAAAGCCCAGCCAACACGCCACCGATAGTTTGCCAAACACTGTTTTTTGAACCCTTCACGCTCAACTTCCCCCTTTCTTTAAATTTGACCTGGCATTCTTCATGCGGAACGCCTGGCCATGAAAAGTTGAGAAGTTTTTTATATGGGTAGTAAAGATATTTTTTTGTAAGAAAAAATCGCGGTCTTCTCAACTTTTTGTTAAAGCAAGAGAAAGTGGCAAGACTCTTGCTTTTGGTGGTGGGTAGTTTGCTTTTATTTCAAAGCCTGTCCCCACCAACGCAGTTTCTAATTTTGTTCGACTTGGCTAACTTGCTTTGTTGTGTAATCAAAACGATATGTTGTGTCGTCAACCATGTATGTAAAACCTGTCTCATCTTCTGAAACTGGTGTGAATGACCATGTGTTTTCAGCAAGTGTGACTGAAGTTATGATTGAGTCAGTGTCTGACATATAGGCTATCTTATATGTCATTCCGTCAGCTTTTTCACACACGTAAACCGCTCCAGCAAAATTGTTCAATGCGCCTGGAATCCCTTCGTCGCTTATAACTTCGCCAGCAAGCATTGTTGAATAGATGTTTTCGTCATCTTCTTCAAGCAGTGTTACTGTTTTCTCCCAAAGATCCAGAGCTCCAACCCTTTTTGGAGCGTCACCCGCAAACAGTACAAATCGGTCATTTATACGAATAAGTGAATACCTGTCCTGAATCGTAAATTCTGGCGTTTGAATTGTATATAACTGATAATCATAAATGTCGATCTTGTTTCCGCCTGGCAAAATTAAAATGCCGCCATTTTCATAAATATCATTTGGAACACCAACATAATCAGCTATCCAATCTGCTCCATAGGCACTGAATTTATAAATCATTGTCTTTGAGTTGTCATCCGTGCTGACCGTGAAATAATTTTCTGTGGCGTTATATGAAGTGATGTTTAAACTCTGACCTTCAGACAATTCTGGCACCAACGGAACAATATCTTCTCCAAAAACATAAATCAAATTTGGCATAACCATGACCGTTTTGCCGCCATAAGAATACACTCTCTTTGAAGTAATCTCTTCAGTGCCGTCAACCAGTGTGGCCTGGCCATTCATATAACAATAAACCCCTGGCACAGCATCAAGTTCGCTGTAAATATATGGCACACCTAGCGTTGTTGTCGCACAGCTGTAACAATAGCCAGTGTTTAAAACTTTTGTAATTTCTTTGGTCGTATCATCCACTGCATACAGTCCTTGAAAGTTTGACTCGCCTGAAGAAACAAATGTCTTGCCTGATGCCTTAAACGAAGCTGTATATTCAGCATCAAAAACCTGCATAAGCTCTTGATAAAGTGCAAGCTGGCCGCTATCTTCTGACGGCGTTTGAGACTCGAGCTGCTCTTCCAAAGCGTCGATTTGCGCTTGCATTTCCTGGCGCACTTCATCTTTTGCAGCTTGCAGCTCTTCTTCTGTGTAACCGATTGTTGAGTTTTCCAGCTCAGCTTTAAGTTTTTCAACCTGTGTGCTGAGTTCAAGATTTTCTTTCGCGCTGACATACGATCCAGCAGCTACTCCGCCGCCAATCAACAACGCTCCCGAAAGTGTGATTGCAATTCCTTTTCCTAATTTGTTCATGCTTTTCTCCTTTAAATAAGCTTTTTCAAAATAAGTTTTTCAGTAATTTTGTCATAGGTATAAACTTCTCCGTTATCTCCAACCCAGTCACAAGTTCCATCTTGATTATTGTGAAGAGTAAATTTGCCAGAAGAATAGATATTTGCCGATTTTTCACTGTAATCATAGAAAAGAATTCCATAACTTCCAGAAGACCTTGAAGAAGCTGATATAATAACCAAATCTCCGTTTTCCATTTCCACACAATTTGACCAATCATAGTCTGTAGAATGAATTCTTGTGACAGTGTTTGTTGTGTGGTCAAACAACAATACGCCTGCCAAATAATTGCTGTTTATCAAAACGTCACCATTTTTCAATTGGGCAAAGCTGTCAAATCTGTAACCTTCGTCAAATACTTGTGTTAACGTTTTGTTGGCTTTAGAAAATAAATACAAGCCTTTGACAGAAGATGACTGATAACATGAAATCAAACAATCACCAGAAGACAATTCAAATAACTCAAGATTTCTATCCAGGTCCGTTGAAATTTGTGTGAGAGTTTCATTGTTGACATCAAAATACAAAACAGAGTCCACATAATATGTAGAAACGATATAATTTCCATCTGAAAGCTCATACCAATAGTTGAATGAATACCCCTGGTCATACACTTGAATCATTGTTTCGGTTTCTGAATCATATCTATACAGACCAGTACATGTTGCAGTGGTTTTAGAATAAAAATAAATTTTATCTTCTGTAACTTGATATTTATCCCAATCACCAGATTCAAAAATTTGTTTCAGTTCACTAGCAGTCTGCAAATACATTCCGCCGCTGCTATAATTCGTAGAAATTGAATAAAACAAAATGTTTCCATCGGGCAAAATTGTATGCGTCCAATTACAGCCTGTAGTTACAATTTGTGACATTTCTCCAGTGGTTGGATCAAATTTAAAAATCCCTTTTTCATAGTCAGTTAGGTCATATGCTTGTCGTTTTGACAAAACATAGGCAAAGCCATTTTCAGTTGCAGGTGTAAAACTCCATTGATAGCCATAATCGTAGACTTTTTCTAGTGTTTTATCACTATAATCAAAAAACCAAATGCCTTGGTTGCTAGCAGATGTCGAAGAAATCAAACAATCGTTATTTGCTATTTCCTGGAATTTAATGCTAAGCTTATTTACTCCAGCAAGCGCTGTAACTTCGTTATTTTCTAAATCTACAAAATAAATATTTGCATCGCTTGTGTCTGCTGAACGCAAAAAGCAATTGCCATTTGAATACGTATATGCTTTGCTCCAATTGTAACCAGTTTCATGTATCTTGCTTAGAGTGCCTGTTTCATATGAAAAGACAAATATTCCTGGATTTATTTCACTTGTAGAAGACATCAAGATTTCGTCTTCTGTATTACTCAAAACATTCAGCACGTCTATATTTTCATAGACCTTTGTCAAAGTTTCTTCACCAAAATTGAAAGCAAACATTTCCCTGGTATCCTCAGAAAAAATTAAAGAGAAATTTTCTGTCACTTCTTTCACAGTGAAATTAGTTATATTCTGATCGTAGACTTTTTTTAAAACTTTTGAATTTGTGTCGATCAAATAAACACCTGCGTTTGCCTGGTCCTGAGAAAATAACAAATTTTTGTTTTCTGCAACATTCAAAAGTTTTACGTTCGAAAGACCCAAGCTAGACAAATCAAGCCCTTGAGAGACGTATTCAAAATCTTTGCCATCTGAAACACCTTCTTCATACGCTTCATCTTTTGCGGCTTGCAGCTCTTCTTCTGTGTAGCCAATTGTTGAGTTTTCCAGCTCAGCTTTAAGTTCTTCAATTTGTGTGCTAAGCTCCAGATTTTCTTTCGCGCTGACATACGATCCAGCAGCCACTCCGCCGCCAACCAACAACGCTCCCGAAAGTGTGATTGCAATTCCTTTCCCTAATTTGTTCATGCTTGTTCTCCTTTTAATTCATAAAAATCACTGAATTGAATTTTCCAGTCTAGGTCTGGATATAAGTCTATAATTTCGATTTTTAAAATTCCATCATCTTCAAATGAAAGCCTTAAAGTAAACATTCCACCATAAGTCAAATCAGATGCAAAGCTTTCTTGTTGCCAATACTGTTTTGAAAAATCTTCTCCCCTATCAACTTCAAAGCCAAAAACAACGTTGTTTAAATTTGTTATTTCTGTATTGTTTTTTATCCTTGTGTAAATGATGCTCCCTTCCGTTTTATCGCTCAGATCCAAAACATAATTCCCGAATTCGCTTTCAATAGGATCAATGCTGAAGCCGTCATTTTCCACGTCCAATTTTGTAGCTTCGACATAAATTGGAGTAAAAGTCATGTCACTTTCGACAACAATGTCGTTTAAGCTCGTTTCAACACCATTCAATGCCCAACCTGTGAAATAATAACCTTCTTTTTCTGGTAAATATGCTTCAAAATACCTATCATTTAAATTTAGTTGTAAGCCATTGTCCGGACCATACTTATAATTTGAAATTTTGTCGCCATCCAAAATTCTGACTGTGTCAAAATCAACAAATGTGACATCGTAATATTCAGTTATTGATGTGGCATAGACGTTATATTCAACAACATCAGTTGGAATGTTAGAAGATAACGTAATAATGTTGCCATCTTCGTCCTGCCACTCCAAAACTTTAACAGAATATGCTTCTTTCAAATATTCAGCATCTGGCATATTGTTTGAGCCTAAAGTAATAATGCTTTTGCCAAGGACAACATTCTTAACTTTTTCTTCTCCAACATAAAAATTAACAATTCTTGCGCCATCTGCGAACTGTTCGTATCCATCCAAAAGCTCTTGCAGTCTATCGGTTTCTTTTTCAAATGTGTCGATCTGACTTTCAAGACTTGCGATGGCTTCTTTATTGGCAGAGTCAGACTGTCTCAAATTTTCAAGTTGAACATTAAGCTCAGATATATTGCTTTGATATTCTTGTATCTGCGCTCGATATTCATCCAGAAGCTCCTGGGAAACACCAGCTTGCTGCATACCTTCATCAAATTTTTGGTCGCCATAATTTTCCAGTTGTTCCTGAGTATACAGAGCAGTGTTTGTTTGCAGAATGTCCCAATTTGTGCCAACAATAATTCCTAAGATTACCACAGTTACAAACAATAAACAGAATGAAATTTTTTGTGCACTCGTCATTTTTTATCTCCTTTAAACAATTTATTTATTGCTTTAAAAGCACTAACCACAAGCTTTACAAGAAAATAAACAAATATGAGTAATACGACGCCAATTAAAATGCCATAAACGATTTTGAAAAACAAAGACAATTTATTGAACCAGTCAACAATGGCAGTCCACCATGATGGAACTTCATTTGAAGGCGTAAGGCTTCCAGATTGTTTATTGTCTACTACGCCAAGGTCATATGTGATGCCGTCGGTTTCGAATTTTAATCGTAAAATCGTTACTTCTACAACGCCTGTTCCATGGCCATACAAGTTACCAAGATTTCCACCTGAATGAGAATATTCAGTTTCATAAAATCTTAAAACCCACTGCTTGTTTTCGAACTGAACTTTTGCATCTTCTTCCAAATCTTCTTCATTCTCAAGAAATTCTGAAACTGTTTCAATTCTATTCCATTGATGTCCTTCTCCAAACAAGCCAACAGTTTGGTTATTGACTACGTCATCATTTGTCAATATAATGTGATGATCGACGTCTTTTGAAGGATCTCGATTATCTACATCAACAACTGGAGCATCATATAACGTGTCATACTCATATGTAGCAAAAGAAAGTTCAGCTTCTATAATTGAATCCATCGGCAAATCCGTCGAAAATGCAACAAAATGGCTATCACAATAATATGTGGCCCATGCCCACCCATTAACATAACGAAGAAAACCTACATATTTGTCTGTAACCAATACCGTTTCTGTTTTTGTGCAGCTATACGTAACTGTGTCGTCAACAATAGTCACCGTCCATAACTGTGCGACTTCGAATGTAACTTCGTCAATCGTGTTTCCTTCGCTTGGTTTCTCATCAACACCGTCAATGTACTCACGAAAAATTTCTGAAATATTATAAAATCTTACAGACGCTTGATCAGAGACTTTAAGATTTTCAACTTTATATTTGTAAAAAACGCCATCTGAATTTATCAAACTTAAATCATATAACTTAAAGCTTAAATCTTCGTTTATTCCTGTAGAAATGCTAATCGATGTTGCCCTTAGATCAGCTTCTGTTCCACTTGGCTGATAAACATACACAAAAAGCTCTTTGTCTTCACTTTCAGCTATCTGAATGACTTGCAAAGAATAATCATTTTCAACAACTGGATATACTTCAGCGTCAAATGTTTCATCTTTTGTCAAGTCTTCCAAAACGTCAGTATATTCTGTGTTATCTGCAAAAGCATAATTTATGCCTGGACCACATACAGAAAAGAAGCAAACAAATGCTAAAGCAAAAATTATTAAAATATTTGCAAATGTATATCTTTTGTTTGACATATCAATCTCCATGAATTGTCACTATTTCTGGACTGTATAAGTGCAACGCTTTTGCGCTCACACCTTTATCGACTTTTCCGACTGTGGCTGTTGGTATAACCAACAAAATTGCCAGGACAATTAAAATCAAAATGAATTTTTTCATATCTCTATCTCATCAATGCTTTGAACATACGAATTTATTTCTTCTCGTGTGTAATGTCTGCCTGTTGAAAAGTTTGAACCCGTTGGTGTTGACATAAAGTCATCACGATATTTGCCATGCACAATTTGGTCATATCTTTTGATGTAAGATTTCAATGTTAAGTTTTGGGCATTACTCCAAAATCTTGACAACTTGATTTCGTTTATCAAAAGTTTGATGTTTACAGTGTCAGGAATTTCACAGTCAATTTCACGATTTGGAAATGCTTCATGAAAAATTCTTTGCGCTGTTGACAAATCTTCAATCTTTCCAGACCAAGTAAAATCTCTTTTAAAATCTCTGATGTAAACAATTCGGCTGTGCAAGTGATTGTTTATGCAGACGCCAATTATTCCATTTGCTTTCAAAGAAGCAATCCAGTGAGAAATTGTTCTTCCAGAAACATTGAGCTGTTTTTCAAAATCTTTGTTTGACTTTCTGCATTCGCCATAATTGTTGCAATTGTTTGCTATGGCCGCAAGCATGGTCAGTTCTCCACCAAACAGTTTTCGATCATAAGCTTTTCGAATAATTTTTCCAATTTCCTTATCTGTCAGCATATTTCACCCCCAGCTTTTCACAAAGAATGCTTGCCAACCATTTGGCCTGTTCTTCATTTGGAGCTTTCACTTTGCAAAGCTGGCCGTCTGGAGTGTTCCAAAAAACAAAAGAGCCGCAGCTAGAAAATGGACTGGCCATTTTTTCGTTAGCTACGGCTTCATTTTTAAATAATTGCAAACTCTCTTCCCCAGCTTGCAAATCGTATTTAAAGCAAAACAGTTCGTATTCTGCTTCTTTGTCATTGGCTATCAGCCAAACTTGATTGCTTAAATTGTCTATTCTTCCCATATCTTTACCCCAAAAAATTTCGTTTTGTTTTATCTTTAGCTCAATATTATATCGTTTTGTTTTAAATTGTCAAGCATTTTGATAAAAAAAAACGAAACTTTTTAAAATTTTTTACAATAGAAATGGAGATTATATGAAAAATTTGGCAAATTTAAGGAAAATTAAAGGTTACACACAAAAAGATATGGCCGACTTTTTACAGGTTTCAAAACCTACTTATAGCCACTATGAAACCGGAAGATATGAGCCTGACCTTAAAACCATTATCAAAATTGCAGACTTTTTTGGCTGCTCCGTGGACTATCTGCTCGGTCATCAAATTAACGATCCAACACGGCAAAAAGAAGCAACCATGCTTCAACGGCAATTATGCAACGACATTCTTCAGCTTGATGAAGATGATTGCAGCAGAGTTGAAGCTTACATCGCTGGCATCAAAGCTAAAAACCAGGAACAACAAAAACTTAAACAAAAATATTTAAAGGAGAATTCTTAAATGGCTATTTTTATTTTAATGATAGTGGCATCTTTCATGTTGTTGGTTCATATCGCATGTTTTGTAACATCGTTTTTCGTTGACAAAAATAGAACACGAACTGTCAGTAAGAACTATGTGATCATAAAAAGATTAATTTCTGTTATCATGTTTGTACTCTCACTGGTTTTGATGATTGTATTTTATATCTTTTTTGGTTACGCATTTAACGTCTATGAATTTGAAGTTGTAGAAACTTACACTACTTTGTTTATGTCGAGCTCGCTTATCTCAATTGTCAGCAATCTTTTTGGATCAATCATTGCATTGGTTTAAATATAAAAAATTAAAGGGGAGAAAACTATGGAAGAATATATAAAAACAAGTTGACGAAATCGAATTTCATAACAACGAAATTGAAACCAGTCAAAAAGAAATTGTCAAAAGCCAGAACAACATCGCCAAGCACCAGCACGCAATCAAGCTTTGTTTGGAAAAAATTGTAATTTTTGAAAAATCAAAAAATGAAAACAGTGGCCCATTCCTGCTGATAGATAACACAGTAAGTAAATCCAAAGTAACCGAAGACTTGGGGGTTACTTTGAAAAGCAGTTATAAAAATTTATATCATCGAAAAGACGGTAGATGGGAATACAAAAAAAGAAAAAACGGAGAAACAATCAGGTTCACCGTTTCCACAAAAGAGAAGGCAATAAAAAAAATTCAAGAATTGAAATTTACTCACAAGAAAATCAACCTTGACGATAAAAACACTGTTATTGGCTGGTCAAAATACTGGCTAAAAACATACAAGCTCGGAACAAGCGAAAGTTCTAAAACCATTTACAACGCAATTATAAATTTGCACATGCCTAAATTTTTTAAAGACATGAAGCTTAAACAACTTACGCCCGCAATTTTGCAGGAATTTTTAAACAAGTTCGATCCAAACAGTCGTGTGATTGATTATGCTTATCTGACATTAAGACAGTGTTTGAAGCAAGCCTACATCAACAACAAAACTGCGAGAAATTTGGCCGAAACAATCATAAAGCCGCGAAAAACCAAAAAGCGTAAAAAGACAGCATTGTCTTTGGATGAGCAAGAAAGATTTTTGGAAATATTGAAAACCTACGACCAAGATGTGCAATATTTTATGATGTTCAGTTTGATTGCAGGAACCAGAAGGCAAGAAACCTGGATGTTCAATCTCAACGATATCGATGAAAAAAAGAACAAAATTTTCATTCATGGTACAAAAACAGAAAACGCAGAAAGAAAAATCAATGTTTCAAAAGATTTTATCGAATTTTTGAAAAAGCGAACTGTAACGCCATACTTCACCCGCCAGCCGCACTATTATTCAGGCATAGCTCGTGAAATTTATCAAAAAGCAAAAATTCCTGGGAAATCATTGCACGACTTGCGTCACACTTGCTCAACCAATTTGCACTACCTTGGCTGGCCAGACAAAGAAAGACAAGTCTATCTTGGACATGCTTCAATTGTCATGACAAATGACATTTACACAAATTTGCAGGACGACATCACCAAAGAAGGGCTGCTTAAATTATATAATAATTTATATCTGCAAATTTGACGACCATTTTGACGACTATTTTAGCCAAAATTTAAGATTCACAACGGCTATATTGTCCTAAAATAGGCACATATAGCCATTCGGACGAACTTTTAATCAAGGGGTCCCGGGTTCGAATCCCGGGCAAGCCACCAAAAAAACAAGGCAATGCCTTGTTTTTTTGTTTGCATAATTGCTTAAATTGATTTATAATAGCCTACGAAGCTTCTTTCTTATACAATCCCAAATTGTAATATTCTGCAACAAGTTTGATGATTTCAGCAGTTGTAGGCTTGTGGTCAGGTTTAAAAATTTCCAAACCATACATCTCGTTAATTCCATGAAGCCCATTGGCATTGTAAGCCTGTGAAATTGCATTTTGAATGTTTGCCTCAACACGAAAAATCTTTGTTATGTTAAATTCTTTTGCAACAGCTGCAAACAATTTTTTCAAATTGTAAGCCAACAAAGGCTGTTCAACAACAATTTCAATGGCCTTTACGAGATATGTAAACCCAATCAAATCGCACTTGACACCAAGTTTTATCAAGGCGTATTTAATAACATTTTCTCTTTCTTTGTTCATGATTTTTCTCCTTTTTCAACAATTTCAGACATATTTTAGCACAATATTAGACCTTTTGTAAAGTATTTTTCAATATTTTACAAATAAAAATTAAAAAATTATAAAAATTTCACAATTTACATTGCAAAATCGCTAAAAATGGAGTAAAATTAGATGCATGGAGACGTATCGAAGAGGTCGCAACGAGACGCACTCGAAATGCGTTTGTCGAGAAATCGGCACGTGGGTTCGAATCCCACCGTCTCCGCCATTAATTTTTTTAACGTACCAAATACCTTTTGGTATGATTTTAAGTTTTGACTCAATGCTCCAAATTTTATACAATTATATTATTCTCATAGTCGCTAATTATAGGAGATTAAATATGTTAAATATAAAATTTAGAATAGATCCTAATCTTATGGCAAGAGTAATTATATCAACAAGTAAAATGCCGACTGAACTTGCAAATTATTTATGGAATAAATATAGATTATCATATCAAATTTTACAAAAGGATTTACACTCAACCGAAATTGATAACAATATAATTTTAGAACTACAGCAACAAAAATATTTCAAAACTTGTTATACCGAAGCTGATCAAAATTTACAGAGGATACAACATAGTTGGACAAAAAACAAAGATAAAATAAATTTATTTTTAAGCAAAGTTTTTAAAAAAGATTTTACATTAAATGTGACCGCAATTATTGTTTCCCCTACATTGAACTGTGGACGAAATATAGGTGATAATCAGTTTATTTGGGGACACAAAAACGGATTGACCAATGAGAATTATGATTTGGTTTATCTTGTACATGAATCTTTGCATTCTTATTTTAAAAATGACAATATAACACACGCAATAATAGAAAATATAACTGATTTTGAATTGGCTAAATTGTTAAATAATTCCGAAAAAGGCTATACTGGCCACGATTATATAAGAAATTTACATATTCAAATTTTACCTTTTTGGAATCTTTATTTAAACAAAAGTCAGAAGCGCATTGAAAAAGAAGGCATAATCAACAACATTACCTACAACTTGAATGATTTTTATAAATATAAACCCCAAATAAAAAATATGAATATAGATGAGTTTGTTGAGTTCTTAGAAAAATTAAATTTAGACAAATTGTTAGATATAAAAAGTTCATATACTATAAATAAAAAATCATAAAGTGGAGTACGATTCGATGACCTAGTGCTCCGCCAAATGACAAAAAATTGCACCATTTTCGGTGTGATTTAAAAGCCTGCACGGCTTTTTGCAAACTTCGTTTGCTCGGAAACCACGCTTCGTGGGCTCAACCCATCGGCACGAAAGCATTCGCACAAATATCCTATATAAACTTTTTATGTCTTTTTTCAAAAATTCCATCTTGATTTCTGAGTGAAATAGTGTTATCCTTAAGATGAAATCTGTCATTGAAAAGGAGAAAACAATGGAAAAATCGATTTATGTCGCCATTGATTCCAATGTGCTGTGGAACTTGGCAACTTTGGATAAAGAGAAGAAAGTTGAAAGATATGAAATTTACAAAAACATTTTGGACAATGTGAAAAACGGAACAATCAAACTTTTGATAACAAAATCTGTCTACGCCGAAGCCAGAAGAAGTTCTGACTATGACCGATTTATCAAAAAATATTGCTATTTTCCAAAAAGAAGTCTGAATGATGTCAGCGAAATCAAAGAAAATGAAAACAAATTGGCTTGGCTTTACTGTGCATCTTACATGAAAGAAGGCGAAAGAAAAAAAGCGCCGATGAAACTGGTTTATTCATCCGAAGTTGGCGAATTTGTGCCTTCAAATGATGCGCACATCATGGCTGAAGCGACTGTTGAGGGTTGTTATTTCATAACTGAAAACAAAAAAGACTTTATTTTTGATTTCAGAAACCCTAACATGAACCGTGACAGAGCCATTGGCATTGCAACAATAAATTTTCAAAATGGTTTTTACACTTCTGAAGAAGGCAACACAATCATTCCGAAACCGATTGAGCCATTTGTCTTTTCAAACATCTTGCAAAAAAACAAAAGCGA
>CAJLLK010000018.1 GCA_905207515.1 uncultured Christensenella sp. | reverse complement strand
GAATAAAAATTTTATGGAATATTTTTTCTTTACAAGGATAAGTTAATTTTTTTTGTTTCAATCTTTTATTGGAACAAACATATTATAACATAGTTATATATAAAAGTAAACAAAAATTCAAAAATTTACAAAATATTTTTTTATCCAAGCAATGTGACAGTTCCATCTTCGGCTATAGAAATTTTATCTCCAGTTTTGATTGCTTCAAGAATTTCACTCCCGAGCTTGTCAATGGCAATTATTTTTGAATTTTCCCAATTCTTTGCCAAAATCACGCCGCTTGCTGCCAAAGAATCAATTTCTTCGCTGAAAAGCATTGCTGCAGGGTTTATTCCCATTTGACAAATGGTTTGAATGACCAATCCTCCTGTTGTTGAACCGATTGTCTGCGGTAAGATAAGGGCAATTCCAGTCAAATTTTTTCCATAGACATCTGGGTTGTTTTGGTCAGAACCAATGATTTTTTTTGCATTTTTCAATGCCGACTTTTGAAAGGTTGCAAGGGTGTTTAAGCCCTGATGAGACACCACCGCTTCGCCTTCGTAAGTCCCTTTGCAAATAACTCTGCCTTTAAAAACTTTTTTCATCTTTTCACCCCACAAATAATTTTTGTTATGTCTTCATCTTTGTAATATCTCGACTTTGAATAAGTTCTCAATTTGTTGCTGTTTGTGATGATTGGTTTTCCGCCTGCGATTGGGTTGTTGGTATACATAAGCGGACATATTGATGATAGCTTAACTCCAAAACTCTTCAATTTTTTATATTCTTCCGTCTTTTGAAACTCCTTCAAAACGTCTGGGGCGGTCGTCATGATTGTTCTCACACAAACCTTTTTTCGTTTGGCAAGTTTCAGGTTTTCTTCCAAACGATTTGTCCAGTCGATAAGTTGATGATAGGTCAGATGCGGGCAACCAATAAAGCAAAGTGAAGGTTTTGAATTTGGATTTTTCCACATAACTGGATAACTTTTGTAAACCCTTTCCAATTCTTCATCGTCTATGATATATTTCTTGACATCTTTCTTCAAAAGCTTTTGACCAAACTTTTTGGCTTCAGGTGTCAAATTTTCAATATGATAAAGCCCAACTGCTCCGTTGGAAGCTGTGGCAGCACCAAAGTCTTTTAAATAAGCCAAAACTTCATCCGTAAGTTCCGTTCCCAAAAATTTGTCCAATCCGACAACGTATGGAACTTTTTCCATAACTTTCATGCCAATGGCGCTTCCCAAAATTTGCGCTTCAGGAAGGGTTTTTGTCTTGATTTCAACAATCCAATCAGCTTTTCTTCCTTCATCTGTCAAAAGCCCAAACTTTGGAACTTTTCCCAAGATTGCACCAAAGATGTCCAGCATTCCGCTGTTTCGATTGCATCTCGCGCCCAAAACAGAATTGGCAAAAACGACTGCACTGCTTTCTGCCCAAGACAAAACATCTCCATATTTTGGAGTGTTTCCAACTTCTTTGAGATAGCTTGTGCAAGTGAAAGCATCTTTGTTTTTCAGCCCAATTTTTAACAGTTGCTCTTCATAATGCTTCTGCTGCGAATACATAATCTTGCTGAAAATCAGTTTGTTTAAAAGACCACATTTGACATTTTTGTAATCAATCGGCCTTGGGTCCACTGTGAAAGGATATTTTGTTTTTAAACCTGCATCAATGATTTCATCCATAATGCGATAAACCGGTTTCAGAAGACCAATTCCAAAAGAGGTCACAAGGTGACCATCTGCGGTGACAGGAACAAATTCTTCTGCACCAAACAAATCACCAAACTCAACCAAGGTTTTCATGATTTTTGCCTTGGTTTCGCCTTCCTTTCCGTCAAGAATAGCTTTTTCTTCAGCTGTCAGTTTCATTTAAAATCCTCCTCTTTTTCTTTCAATTTCATTATAACTCAAACAAAAATAAATTCAAATTTTTTGACGCATTTTGTCAAATAATTCTTAAAAAGTTTTTTTGTTTTAATTAAACATGTTATACTAAATTCAAACAAAAGGGGGATATATGACAAAAGCAGGAAAAACCACATTAAAGGCAATCATTTTTTCATTGCTCGGCATAATCGGACTGATTGTGCTGGTGTTGGTCGGATATGTTATCTATCTGAGTTGCACTTTCTATCGAATTGAAGACAATCAGACACTTGAAGTGACAAACAACCAGACCTCTCAAGTTCAGCTTGGCGAAGAATATTCGCTCACAACTTACAACATCGGCTTTGGCGCTTACACTCATGACTTCTCATTTTTTATGGACAGCGGAGAGATGCTTGATGGAACAAAAACTCAAGGCAGTGGCAGTCGCGCAAAAGACAAACAGACGGTTTTAGACAACACAATCGGAGCCACTCTAGAAATCTTGGCTTTGGACACCGATTTTGCGTTTTTTCAAGAAGTTGACATAAACTCAGACCGAAGCTTCCACGTAAATCAATATGAAATGTTGCAAAACGCTTTTGAAGGTTTTTCTTCAAGTTTTGCCAGCAACTTTCACAGCGGCTATCTTTTCTATCCTATCACAAACCCGCATGGAACTGTAAACTCTGGCATTGCAACCTTTTCAAAATATGCCATTGAAGAATGTGTAAGAAGACAGTTTCCGATTGACATGGGCTTTTTCACAAAGTTTTTTGACTTGGACAGGTGTTTTGAAATAAATCGACTCAACATCGCAAACTCAGAAAAACAGCTTGTGTTGATAAATCTCCACATGAGTGCTTATGACGAAGGCGGAAAAATCAGAGCAAGACAACTTGAACTTTTAAACACTGTTTTGACTGAAGAATATGCCAAAGGAAACTATGTGATTGCTGGTGGCGACTGGAACCATGACATTGCAAACAGCATAAACACTTTTGAAACTGAACAGAAAGTTCCTGAATGGGTCGCACAACTTTCCGTTTCCGATTTGCCAGAAAACTTTTCTTTTGCGACAAGCGACAATGCTCCAACTTGCCGTTCAACCGACCGTCCTTACGAAAAAGGTGTCAACTATTCAATTGTGCTTGACGGCTTTATCGTTTCAAACAATGTGACAGTCTCAACAGTTCAAAACATCGACACAGATTTTGAATTCAGTGACCACAATCCAGTTCAGCTGAAATTTTCTTTAAATTAATCCAATCAAATGATTGGATTTTTTTTGCAAACACTTTTTTGAAATTCTTCATATAAATCATATAGAAGGAGAAAATATGGCAAACGAAAATTATTACATAGGTGCAAATGACGAACACGGCATTCAACCACCAACGCAAGGGAAGAGAACTCCTGTTATGCCGGGTTTAAACAGACAAATCTATGAAAACGAATTTAACCGAGCTGCAAAAAACAAATTTATAGAAGCTTGCATGCGACAAGGATTTTCTGTCTATGATGTCAAGCCAGAACTTTACGATGTTTCAATCACTGAGCGTGTGCGAAGAATTAACAGACAAAATTTGACTGCACTGGTCACTTTTGCATACAACGCATATGGAGACAATTTCAATTCTACTTCTGGATTGGAAGTTTTCTATTCTCCAACCAACCCACAGGCAGCCCAAAGCGAAGAATTGGCGGATGATTTATACACTCAGCTCATTCAAGGCACTTTCCAAAATGGCAGGGGAGTGAAAACTCTTGATGTTGGCGTGCTTTCGAACGTAAACTGCGTTTCATCGCTGATTGAAGCAGGTTTTATGACAAACTTGGAAGAAGCTCAGCTTATGATAAACCCACTCTTTCAAACTGAAGTTGGAGAAGAGGCCTGCCATGGCGTTTGCGACTATCTTGGCGTAAACTTTATTCCAAGGGATAACCTTTCAAATTATCCACTTCTCAGACGCGGAAGCAACAACAACTTTGTCTTTCTCTTGCAGTTTTTGTTAAATCAATATGGTTTCAATTTGTCCGTTGATGGAATTTTTGGCTCGAGAACTGAAAGCGCAGTGAGACAATCCCAACAAAACAATGGTCTTTCTGTTGACGGAATTGTCGGTCCAAACACATGGAAAACGCTTTTGACGCTTCCGACCTATCCAACACTTAGACGCGGCAATTCTGGCGCCTATGTCAGATTTATGCAACAACTTTTGGAAAGCAAACTTATTCCGGTTGGCACAATCGACGGAATTTTTGGCTCGAGAACTGAAAATGCTGTCAGAGAGTTTCAAGAAAACAATGGTCTTGCCGTCGACGGAATTGTCGGACCAAACACATGGCAAGCACTTGCCGTCACAAGATAACAAAAAAGCACCGAAATTGGTGCTTTTTATTTTACATATCTTTTCTTCTATAATCCACTTCAATCACATCTTTTTCTTTTTTCTTCTTAGCGTCTGAAGCAATCCATTTTTTCACAATCAAAGTTGTGAGTGGAGTGAGAGCCATGTTGACAAGTTGGCCGACAATCAAATAGATTGCAAACAAACTTGTGTACATAAATGTGAAGATGCCGATGATGATTGGCATGATGAAATACATGATTTTGTTGCCTGGCTGAGCTGGTTGGTTTTTGTTTTTCATAAGCTTGTTTGAAAGCCAAATGGACAAGAAAGAAGTCAAAACTGCAATGATTGTCAAAATGTAATAACCATTATTTTGTGCTTTAATGTCAGAAAGTTCGGCGTTTTCTTCAATCACATAATTGAATATTTTTTCTTCATAGTGATAGGTTTCTTCCATTTCTTTTTCTTCTTCACTATAGAAGTTCGACAAATAACCAGTGATTTCACTCTCTGTGAAAAGTGGAGAAGACGGAGATTCTGACCTATAAATGTTCTTTATCCACAAAAAGCTCTCTTGGGTCGCCAAAAACTCTTCTCTGACAGCATTTTCAGCCAATGTTCTGAAAACTTCATTAAATCCAGTGTCGACATATTCAATTGGATCTTCTGCTGGCGTTTCTGTCGTTTCATCGCCTTCAGGTTGTTCGGTAGAAGTTTCTGGATTTTCTTCTTGTGGAACAACAACATATCTGTCAAGCAAAGCAGAAATTTCTTCGTTGGTCCATTCGTCGTTATACTTTATTTTTCCGCTGAAGTTGTCTTCTGTTGTTTCGGTGGATGTGAAAGTGTAGTTCAAATATCTCACTCCGTCATCTCCGACAGTTATGCCGTCAATCGTGATGTTGTAATCTGTTCCGAATTCTTTGTCTGCATAACGGCTCAAGACATCTGACAGAGTGTTTTCTTCGTTCAGTGCCACAACATTGGCATAGAGCGATTTCATGTTTTCATATTGATAAGAAATGTTGTAATTTGAAACTGCCTGAAGAGAATTCCAAAGTGTCAAAAACACAACAAATTGCAAAATCATTGTCACGAGCATTGGCAGGCAGGTGCTCATCATGGAAAACTGATATTTCTTGTAAATCTCATTGGTTTTTTGTTGGAGAACTCTTTGGTCATTTCCATATTTTTTTTGAATAGCTTCAAGTTCTGGTCGCATTTTGGCATTGATGTCCATGTTTTTCATGTTGACTTTTTTGTTTATGATGTCGACAAGAGAAAACAAAATTCTGACAATTAACGCAAGCAAGATAACAGCCAAGATATACGTTCCGGTGGCACTTTTGAAGGCATTTAAAATGGTTTCCCAAAAACCAGTGGGCTGTCTGAGTGTGACAAGCGCGGTGCTTATAAAATCCATAAATTATCTCCTTTTATATTGATTGGAACGGGATCATAACCTCTCTTCTTTTGCCAAGGAACACATCTGAAAAGCCTTTTTGTTCCAATCCAAACCCCTTTAAAAACGCCAAATTCTTCCACCGCTTTAATCATGTAATTCGAACAAGTTGGCGTAAAGATGCAAGAGTGTGGCAAAAGTGGCGAAATGGCATATTTATAAACATAAACTGGAAACAAAGCAATTTTTTTAAGAATGTTTTTTCTTTTCATATTTTTTAAACAACAAAGCAAGTTCTTTCTTCAATTCTTCAAAAGAAAGCTCAACTGCTTTTTCCTTTGCCATGATGACATAATTACAAAAAGAAGGAATTTGAAGATATATCCTGCAGATTTCTCTCATCCTTCTTTTCAACAAATTTCTTTTGTTTGCCTTGCCAAGTTTTTTGTTTATGGAAAAACCAATTCTATAGGCCTCATATTTGCTTTTCACTGCAAAAAGGGTGAAGTTTTCAGTGTGTGTTCTTTCACCTTTTTTGTAGATATAACCAAACTGACTGTTTTTTCTAAGTCTGTGATCCATCTTCACTCTTTTTAAGCAGCCAGTTGTTTTCTGCCTCTGTTTCTGCGTCTTTTCAAAACATTTCTTCCGCCCTTAGTTCTCATTCTTTCACGGAAGCCATGAACTTTTTGTCTTTGTCTCTTTTTTGGTTGTAATGTTCTTTTCATTTTTTTCTCCTTAAATTTTTCTTGCAAAATTTCCTATTGCAAACGGTTCGAGATTTATTATACTTAAAAAAACTTTGTTTGTCAACTGCAAATGTAAGCATTTTCAAACAAAGTTTGTTTTTATTTTGTTGATTTTGTCAAAAACATTTTTTCTTCCGATGTTTCCTTACTTAAAAATGGTTGATTATAAAGTTTTTTCATCTGATTTTCGATATTTTTCAATCAATTCAATATATTCTTTATATTTTGCTGCTCTTCTTTTGAAAAAGATGCTGTCGTTTTTCGAAACTGCCGCTTTTTCTTTGTCTAAACAGTCTTTCATGGCAAGTTCTGCAAGTTCTGTTGCGGTCTTTCCGTTCTCATCCTTTGCATCAATTTTTGCTCCATAGTCAAGCAATAATTTCAAAATTCTTCTGTCTGGATTTTTGTTTTTCATAAAAGAACAAAGCACAGATGTTTTCTTTGCGTCAGCGCCATATTTAAGCATCATGTGAACCATGATGTGTGAACCATATTCTGCTGCCAAATCCAAAGCGGTCACATTTTCTCTGACAAAACTGTTCAAAAGATTTTTGTCTTCACAATAATTTATAATCATAAAAGTTTCATTGTTTTTTATTGCTCTTTCAATGTTCATAAACTTTCTCCATGCTTTATTTTATCATTTTTCTTTCAAAATGTCAATATCAAAAAAAACGCCACTTTGGGCGCTTTTTCTAACCAATCATTCTCACTGGCAAAATCAAATACAAAAATTCATCTCCTTCCACAGGAACAATGACACAAGGGTTTGCAGGAGCATTGAAGCAAATTTTCACAAACTCATCACTGTTTGCTTTAAGATTTTCAATGAAATATCTTGCATTGAAGGCAATCAAAAGTTCTTTTCCTGTCATGTTGATAGGGACATTTTCTTTGACATTTCCAAGTTCTGAATTTGAAGTTATGCAAAGATTTTTTTCTTTAACTTCAAACTTGACGCAGTTTCCTTGACCCACTTTTGAAAGAAGTGAAGCTCTTTCAAGAGCGTCTTCAAACTGAACTTTGTTTATCACGCAAACTGTTTCATAATTTGCAGCAATGATTTGTTTATAGTTTACAAAATCACCTTCCAAAAGTCTGGTTGTCAGTTTTGTGTCTCCAAAATCCACCATCAATGTGCTTTTGTCAACATAAACATTGATGATGTCATCACTGTCATCCAACAGACGAGAAATTTCTGACAAACTCTTTGCAGGAATAACGATGTTCATTGTCAAATTTGAGATGATGTTCTTCTTCACTTTGGCAAGTCTATAGCCATCAAGCGCAATGGAATTCAAAGTGTTTTTGTCGATGTCAAACAAAACACCTTTCAAAATTGGCCTGCTGTCGTCTACAGCAACTGAAAAAATGGTTTTGTTTATGATTGTTTTCAAGTCTTTTTTTGTTATTCCAAAATATTCCATTGTTTCCACTTTTTTGAAAGATGGATATTCTGAAACATTGTAACACTGAATGATGCTTTGACTGTCGTCATATTTGATTATCATTTGGTTTCTGTCATTAAGCTCAAGTTCAATCATTTCGTTTGTGAGTTTTTTGATAAATTCAGTGATAAACTTTCCCGGAACAACAGCTTCACCTTCTGTTTTGATGTTTGCTTTGATTTTTTTTTCAATGGAAAGTTCTGTGTCTGTTGCGCTGAAAGTCAAGGTGTCGTCTTCAGCAACGATCTTAATGCCTTCCAAAATAGGATTTGTGATTTTGTTTGAAATGGCCTTGCTGACACTTAAGAAAGCGTCTGAAAGTTCAATTCCATGACATGATACTAACATTTTTCTGCTCCTTTAGGTTTTTCAATTTTTACAGTTCAATTATAACACATCGCCACAAAAAGTCAAAATTCTATTTGAGATTTTTCAATTATTTTTTTTCTCTGATTTTTCTTCTGCACGCACACACACGCGATACTAAATTTTTTATTTAAAAATTTTATTTAAATAATATCACTCTTAATAAGGCGATGTAGAAATGTGCATAACTTTAACAAAATTTTCTTGTGACACTATATTTAGTGTTTGAAAGCGAACAAAATCTACAAAATAAGCAAATTTTTTCAATGTAAAAATGTGTATAACTTTGTGGAAAAGTGAGAAAAGTTGTGCACATAACTTTTTTGATTTGTGGAAAACTTATGAAGCCAGCATGTTTTTTATTTCATTGACAAGCGTTTGAGTTTTTTTGTTTGTCTTCAAATCTTGAGTGATTTTGTCTCTTGAATGCATGATTGTTGTGTGGTCTCTTCCGCCAAAAATTTTGCCGATGTTGACAAGTGGAAGATTTAAAAGCTCGCTTATAAGATAAATTGAAATCATTCTAGGTTCAACAATTTCTTTACTCTTTTTCTTTCCAATCAAGTCTTGATAAGAAACATTGAAATAGTCGCAAACGACTGAAATTATCTTGTCAGGAGAAAGTGAATTTTTTATTTCTTCTTGTTGATTTGAAAAGATGTCTTTCACTTCATCCATGGTTGCCACTTTTTTGCCATTGAGCGTTGCCAAGAAATAAACTTCCGAAAGTTTGCCTTCAAGTTCTCTGATGTTTGTGTCCACGTGTTCGGCAATATAATTTATCACATCATCTTCGGCATAATATTTTTCCAATTGGCTTTTCTTATGTAAAATGGCAATTCGCGTTTCAATGTCAGGCTTTTGGATGTCATGAATGAGTCCACTTGCAAAACGAGAGCGAAGTCTGTCTTCCAAAGTCGGAATATCTTTCGGTGGTCGATCAGAACAGATGATAACTTGTTTGTTGCTTAAGATAAGTTCGTTGAAAGTGTGGAAAAATTCTTCTTGAGTTTCTTTTTTGTTTGAGATGAATTGAATGTCGTCCACCATCAAAACATCCAAATTTCGATATTTTCCACGAAATTCCATGACCGCTTTGTTTTTGGTCGGAGAATAGAGAGAAGAAATATAGTCGTTTGTAAACTGTTCACAGGTTGTATACATGATTTTAAGTTTTGGAGAAAATTCTCTCAAATAATTTCCAATTGCGTGCAGAAGATGGGTTTTTCCAAGTCCAACGCCACCATAAATGAAAAGTGGGTTATATCTTTTGCCAGGGTGTTCAGCCACTGTTCGTGCGGCGGCATAGACAAATTGGTTGCTTTTTCCGACGACGAAATTGTCAAAAGTGAATTTTTCCACAAAAGGATTTTTTTCTTCCTGAGCGACAGATTTTTCTTCCACTTTGTTGCTTTTGAGATAATCTATTTCTTCATTTGGGTCAAGCACAACAATTTTCAGTGGTTTTCCGACGATTTCAAAACAACAATCTCCAATTTTGTCGACAAAGTTTCTCAAAATCTGATTTTTTGCCGAGACCGACTGAGCGGCGATGATAAAATTGTCTTTGTCGTCGATTTCAATCGGTTTGATGGTCTTTATCCAGAGCATAAACGAAACAGAAGAAATTCTCAGTTCCAATTTTTCCAAAATTTGTTGCCAAATGACGTTGATATCTTGCATAAAAAATCTCCATATAAGTTTTGATAATAAAAAAATTATAAGTTGAAAAAAATAAATTGTCAAGCGAGTTTGAATTATAAAAAAAAATGTGATAAAATAAGCTTGATGAAAATAGAACAGCTCTCAATAAAAAACTTCAGAAATTATTCAAGTCTGAATGTAAAGTTTGATGACAAAGTCAATATTTTCATAGGGAAAAATGCTCAAGGAAAGACCAATCTTCTTGAGAGCATTTATTATTGTTGCATTGGAAAGAGTTTTAAATCTTGCAAAGACAAAGACCTTATCAAATGGGGAGAAGAAAGTTCGAGCATAAAGCTTGTGGCAAACAAAAAATATAGAGATTTGGATGTGGAGATAAATCTTTTCAAATCTCAGAAAAAAAACATCAAAATAAACAAACTTCCTATCAGAAAAATTGGAGAACTTATTGGAGAGATAAACATTGTTTTCTTTTCTCCACAAGAGCTCAAGCTTGTCAGAGAAAGCCCAGAAGAGCGAAGAAAGTTTATGGACATCGACATCTCACAAAATAACAAAAAATATTTTTATCAACTTTCAAGATACGAAAAAATTTTGGCAAACCGAAACAAATTGTTGAAGACGAGTTCTTCAATTGATGTGGTGAAAGAAACAATTGACATTTGGGACAGAGCGCTTGTCACATCTGCAAAATTTATTGCATTTGAAAGAAATAAATTTGTTGAAAACATTGTTCCTTATGCAGAAAAGGCACACAACTATATCAGCAATGGCAAAGAAAAGCTTTCGTTAAAATATAAGTGTGGATGCTCGGTAAATTTAGATGAAAATTTTGAAACAAACATGACCAAACTTTTGAAAAAGAATTTAGAAAAAGATTTCAAACTTGGTTACACCAGCATAGGAACGCACAGAGATGACATCGACATTTTCTTAAATGATGTTGAAGTGAAAGCCTTTGGTTCCCAAGGTCAACAGCGAACGGTTGCACTTTCACTCAAGCTTGCCGAGCTTGAAAATATGTTCAACATCAATGGAGATTATCCAATTTTGCTTTTAGACGATGTTTTCAGCGAACTTGATTTGGACAGACAAAAAAGGCTTTTGAAGTTTGTCGGCAGAACGCAAACCTTCATCACTTGCACGGACGAAAGAAAAATTGATGGCAAACTTTATTTTATAAATGACGGAAAAATCGATAGTTCGACCATAAATTCAAACAAATCAAATTAGATTTTGTAAATATTTGTTGATTAATCGTAAAAAATATTTTATAATCAAAAAGAAAAAGGAGAAAAAATGGAAATTTATTTCTTGTGGGGAAGCATTGCAGTTTTGGTGTTGTTTCTTTTGATAGGAATGATTACTGGGCTTGTGAGAGGACTGAAAAGAAGTTCGCTTCATATTATCTTTTTGGTGGCAAGTGTGATTGTGTCGTTTTTCATCACCAAACCGATTGTCAATGCTGTTTTAGGAATTCAAATTCCTATTGACGGACAAAACGTCACATTAAATGAATATATTTTGTCAATGCTTGAAGAAAGTTTCAATTTTGATATGTCACAACTTGAAACAGCTTCGGAGTTTATTGCTCAACTTCCAACAGCGATTGCATCTCCAATTATCTTTCTTTTGTTGTCGCTTTTGGTTTATTTTGTTTTTGACATAATCTATCTGATTGTTGCAAGAATTTCTTTTGGAAAGAAGAAAAAAGATTTTAAAACGCACAAACCTTACAGAGCTTATGGCGGTATAGTTGGCATTGTGGAAGGATTTTTGTTTTTGGTGGTTTTGTTTGCACCGCTGACATCTCTGACAAAAACTTATGACCAGATTGCACATCTTCCAACTGAAACAGCTCAGGCACAAAACGAAGGTGAAAACACTTCAAACAGATTGCCAACCTTGGCAGAAACACTTACAGAAGTGGTTCCGCCAGAAGTTGACGAAATTTTGACGGCATACAACAACTCAGTTGTTGGCAAAGTGTCATATATGTGGGGTTTTGGAGATGTTTTGTTTGATGGGCTGGCAAATTGTAACATCGAGGGCGAAAACATTGAAGTGAGAAAAGAAATTCTTTCGCTTGCAAACATATATGACGATGTTGTTGTGGTTTACAACAACGCAATAGATCAAAACTATGCAAACATCGACCTGACAGAATTTAGAAAAGATTTGGAAGTCTTTTTGAATAACGGTCTTTTCAAAACAGTTATTTCAGAAACTTTAAATGACATTGTTGTCAATTTTGATAGTTTTAAAGAAAGTTTAAATCTGACAGAAGTGCCACAAGTTGTTCAGGACATGATCTCAGATTTGCAGACAGTTTTTTCTCTTGAAGATTTTGAAACTTATCAATATTTGAAAAATGACATTTTGAGCATTGTTGACACAGTTGACATCATTTTGAAAAACGACATGATTTCAAAAGTTCAAAATTTGCAAGACGCGTCAATGGTTGACATTTTGAACTTTGTTGACGAAAACAGCCAAGTTGTCAAAACTGTTGCCGAAGATGTGATTGGACTGAATTTGGTCAGAGACACTTTCAACACACTTGTTGTTTTTGCTTCAGATTCTTTTGAAGAAATGTTTGAAAACAATCAAAGCTTGGAAATTGCACTCAACACAAACATTCAAGACAGAGAAAAAATGATTGACGACATTTTGCTTGCTGTTGATCAAATTTTGGATATAAACAGTGCAGTTGACATTGCATCAATCATGGAAAGTGATGACATCTTGCAATCAATCGCTTCGATAGAAAATCTTGACAGTGCACTCACAACAGTTGGACAAACACTTGACAATTTGAGAGAAATGGAACTTCTTGTGCTTCCAGCGGGCGATAACAGGCCTCAGACGGTTTATGTTTTGGACAACATTCTGTCTCTTTACAATTTTGATTTGCTTGGCGATGAAGTGTATCTGACGCCAGAAGCAGAAAGCACAACAACAATTGACAGTTACGAAGAATTTTTCAACTTTATCAAAACGCCAATTCTTGAAATCAAAGACTTGGGTCTTTTGGATGTTTTAGGTCAAGAAACAATCGAATTTGACACAATCTTAGACAATGTTTTGACAGGACTTCAAGAAAATGAAGAATTGCTTTCAGACATTTTGCTTCCATTCTATCAACTTGAAGCAATGGATTTGAAAAAACTCGTTTTTGACAATGTTGTAAACATTCTCAGTGACCCAGCAAACACAAACGACTTGATTGATTTCACGGCAGTGACCGAAGAAGCACAGATAGCTGAGAAAAATGGTGTTGGCGTTTGGCATGAAGAATTGACATATATCGGGCAGACTTTGAAAGCGCTAGACAAAGATGTCACAATTGGCGAGCAAACACAAAGTTATCTTGATGCACTTCTTGGTGGAAGTGAGCTTGACACAGTTTTGGACGCTTTGATTGAAAGTGAAAACGATTTAGAAGCGGTGCTTGACCCGGTGTTCTCAAGTCTTGCATTTGAGGGGTTGACAAATCAAGTTTTTGACACAATCGACAGCACAATTGAAAGCGTTCTTGGCATGAGTGCAGGGACAGTTCAAACCAGTCTTGAAAACTTGTCAGAAACAAAATCAAATGTTATTTCAACGATAAAAACCTTGCTTGGCATCACTTCAAGCAGCGAAGAATTGACCTTGCAAGACCTTGGAACTCTTCTTGACGCACTGAAAGCAAATGCTTACAATGGTGGCACAAAAGACGGAGTGTTCAACGATGTTTTTGCGGCAGTCATCTATTATATGACAGGTGACGACATCACATCGACAGACAAATTTGTTGGACAGGCAACAAACGACAATGCAACAGACATTAAGATTTATCTTGACATTGCTGAGACAGAAGACTTTGTTGGATATTACACGGTTGAAAGTTATGCAGATGTCATGGCAGAAGTCAACGACACACTTGATTTTGCCACAACGCTTAGCGAAAACCTTTCATCTTTCACAGAATTGACACTCGAAAATGTTGATGACTATTTCACAGCATTGAAAGACACAATTAACGGTGTGGTCGACAAAACAAATCAAGAAAAAGCCAACATGATAAACAAACTGGCTGACCTTATTCAAGGAAATCAAAATCGTGATGAGCTTTTGACTGAACAGCAAAAGACAGACTTTGGTGACACAATTTTGGAAGCGATAGACGAAGACTTTATTGGCGAACAAGCTGAAATCGGGACGGCGCTCAAAAACTTGTTGGGACTTCAATAGAAAAAGGGTTGCAAAAAATGCAACCTTTTTTGTTTGTAAAAGCACTTCAAATGTGCTAAACTATTTCTATGGAATTTAAACATGTGCCAATCATGCTCAATCAAGTGATTGACGGGCTGAACATCAAAAAAGACGGAATTTATGTCGATTGCACGGTCGGTGGCGGCGGGCATTCTTATGAAATTGCCAAAAGACTGACGATCGGTCGTCTTTATGCTTTCGACCGCGACATTGACGCCATAAACAAAAGCAAACAAACCCTGAAAGAGTTTGAAAAAAAAGTCACAATTGTCAAAGCCAATTTCAAACAAGCTCCACAAATTTTGAAAGAAGAATTTGGAGTTGAAAAAATTGACGGATTTTTGATTGATTTGGGTGTGAGTTCTTATCAAATTGACGAAGGAGACAGAGGTTTCAGCTTTGTTCACAATGGCAGACTTGACATGAGAATGGACAAAGACGAAGATGTTTTGACTGCAGAAGAAATTGTCAACAAATTTCCTTACGAAAAGCTGGTCAAAATTTTCAAAACATATGGAGAAGAAGAATTTTCCGCTTCCATTGCGCGAAACATTGTCAAAGAAAGAGAAAAGCACAAAATTGAAACCACTTTTCAGCTCAAAGAAATCATTGAAAACAGCATGCCAAAAAAGGTGGTCTTTTCACGCGGTGGAGCTTCAAAAAAGGTGTTTCAGGCACTGAGAATTTACATAAATGGCGAGCTCGACGGGCTGGATAATTTGCTTGAAGAGCTGATTGAAATGTTAAATTCTGGCGGCAGAGGTTGTGTGTTGACTTTTCATAGCCTTGAAGATAGAATTGTCAAAAACGTTTTCAAACTTGAAAGCACAAATTGCATTTGTCCGCCACAGACGCCAATTTGCATTTGTGGACACAAAGCAAAAATAAAATTGTTGAACAAAAAACCAATTTTGGCAGATGAAACCGAACAAAAACAAAATTCAAGAAGCACAAGTGCAAAGCTAAGAACAATTGAAAAGCTCTAATTTTTCAGAATATGAACAAAAGGAGAAAAATATAATATATGGACAGACTGATTGCCGAAAAAGAAGTTGAAACAAAAACCGAGAAAAAAGCTGAGATAAAGGTTGAAGAAAAAACAAAACCTTCATCTCAATATATCAATTCTTTTGAAAATCTGACGGTGGCTGACATAAAAAGACAGGAAGAAAAGCGTCAGGCGGAAGAATTTAAGGTTGAAAAAGAAGAACTTATCAAAGAGCAATTCAAACCACAAGAAGAAGTGAAGGCAGAACAGGCTAGTCAAAAAATTATTGAAAAACCCAACTATGATTTGATTGAAGAGAACAAAAAAATTGTCAAACTTCACAGCAAAAAGAAAGAGAAGAAAAAAGTCAGCAAAAAAACAGTGGGAATTGTCATGTCTTGTGCACTGGCAGCGGGAGCGATCATCTGCGTCACCAATGCCGTTTTGATTGACAACATGAATGCAAATTATATTCAGATTGACGAAACTTACAACATGAATTTGGCGTCATATTTGAGACAGATTTACAATTTAGACTCCGCGCAAAACAGCATGGAACTGGTTGAAACCTATCCAGAAGAAATGTTGGATGCTGGCGACTTCGGAGAGCAATCAAATTGGTTTGACAGGCTCTGCAATTTCATAAACGGGTTGTTTGGAGGATAAATTGCAAAGACCTTACACCTTACATTCGCTGCAAAAGAGAATAAAATCGGTTTTGCTTGTTGTTATTTTGATTTTTTGCAGCCTTGGTGTAAGGCTTTTTGTTGTGCAAATTATAAACGGAAAGAACCTTCAGCAGAGAGCAACTGACCAATGGACAAGAGATTTAGCTTTGACTGCACCAAGGGGTTCTTTTTTTGATTCCACTGGCGACACTTTGGCGGTCAGTTACACAACTTATGATGTCTATGTGCGCGGAAGAGAAGTCAAAAGCCCGACGCACACAGCCACAGTGATTTCAGAACTTTTAGGATTGGATTTGCAAAGCACTCTCGAAAAAGTTTCAAGAAAAAATGTGTCAGAAGTTTTGCTCAAAATGCAGGTGGAAGCGGAGATTGCTGAAAAAATTTATGATGCAAAGCTTGACGGAATTTATCTGACAGAAAATGTCGGCAGATATTATGTCTATGGAAATCTTCTCACTCAGCTTTTGGGATTTTCTTCGGTGGACAATGTCGGTCAAGCTGGAATGGAAGCATATTTAAATGACTATCTGGTCGGAGAAGACGGATATAGCTATGTTCAAAGCGATTTGCAAGGGAAAGAAATCGGCGGAAGCATAAGGTATTATGTGGGTGGAATTGCGGGCGACGATGTCACACTGACTGTCAACAGCAAGCTTCAGATCATTTTGGAAAACATTTTGGAAAAGGCATACACAGACCAAAAAGCAAAAGCTGTGACCGGCATTGTTATGAACGCAAAGACGAGTGAAGTTTTGGCTATTTCTTCAAAACCAAGTTTTGATTTAAATGACCCGCCGCGCGAAGAGTTGGCAACACTTTTTGAGCAATCCAAAATGAAAGCGGTCACAGACACCTATGAACCAGGTTCCACTTTCAAAATTTTGACGGTCGCAGCGGCACTGGAAGCGGGAGTGACAACATTAGACGACCATTTCTATTGTCCGGGTTATCGAATTGTGGACGGGCAAAGAATAAAATGTTGGAAAACCATCGGCCACGGCGACCAAACCTTGGCGGAAGCCTTTGCCAATTCTTGCAACTGTTGTTTTATGGATTTGGCTCAAAGGCTTGGCGTTGACAGGTTTTATGCCTATATGGAAAAATTTGGACTTGGGCAAAAAACTGGCATCACAATAAATGGCGAAAGTTCTGGAATTTTGATGCCAAAAGCAAATGTTAAAACGGTGGACTTGGCGAGAATGGGGTTTGGCCATGCAATTGCAGTGACACCAATTCAACTTTTGAGCGCGGTTGCGGGAATTGTCAACGGTGGAGTTTGGCAAACGCCGACTGTTATTCAAAATATAACTGATGCAAGTGGAAAAGATGTCTACAACGAAAAGATTGAAACAAAAAGAGTTTTGTCAGAAGAAACCAGCAAAATTGTCAATCAACTTTTGCAAAAGGCAGAGAATAAAACAGCAGATTATTCTTTTGTGGAAGGTTATAATATTGGAGGAAAAACAGGAACAGCCCAAAAATATGACGAAAACGGGCATATTGCACAAGGGAAATATATTTCCAGCTTCATTGGCACTTATCCAGCAGACGAACCAGAATATCTTTTCATGATTTTGGTCGACGAACCGAGTGCAGGAGCTTATTATGGTTCTTTGGTTGCTGCACCTTATGGCAAAGAATTTTTCAGTGAACTGTTTGAGTTTTATGACATTCCAAAAGACGACCCAAGCTTTGTGCAAGAAGAAGTGATAATGCCACAACTGACAGGCTACAGTTTGGCGTATGCTGTTTCAGAACTCAAAAAGCTTGGAATAGACTATGAAATTGACGGCGAAGGTGGAACGATAAAACAACAGCTTCCGCCAGCAGGCACAAAAATTTATAAAGGAAGTGTTGTGCTTTTGATAACTTAATTTGTTTGATTAAATTTTCAGTTTTTATTATAATAAAACCATGTGGACATATGTTGTTATAGCGGTGGCGGTTGTTTTTGTCATTTTGTTGTGCGTTGCGCTTGCGATTGCCAGCTTTTCTTTTGAAAACTACACCGAAATTTTGAAAAAACTTGACGAGTTTCAAAATTCTTATGGCATTTCAACATTGGAATATGTTGAAAAGTTGAACAAAACCTATTTCGGAAACAATTTAAGCATAGAAAAATGCGAAGAGTTTCGCGACCACTATAGCTCGGGGAAGATTGCATTAAGCGAAAACACCATGCAATCAAACAGTTTGGCTTCACTTTCCATAGTTTCTCACGAATTGGGCCACGCCCGCCAAGATTTTGAAGGAGAAAGCTTAAGAAAACATTGGAAGCTTCGCCGCGCTGGAAAAATTTTGAATTTCTTTTTTATGCCATTGATGATTGTTGGCATTGTGTTTAGTCTGCTCAATGTGTTTGGTGTGCTGGAAAATGTTGCGTTTTTAGCGGCAGGTCTTTCATGTGCTGGGCTTGCGCTTTTGATTTTTGCGTTTTCAATTTTTTTGAAATATAAAGAAATAAAAATTGAAAAAGAAGCTTCGGTTTTTGCCATTGAATTTTTGAAAGAAATTTTGACAACAGAAGAACTCAAACTTTGTCGTGACTTTTTAAACAGTGCCAGACTCACCTATTGGGCAAGTCTTTTCCGACAACTTCTTAGCTGGACTTTTTTGACAAAAAAATAAAAACAGTGTTTCCAGATGTAAAATATGTCGTAGAATATAAAATCGACGGTTTATCCGTAGAACTTGAGTATA
>CAJLLK010000017.1 GCA_905207515.1 uncultured Christensenella sp. | reverse complement strand
AAACCTTAATTCAATCAGATTATAACAAATCTAAGAAAATAAGCAAAAAAAATTAGAAAAAAAACAAAAAATTTTATATTTTGCTATTGATTTTGACTTTGAATTGTATTATTATAAATTTGTAAAAATTAAAAGTAGGTTGAATATGAGCAAAAGAAACAAATTGCCTTTTGGCAGAAGAAAAATTTTAAAGACAAACAAAAGATTGGAACTTTTGCGCAGTCAACCCGAGCTAAATCAAAACATCATGTATGTCGCCTTAGACTCATCCATGATTTTCAATATGATTTTTTTGCAAAAGACAAATTGTCATAAAACAAATTACATGAAAAAGTTGAAAATGCTTTTAAACAAGAGCATCTTTGACAAATTCGGAAACAGAAACTACAGCGGCAACATCGTTTTCTGTGTTGTTCCATCGGTTTATAAAGAGCTTTTCAACAGCAAAGGCGAGATGAACGAGAATTGCAAAAACTTTATCAAAAACCGCACAGTTGTCTTGGAAATCAAAAAAGAATATCAAGATGATTTCAATTTCAAAGTGAAAAGACTGGTGGAAGGTTACAATCGATTTGGCTATTTTTTGGACGAATTTGGAATGCCGACAAATGATGGAAATATTGTTGCCGAAGCTTCGATTTTAAATTTGATTATGCTTTCAAGAGACAACCACATCGTTGGCGACAACAAAGAAAACAAAAAGAAACAACTCAAAGACAGATATGAAAAAATCAAATTTGTCAACAGAAAATGTTTGAAAGGCGATTTCAATGGCAGACAAGCTGAGCCGAAAAATTTGTATGAATTTTTAAACATGGTCAAAGAAGGAATTCCTGCAACTTCACTCAATAACTTCCCTGTTTTGTCAGACGAAACTCAAAGATTTTTGCATTGTGAATTGCATTACCAACCAAATGAGCACAAAAAACATCATGAAGATGATGACGAATTTTGCTTATAAAACTTAAAAAAACAATCAAAAATTCAAAAAAATCAATTTTTTAATAAAAAAAACCGCAATTTTTGCGGTTTTTTCTTTGTTTTTTTGTTATTCAGCGTCTTGCTCTTCAGAATTTTGTTCAGCTTCCAATCTTTCAATTTCAGCTTTATAAGTTGCAATGTCATTTTTGAGTTCGTCATTTCGAAGTTTCAAAACGTTATACATTTTTTCAAGAAGAGGATATCTTTCTTCGTTCTTTTTCATAACTTCTTCACAGTGTTGAACGGAAAGTTTAAGTCCATCATAAAGGTCAAGGTCTTCAGCCAATTTCTTAGCTTTTTCTTCATCAATGTCAGCATAGTTGTTCACGCTGTAAAGCATAGCTTTTTGTTTTGCGACAAGAGCTTCTTTTCTTCTGAGTCTCTTTTCGTCTTTTTCGTGAGTTTTCCAAATTCTACGAAGTGGAATATATTCTTTTTTGCATTGTCTAAATTCTTTTTCTGTTGCCTTAAGACGTTCTTCAGCGTTTGCCAATCTTTCTTTAAGTTCATCCAAAGAAAGTGCTGGTTGTTCTGTTTGTTGAACTGGTTGAGTTTCAACTTGAGTTGCAGCAATTTCAGCTTGTTGTTCAGCCAAAGCTTTCTTTGCGTTTTCAAGTTCTCTAACCATCATTTCATATCTTTCTTTTTCAGCCAAAAGCGCCTGTCTTTCTTCTTCCAGAGAGTCGTCTTGAGTTTTTTCTTCAGTTTGTTCTTCTGCTTCTTCAACAACTGGCGTTTCTTCAACTTCAGCTTCTTCTTCAACTTCTTCGGCTTGAGCTTCTGCTTCTTCTGGTTCTTCGTCCATTTGCTGTTGCATTCTTCTTATAAGTTCTTGTCTTCTTGCTTCAAGATAAGCACGTCTGTCAGCTTCTTCTTTTTCGTGGTCAACATTTTCTTCTTCGATTTCAGTCTTTTCTTCTTCTGCCTTATCTTCGTCAACATCAACAAGCTTGTTGTCGTCAATCAAAACAACTGGCTGCTTTTGAGCTTCTTCTTCAAGCTTATAGTCGCTGACAAAAACATTTTCTTCTTTTTTAGGCTGAGCTGTTGGAGCAGCTTCGTCAGTCTTTTTGTTTTTGTTGACCAAAGTGTTTACGGCTTCCCACAACAAATAAACGATAACCGCGCCGGCAATGACAACTCCGAGAATGATGAAGATGTTCAAAATCAAAGAGTCGATATTTACTGTGTTGGCATTTAAAAGTGAATTAAACATAGCAATTTACCTTCCTTTTTTTGATTTTTTTTTGATTTTTTCTCAAAAAAAATTGATTTTTTAGAAAATTAGGTCAAACAATCAGACTTAGGTTTTTGGTGGAGACGGAGGGAATTGAACCCTCGTCCGAAAACAAAACAAAATACTTTTCTACATGTTTAGTTTATGCTTGAAATTCGTTTTTAATTAACCCATAAACAAGTTTTAAAAACTATCCTTTAAGATTTTTTGTTTCTACAAAGGAAACTCGAAACAAAGTTTTGCCGAAGATGATACCCAATTCTTAAACTGGCAAGATTTAAGGTGAGCAGATTGAAAATTTTCAATCAGGTCGTCATTTCAAGTTAGGCAGCGCAAGCTACTCTGTTCATTGAAACAACATTGTTATTGTTTTCTGCGTTTATTCGCTCGCTTGATTTTAAGGTGGCTCAAGCATCCACCACATGCTTTGCATATTTTGCTTAAATCCCCGTCGAAACCAAAATCGTCCCCAAAGTTTTAACGAGAAAATCTTTCGATATCTCGCTTGACAGCCTTTTCTTTCAAGGTCTGTCTTTTGTCGTAAAGTTTTTTGCCTTTTGCCAAGCCGATTTCCACTTTAACTTTGCCCGCATCGTTGATGTAAATTTTTGTGGCAACAATGGAATAGCCTTTTTCTTTTGCCATACGTTCAAATTTTTGAATTTCGCTTTTGTTTAAAAGCAATTTTCTCGTTCTTCTCTCGTCTGGCTTAAAAGAAGTGGTCTTTTCATAAGGTTTGATGTATGCATTTTTGAGAAACATTTCGCCGTTTTTGACAACCACAAAACTGTCAGTCAAACTTGCTCCACCCGCCCTTACAGACTTAACTTCACAACCTTCCAGCACAATTCCAGCCTCAACCAAGTCTGAAACGAAGTAATCAAAAAACGCTTTTTTATTGTTTGAGATAACCTTCATTTCTGCTCCTATTATAACACTAAATTTTTCACTTTTCAATACCCTTTTTCAAAAAAAGCGCAAAATTTGCCATTTTTTTTGAAATTTTAGGCAAAATTTGAGCCTTTTTTTGCAAAAATCAACCTTCAGCCACCTTAAAGTCTATGTTTCTTGACTGCAAATTGACATTTTTCAAAACAACTTTTATCTTGTCTCCAAGAGAATATGTGTGCATCGAACCTTTGAGCCTGAGTTGTTTATCCAAAAACAGGTAGGCATCTTGCGGCAAATCGTCAATTTTGATAAGCCCTTCAACTGTGTTTTCAAGTGCAACAAAAATGCCAAAATTTGTGACAGAAGAAATTGTTGCATCAAAAGTTTCGCCCACTCTGTCTTTCATAAGATATGCTTTCCAAAGGTCGTCAACATCACGCTCTGCATAGTCAGCATTGCGTTCACATGCCGAAGATTGTTCAGCTGCTTCAAAGGCAAATTCGTCAATTTCGTTTTTGCGTTCTTCGCTCAACTTTCCGTCTTTGTGAAGCCACTCTTTGATAATTCTGTGAATTGTCAAATCAGGATAACGTCTTATCGGCGAAGTGAAGTGACAATAATCTTTCAGCGCCAGACCAAAGTGACCCAAATTTTTGTTTAAATATCTCGCTTTTTGCATTGAGCGCAACACAATTTTGTTGACAACATCTTTGGTGTTTAAATTTTCGACATTTTCCAAAATTTGTTGGAAATAAGACGGTTGAATGTCGTCAGGAATTTTTGGATAACTCACACCAATGCCTTTCAAAAAGTCGCAAACATCCAAAACCTTTTCCTTCGTTGGAGCTTCATGCACACGATAAACGAACGGAATTTTGAGTTTAGAAAAATGTTTTGCAACTGTTTCATTTGCCAAAACCATGAAGTCTTCAATGAGCCTGTGCGCTTCGTTTCTTTCTCGACGCGTCAAGTCGACAGCCATGCCGTTTGCATCAAAAACAAACTGAACTTCAGGAATGTCCAAATCCAAAGCACCGCGTTTTTGAGTGTTGCTTTCCAAAATGTCGCAAAGCTCTCGCATCAAAAAGAAATCTTTTTGCAGTTTTTTTGTTTTTTCGTTGAGTTCGCCGCCTGTCAAAGCTTGATAGACTTCTTTGTAAGTCAGCCTTGCCACACTTTTAATCACGCTTTCACAGATTTTGTAATCGACAACTTTTCCAGAAAAATCCACTTTCATAATGCACGAAAGCGTCAATCTTTCCACGCCTTCGTTCAGCGAGCAAATTCCGTTTGAAAGACCTCTCGGAAGCATCGGCAAAACCGAAGTCGGAAAATAGACACTTGTTCCGCGCTTGAAAGCTTCGTCGTCAAAAACATTGCCCTGTTTGACATATTCGCCAACATCAGCAATATGCACGCCGAGCTCATAATAGTTTTCAAACTTTTTGATGTTGACAGCGTCGTCCAAATCTTTTGCATCAGCACCGTCAATTGTGAAAATCATCTCTTTGGTCAGGTCAAGACGGTTCTTTTTCTGCGCTTGAGAGACCGACTTAGGCAATTTTTTTTCTGCTTCCACAACTTGAGATGGGAAGTTTTCGAAAAGGTTGTGTTCTCTGATGATAGAAAGCTCCAGCGCCTTAACATCGTCTTCAAAGCCCAAAATTTCTTGAACAATCGCCTTGATTTTGCCTTTTTCTGTTCTGACAAGTTTGCCCAAGACCTTCATATTTTTTTTGATTTTTAAGCCCGTTTTGACAATTGGAAGGTCAAAAGGAATGCGGTTGTTGTCAGGGTCAAGAAAATAGTTTCCGCCAACGATGTTCACTGCGCCAACGATGTTTTCAAGCTCTTTATAGATGCTGACAACTTCTCCGTCAGTGCCAGAGTCGCCCTGAGAGAGCAGTTTGACGATGACCATTTCGCCGTCAAGCGCATTTTTTGTGCGGTTTGCTGGGATAAAAACATCTTCTTTAAAACCGTCAACCTTGACAAAACCAAAACCTTTGGCGGTGCCCAAAAATTCGCCTTTGACATAGCCATGAGACGGAATGGTGATAAATTTGTTTTTTCTTATTTCAAAAATGTCTCCGCTTGAGATGAGAGAATAAAAAATCTTCTTCACTTCATCCACAGAAAGACTCAGTGCAGAAGACAGAAATAAAAATAGTTTGTCTTGACTTGAAAAAACCAAACTATTTTTGTCTATGAGAGATAAAATTTCTTTTTTTTTGCTCATAATCTAAAAACCTTAAGTTCCGCTGTAAATCAAAAGGCTGACAAAATACAAAATCACACAAACAACAGCAATGATTGAAACAATGATTGTTGTCAATTTGAGTTTTGCATCTCTAGAACCGCCCTTGTTTTTGGAATAATAACTTTCTTGCTGACCTGTGACAACATCTGCGTTGTTTGAGTCTTCATTTTGAAAAAGTGTTGTGACAATCAAAATGATAGCGCAAGCAACCACCAAACAAAAAAGCACAATTCTTATGATTGGAAAAGAATTTGATATCCAAAGTGGAATATTTGTTGTGTCGTTCATAAAAACTCTCCTTTTTAAACAAATCTGGCAACACAAACGACTGCCAAAAGTGCAAACATAATCAGTGACAAAATAAGCATTCCCCATTTCGGTTTTTTGCCCTTGTCAAAGCTCTTTTTGAAAAACGAAAGCAATGCCAAAAGCCCGCAAAGCCCAAACACGCACACCACAATGATGTAAGTTGTTTGCGACCATTCGTTTGAAACCCACATTGAAAAATTGTCCCAGAGACTGCAAAGCATAGAAAACATAAGCACTCCTTAACAAACCAATTCTAGCACATTTAAAAGAAGAATACAACCATTTTTTGTTCAAAAGTGCAAAAAAAGCATAAAATTTTGTAAATTACAGCTTTATTTTTTGAAAAAGTTCAGAAAAATCAGTCTATCGAAACAAGTTTATATTTTCTGCTTCCAACGCCAAGAGCTGCTGCCGCTTCAACGGTGTGAATGCCGTTTCTGCTTTCAATTCTTTCAATCAAATGTTTCTTACCAGGGTCTTTTGAAGCATAAACCAAGTCGACGCAAGCTTGGTCAAGCGCAACTGGGTCGGTTGATGCCAAAATTCCAATGTCTGCAATTTTTGGGTCTTCAGCCACCGCACAACAATCACAGTCAACCGACATGTTTTTCATGACATTGATGTAGACAATTTTGTCTTTCCAGAAATCAACGATTGATTTTGATGCATCAGCCATAGCTTCCAAAAATGCGTTGTGATTGTCCGTCCATGTTGTTGGGTCGCCAGCGCCATGAATGTTCATTTTGCCGTGAGAAGAAGCAATTCCAATGGAAATGTTTTTGAGTGCTCCACCAAAGCCGCCCATTGGATGACCTTTAAAGTGCGACAAAACAAGCATTGAGTCATAGTTAAGCATATCCTTTCCCACAAAGTTTTGTTTGATGATTTTGCCGTTAGGAATTTCCAACGCAACATCGCCATTTTCGTCCATCAAATCCACTTTAAAATATTTGTTCCAACCATGTTGTTCCAAAGTTTTCTTGTGTTTTTCGGTGGTGTTTCTCGAGCCTTCATAAGCCGTGTTGCATTCCACAACAGTTCCGTTCAAATTTTCAATAATCGGTTTCCAAAATTCTGGGCGAATAAAATTTTGATTTCCAACTTCGCCAGAGTGAAGTTTAACTGCCACTTTTCCTGTCAACTTTCTGCCGACAGCGTTGTAGATGTCAATAACTTTTTCTGGCGTGATGTTTTTCGTAAAATAAACAATGCTTTCTTTCATTTTTTCTCCTTTTTCTTATAATTTTTCCACAACCATCAAATTTGAACCACTTTTCCCTGCAACAAGCCCGCTGACCAGCACAACTTTGTCATTCTTTTTGACAAGTTTGCTTTCAAGCGCTTTGTCGAGCGAACTTTTGTTGAGTTCTTTGACAGTTTTATAATTTTTGTCGAGCATCGGAAAAACGCCATAAAGCAAACTCATTTTGTTGTAAACTTCCACACTTGGCGTGCAAGCAATGATTGGCACTTTTGGCTTGAAACGGCTGACATTTTCTGCCGTTGCGCCCGACTTTGTCACAACAACAATCGCCTGAACATTTTCCGTTTTTGAAAGTGCATAGACCGCAAAGCCCAAACTTTTTGAAGTGTTGTGAGTCGTGATTGGCAAAGCATTTCCGTCTGTGTAATTTTCCGTTTCCAGTGCAATTCTCTTCATCGTTTCGACCGCTTCAACTGGAAACTCGCCCGAAGCCGTTTCACCTGAAAGCATAATGGCTGTTGTTCCGTCAAAAATTGCATTTGCAACGTCAGAAATTTCGGCTCTGGTCGGACGAGAATGCGTTATCATGCTTTCAAGCATTTGTGTGGCAGTGATGACGATTTTTCCATAAAAATTGCACTTGTTGATAAATTCTTTTTGCAAAATTGGAATGCGAACAAAATCAATTTCCACTCCCAAATCTCCACGTGCAACCATAATTCCGTCGGAAACTTTCAAAATTTTATCAAAATTTGAAACGCCTTCTTCACTTTCAATTTTGGAAATAATTTTGACATTTTTGAAGTTGATTTCTTTCAGAAAATTTTTCACTTGCAAAACATCATCAGCGCAGTTGACAAACGAAATGGCAATGTAATTCGCCTTCATCTCTTTGGCAAAAATCAAATCTCTCTTGTCTTGCTCGCTCAGGTATGGCATGTCTGTTTTTATGCCTGGAATGTTTATGCTTTTGTTGTTGGAAAGCTCTCCGCCATGAACAACCTTGCAAACGACGTCACAATGTGTGATTTTTTCCACTTTAAATTCCAAATTTCCATCATTTAACAAGATTTTTGCATCTTTTTTCAAAATTTTTGGCAAATTTTTGTAAGTTACACTCACTTTTTCTTGGTCGCCCACCACATCTTTGGTGGTCAAAGTGAAAGTGGAGTTATCTTCCAAAAAAATCTTTCCGTCAGCAAATTGTTTAACTCTGATTTCTGGTCCTTTTGTGTCAATCATAATCGCCACAGGTGCATTTTTGTTTGCGCGTGCGGTTTTGACAGCGTCAATCAAAGCTTTGTGAGATTGATGTGTGCCATGGCTCATGTTGAAACGCGCAACATTCATGCCAGCGTCAATCATTTTTTCAATTGTTTGAACGCTGCTGCTTGCAGGGCCAATGGAACAGACAATTTTTGTTTTGTTCATGCTCTCTCCTTTTGAAATATATTAGCAATTTTCATTCAAAAAAGCAAACAAAATGAAAATAATAAAAAAGCGTTTTTTCAAAAATAATTTTGTAAAAAAGTTTGTGTTTTTTATTTATTTTGTTATAATCTTTACATAATATAAGGATTTTATTTTGAAAAAACTTTTCCGCTTTTTTAAAGGTTACAAAAAAGAAATGATAATCGCCTGCTCTGTCAAATTTATTGAAACTTTGACAGACATTATCATTCCTTTGCTCGTGGCAAACATGATCGACATCGGCGTCAAAAATCACGACTTAAATTACATCATCATTTGGGGCTGCGTTGTGATTGCGTTGAACATCATCGGAATTGTCAGTGCACTCATCTGTGCAAAATACGCCGCAAAAGCGACTTCGGGCATTTGTTACAACATCAGAAAAGGATTATATTCACATATCAACACATTTTCACACGCCGAACTTGACAAATTTGGCACCGCAACCTTAAACAACCGCATCACTCACGACGTTTCCAGAATAGACACCGCACTTGGAATGTTTTTGCGAACTGTTATGCGCACCCCATTTTTGATTTTGGGTTCCACAATCATGGCAATGATCATCGACATCAAACTTTCGCTGCTGTTTTTGGTTGTTGCACCACTGATTTTGCTTGCCGTATTTTTGATTTTGAAGAAAACCGAGCCGCTCTATGACGAAACACAAAAAAATCTTGACAAAGTTTCTGAAATCACTCGCGAGAACTTGCAAGGCGCAAGAGTTATTCGTGCGTTCAACAAAGAAGAACACGAAGAAAAACGTTTTGCCGTTGCCACGAAAAAACTCAGAAAATCAGCGGTCAAAGTTGTCTCTTATTCTTCCATTCTCACGCCAATCACTGGAACAATTTTAAATTTTGCCATCATTGCTGTTTTGTGGTTTGGTGGAATTCAGGTCAACATTGGCGATTTAACTCAAGGTCAAATTATCGCTTTTGTAAACTATCTGACACAAATTTCAATGGCACTTGTTGCATTGGCAAATTTGATTATTGCCTTTATCAAAGCTTTCAACTGCGCCGACAGAATAAATGAAGTTTTCGAAACACAACCTAGCATTGTGGAAACCAATCATGACCAAATTGAGCTGACGCCAAACAAAGAAGTTCCAAAGTTGGAATTTCGAAACGTTTCTTTTGCCTATTCCAATTCGGCAAAACTCGCGGTGAAAAATTTGAGCTTCAAGGCTTATCCTGGCGACACAATCGGAATTATCGGCGGAACTGGAAGTGGAAAAAGCAGTGTCGTCAATCTCATTCCACGATTCTATGACGCTACAAGCGGAGATGTTTTGGTTGACGGAATAAATGTCAAAGAATATACTTTTAAACAGCTTAGAAGCAAAATTGGACTTGTTCCACAAAAAGCAGTGCTTTTTAAAGGCACTTTGAAAGAAAATTTGCGTTGGAGAAAAGAAGATGCATCAATTGAAGAGATGCAACAAGCCATAAAAATTTCTCAAAGTGAAGATTTTGTCAGAGATTTGCCAGACAAATTTGACTATAAAGTCCAAGCTGGTGGCAAAAACTTTTCTGGTGGTCAGCGTCAAAGATTGACCATTGCCAGAGCGCTTGTTGGCAACCCTGAAATTTTGATTATGGATGACAGCGCTTCCGCCCTAGACTTTGCCACAGACGCAAATTTGCGAAAAGCCATCAAGGAAGAAGTCAAATCGACCGTGATTTTGGTTTCGCAGAGAGCAAACACCGTCAGAAATGCCAACCTTATCATCGTGCTCGACAACGGAAATGTCGTCGGCATGGGCACTCATAAAGAGTTGATGGAAAACTGTGAAGTTTACAAAGAAATTTATCAATCACAAACAAAATAGGAGATTGTTTTGACAAGAGAAGAGCGACAAGCCAAAAAAGAAAGCATAAAAAGAAACAAAGAAGAAGAAAAAAGGTTTAGAAAGCTTCAAAAAGCGATTTCATCGTTGCCTAAGCCTTCTTTTAACAACCCAGAAAAAGTTCAACCGACAAAAGCGGTCAATGTTCCGTCGATCATCCCTGCAAGCTTGTCGCCAAACACATCTTTGGTTTCGCCTGATGAAAAACCACAAAGAGTTTTAGACAGCCCTGTCATTTTGGACACAAATTCGACGCGAATTGAAAGAGTTGCACACATCAGAAAACCCAAAAAAGCCCCGACAATTTGGCGAATTCTTTCTTATCTTAAACAATATTGGTACATGCTGTTTTTCGTCATTTTGTTTTGCATTTTAAACTCAATTTTCGAAGTTTTCATTCCACTTTTGGTCGGTGACGCAATTGACTATATCGTCGGGCCAAACGATGTAAATTTTGAAGTTATTTTGCAGTATATTTTATATCTATCAATCGCAATTTTGGGTTTTGCCGTCTTCAAATGGCTGACAACACGAGTGGCAAATGGGCTTTCTTATCGCGTGGAACAAAAAATGCACGACCAAATTTTTCACAAGCTCAACAAAGTTCCGCTCAAAATTTTGGACAATTCCAGCCACGGCGACCTGCAAAGCCGTATGGTAAACGATGTCGACCTGATAACCGATGGCTTCGTTTTGGGCTTGACCACCTTTTTTGACTGCTTGGGCACCATTGTTTTGACTTTGATTTTCATGTTCAGAATAAACGTCACAATTTCAATTGTCATCGTCTGCTTGACGCCACTGTCAATCGTTGTCGCCATGATAATCGCCAAACGTTCTCACAAACTTTTCCGAAGCCAAGCCAAAGCTGTCGGCGATTTATCTGGAACCATGGTTGAATATGTTGGCAATCAAAAAGTTGTCAAAGGCTTTATGTATGAAGACCGTTCAATCGAAAAATTTGACGAAATAAACTCTAAACTCAAAGACGTAAATCGAAAAGCGACCTATTATTCTTCACTTTCTGCGCCTTTTGCAAGATTTATCAATGGACTTTTATATTCAATTGTGGCAATCATGGGCTGCGTTTTCGCATTGCAAGACGGAGACGTCATGAAAATCGGTCAAATTTCCACCTTCCTTTCTTACGCAAACAAATTTACCCAACCTTTCAACAACATTGCCGATGTTTTTGCCGACCTGCAGGCCGCTTATGCTTCCGCGGTCAGAGTTTTCAACGTTTTGGACATGAAAGACGAAGTCAGCGATGCAGGGTTGCCAGAGATAAAGCGTTGCACAGGCGAAGTGATTTTCAAAGATGTAGATTTTTCTTACACGGCGGATAGAAAACTCATTCAAAATTTGAATTTGCACATCAAAAAAGGTCAGAAAGTGGCAATTGTTGGGCCAACTGGTTGTGGCAAAAGCACTTTGATAAATTTGCTTATGCGATTTTATGATGTCGACAGCGGGCAAATCATCGTCAGCGGGCATCCGATAACCGAGGTCACGCGAAAAAGTTTGAGAAAACAATATGGCATGGTTCTTCAAGAGACGTGGCTATTTTCGGCAAGCATAAAAGACAACATCGCCTATGGAAAAGAAAATGCCACCGACCAAGAAATCAGAAGAGCGGCAAAGCTTGCTGGAGCGGATTATTTCATTCAGACCATGCCAGAAGGCTATGACACAATCATAAACGAAAATGGCGATAATCTTTCTCAAGGTCAAAAACAACTTATCTGCATTGCAAGATTGATGTTGGCAAAGCCGCCTATGCTGATTTTGGATGAAGCCACAAGCAACATCGACACAAGAACCGAACTTGCCATTCAAGAAGCGTTCAACCGCATGATGGACAACAAAACCAGTTTTGTTGTCGCACACAGGCTTTCAACCATCACATCTTCTGACGTCATTTTGGTTATGAACAAAGGCAACATCATCGAACAAGGCACTCACAAAGAACTTTTGGCACAAAAAGGGTTCTATTACAATTTGTATAACAGTCAGTTTAGTAGATATTAAATTTTTTTGGAAGGCAAATCAAAACAATCTCAGTGGCGTAAAGGTTTCCTCCATAATAACGCAGATAAAAATCATATTTTTTTGTGTAACTATAAATCAATTTTGGCAATTTAAACAAATCAGAATTGTTGTGATAAACCGAAATAAAAAGCTTTGGCACATCTTCAATGATGTGCTTTTTTGCGCCAATCAGAGCTTTGCGCTCGCCGCCTTCAATGTCCATTTTTATCATCGAAATTTTTTCGTCTATGTCGCCATCCAAAGCGATTTTCTCAATTTTTTCACTGCCTTTTTTGGCTGCTTGGTTTGCCGAAGAAGAAAAATCATTTTCTTGCAAAAACATAACGCCACTCTTGTCTGCAACCGCACTGTTTTTGAAAATTATATTCTTATATTTTGCCAAATTTTGTTTCAAAGTCGGCATCATTGAAGTGGTTATCTCATAGCAATAAATCTTTTTATAGCTTTTTTCGCCAAAAGATGAAACAAAATCTTCCACGCTGTCACCTGTGAAAGCTCCAACGTCGACAAAAACTTCGTTTTCGCACGAATATAGGTCTAAATCAAAATAATGTTTAAACACTCTTTCGGTCGCCTTTGAAAGATTTACAAAGTCAAAATTATAGAAATTGTTTAAAACCGAAAACAGAACATATTTCGACTTATAATCGTTCAACTTGTTGTAAAGCCACACAAAATCTCTGTGATGATGTTTGAAAACATGGGCTTTTTTCTTGAAAACATCAAAATTTCCATGAAGCCTGTCAAGCTCTCCCCAGTAAGGATAGGTTTTGAAATAATTCTGCAAGCTTTCCTGCGTCGGAATGGGAACTCTTGAAAAGAAAGTGCTCACAATGTGTTCAAAAATTTCGTTTTTAGATTTGTTTTTAAATTCATCAATCAAAGCAAAAAACTTTTCGTCAATAAAATTTTTCATCAATAACCCCCATTGAATATCTATGTCAACGAGAGAAACTTTGATAAAAAAAGAAGCTAAAAAGCTTCTTAAATTTTTTCAGCAACTTCCCAAGCTCGCCAAACAACTGTTCGCAAATTTCCAACAGCCAATGCGTCGCCAACAATGTGAACATGTCTTGATTTTTTTGCAAGTGGATTTGGTTTGTAACCCACAGCCAAAATCACGCTGTCAGCTTTGATTTCGGTTTTGCTTCCCGCCTTGTCAGAAACGACAACAGAGCCATCTTTGATTTCTTCCACCTTTGTTTCCAAATGCACAGGAACCTTTTTATATTCAAAATAATCTCTCAGATATGACGAATTTGCCAAACAGAGCATGTTTGAAATCATCAAATCGTTCATCGCTTCAACAATGACAGGTTTTTTGCCTTTCAAGAACAAGTCGTAAGCAATTTCGCAGCCTGTCAAGCCGCCGCCGATGATGACAACATTTTTGCCTACTTCTTTGCCATTCAAATAATCAATGGCTTCAATGGCACGTTCAGCGCCCTTGATAGGAGGTTTTTTCGCAACTGCACCCGTTGCGATAACAATTTCATCGGCTTTGATTTGTGAAAGATCTTTGACTTCGGTGTTGAGCTTAACTTCAATCGGAAGTCTTGAAATTTGGCGTCTATACCATTCAATCAATTGTTTGTCTTTCTCTTTAAATGAAGGAGCCGCAGCAGGAATAAACACCCCGCCAAGCTTGTCACTCTTTTCATAAATTGTCACCTTGTGACCTCTCAAAGTGGCAATTCGAGCGGTTTCCATTCCGCCAACGCCGCCGCCTATAACAGCAACGGTCTTTGGTTTTTTGGCAGGAATGATGTCATATTTGTGATTTTGCATTGTCAAAGGATTGATTGCACATCTTGACATATGTTTTGTGTCGTTCATTGAGCCAGCGTTTGCAACACCTTTATATTTTGAAATGGCAAAGCAACCATTGTGGCAGCAAATGCAAGGCATAATGTCTTCAAGGCGGTCTTCTTTTAGTTTTGTCACCCACTCATGGTCGGTCAAAAATTGTCTCGCAACGCCCATTGCGTCAATCTTTCCTTCTTTAATCGCTTTAGCGGCAACATCTGGCTCCATTCTTCCGGCGCACACAACAGGAATGTCCACAAATTTTTTAATATGAGAAACATCTTCAAGATTGCAGTTTTGTGGCATATATTCAGGTGGATGAGCCCAATACCAAGCGTCATAAGTTCCGTTGTCGGCGTTGAGCATGTCATAACCTGCGTCTTGCAAATATTTTGCAGCTTTTTCGCTTTCTTCCATGTCTCTTCCGACTTCAGTGTATTCTTCACCAGGCAAAGCACCTTTTTGGAAGCCCTTTGTCTTGCTCACAACAGAATATCTCAGCGAAACAGGATAATCTTGCCCACAAACCGCCTTTATTGCCTTGACAACTTCAACAGGAAAACGATAACGATTTTCAAAGCTTCCGCCATATTCGTCTGTTCTTTGGTTTGTATATTCAGTTGTAAATTGGTCAAGCAAATAGCCTTCGTGAACCGCATGGACTTCCACACCGTCAACACCTGCATCTTTGCACATCTTTGCAGTTTTTGCAAAAGCGTCAATCATTTTTTCAATTTCTTTCTTTGTGAGTGCTCTTGTAAACACTCCGTCTGCCCATCTTGAAGGCAACTTGCTCGGAGAAGCGCACAAATATCTCACATCAATGATTGGCTTCAAAACCGCATTCAACACCTTGCTTTTTAAAATCGGCACCAAAGCGTTAGGAACTGAAAACGAACGACCAAAACCTGCTGTCAACTGAACAAAAAGTTTGGCACCAGTCTTGTGAATTTCTTCCATGTAAGGTTTCAATTTTTTGAAAGATTTTTTGCTTTTATAAAGCCACTGCCCGCCTATCAAATTCTTGAGCGGAGCAATGCCAGGGATAATCAATCCCACATTGTTTTTTGCCAAGTCCATAAAAAAGTCGGCTGCATCTTGGTCAAAATGATGTGGTTCCATCCAACCAAAAATGGAAGTTCCGCCCATCGGACAAAGCACAATTCTGTTTTTAATTTCCACATTTCCAATTTTCCATGGAGTGAAAAGTGGTTCAAATTTTTTATCCATAACCTCTCCTTTTTAATTAGTATAAAGAAATTTAAAAATAAAGTCAAAAAAATAACGCAAAAATTTAATTTTTTACTGTTTTTAAAATTATTTTTGCAATCAATCACAACAGCTTAAAGACTAAAATTAAAAAAAGAAGAAAAAACACAAAATTTTGCTGTTTTTTTAATAATTTTCCTATTTTTTGAAGATTTTTTTAAGTTTTTTGGAATTTCTTTTGAATTTAGCTTAAAAAAAAGATTTGTTTTCATAAAAATATATAAACAAAAGCCAGATATCAAAATTGTGTATAAGTTGTGAAAAAAGAATTGACTTTAAAAAATAAATATGTTAAACTTCTAACGTTTGCAAAAAGTTCATTTACTTATGTGACACAAAGGTAAAAGCGCAACAAACATGCTTATGTGGCGCAGCAGTAGCGCACAGCCTTGGTAAGATTTGAAATGCCTAAAATTACCGACTTAAAAACTTAATAAATTAGCCTATTTTTATAGATATGCTACTGTGGCTCAGCGGTAGAGCACTGCCTTGGTAAGGCAGGGGTCACGGGTCCGATTCCCGTCAGTAGCTCCACTCATTAAAAGTCGCTAAAACCCTTTATTTTCCTAGGGTTTTGGCGATTTTTTTATTCTCATTTTTTAACGAAATTTTTAAAGCAAAAAAACATTTGCTGTCAATTTTTGGTGCAATTGCTGTCAATATTTGCTCCATAAAAAAGACCGATAGTCAAAAAATCAACTATCGGTCTAATTCGTTCGTAAACTCTCTAAAACTGGTACATTTGCTGTCAATTGCTGTCAAATTATTTTTTAGGATATCTATCTTTCGGCACGCTTTCATGAACTTTCAAATCTTCTTCAGCAACCATAATGTCTGCAATATCTTTACCTGTATAAAATTCAGAGAAAACTACTTGCCATTTCCCATTGATGGGTTTTTCACTCATTATAGCACCAAAATCACCGAGTTCAACTCCAGCTTTTGTATAAGCTGGTTTTTCCTTTATCAATTCAACTAAATCTAAATATTTCATATTATCTCCTTTTTAATCTGCCAATGGTGTATTATTTGTAATTTCTCCCTTTGGTCTAACCATCCAACCAGAAGTAAACACAAGATTTCTACCATTTTTTACAAATTCAATATCAATATTGATTCTTTGTCCCTGTGTATCTAATTTGCCTAGTTTATATTTACTATCACAATAATTTTTTACTGCCTGTTTTTCATATTCTTCTTTTAGATATTGAGAATCATTTACTGTAAAACCCAACATTTCAAATAAAGCCCTTTTACCATTCCACGCATACTTATCACTAAAAATATAATCTGTAAATTTTTTTAGGTCACATTTTGCTTTCGAATTAACATTTGGAATTGGTCTTGAAATATTATTTGCAATACAATGACATTTTTCATGTTGCGGTAATTCAGGTTTTAGAATATTGTTAAACCAGCATTTATCTAAAACTAAACACACAGGGCAATGCAATAACCCCATTGGAACATGTTTCCATTCAACCCAACCAGCATAACTCACTATTCCATTTTCATCGATTTTAATTAAATCATCAAATACACCCATATTATATCACTTCTCCTTTTTTAATGCAAAAGGTTGAAGAACATTACGTTTCTTCAACCTTTTACTTGCATTCTATCATAAGATTTTTCAAAGTCAATACTTATGTGACACACTTTTTACATCTCAAAATCTTTTTCTCGTTTGCGTTTTCTTTCTTTTCGTTCTTTAAGCATTTCTTCTAACATTAAATCAAAATCTTCATCAGACAAATTTTCCAGATTAGATTTCTTTTCTTCTTGTTCTTCTTTGTTTTGATAATTTTGTTTTCTTAAAATTTCATTTTCATTTAGTCTATCGTTTAAACGATTGGTGCTTTCTTTTACATAATCACTATTCACATTGTTGTAGACAGTGATTGTCGTTTTTACAGATTTGTGTCCTAGCAACGCTTGTATGACTTTGGGATTTTCATTTGCTTCAAAAAGCATTGTTGAATATGTGTGTCTTAAAGTATGGAAGTGTATTTTCCCATAAAAACCGTTCCTTTTTGCAAATCTATCAAAAATTCTTCTCGTTCTAGAATATGTTCTTACACTACCATCTTCATTTGAAAAAACAACGGCATTTGGAGCCAATAAATCAACTCTTGAAAGTTCTTTTCTGACCCATTGACATTTACGCCAATCTTTCAACACATCTATCAAAATATCTGGAATAGGAACCTCTCGAACAGAACAATTTGTTTTTGTTTGTCCTATAACCGTTTTCCTACTTAATACCTTACCCTTCTTATCAAAAATAGGAACTTGCGTTACACTGTTTTTAACCGTAATTGTTTTATTATTAAAATCAATATTTTCCCACCTTAATGCAAGTGCTTCACCTGCTCTAAGCCCAGCAAACATCATAGTCATACAAAATGGTTTTAAAAATTCATGTTGATTTAGTGCAATAACAAATTTCATTCTTACATCTTCTGGTATAGCTTTATATTTATTTTCCATATCATGTTGAAAAGTATCTCTTGCTTTTATTTTTATTCTTAAAGTAGGGTTATTTTCTACTAACCCACAATCAATTGCATATTCAAAAAATTGATTAAAAAGAAATTTTGTTTCCCTTTTCATTTGTTGGATAAAGAGTTATTGAACCTTCAAAAAAACTTTCGTTGCAAATTGCATTATTTGCATTAAATCCCACATTTTGCATTAAATCCCACATAATATACTTTTTCTTTCATTATCCTCTGCTTATTACTTCCTTAAAAAATGCGTTTGCTTCAAACTTTCCATTATTATATAAATCCATAATTTCTTGCCTTGTTGCCCATTTAACATCCATAACTTCTTCTTCTTGAATTTTAACCTTTTCTATTGGTGTGTTGTCCACAATAACCCAAACATCTAAAATGTCTGGGCAACCTTTGTAGTATCTTAATGTAGAATCAAAAAGAGTTGCTTTTGATCTGTCTATGTCTATATTTAATTCTTCCTTAACTTCTCTTGCAACTGCATCAAGCGATGTTTCGCCACTTAAAGCAGAACCCCCTGTGCATTCCCACATAAAAGCAAAACTTTTTTTTGCGTTTCTTTGAGTAATCAAAAACTCATCTTTATCATTTTTGATCCATGCATTTACAACCAAATGATATTCGTCATCACTTAAATAGTCGCCCCTATTTACAACTTTATTTAATTTGTTTCTATTTTTGTCGTATAAATCCCACTTTTCCATTTTTTACTCCTATTTTGAAATTATTTTAAATTCTGCCAAGTATTGTTTTGAATAGTTCATTAATATCCTCCATTAATGCGAGATTTTAAATTTTTAGGTACGATTAATTTCCAATTTTCGTTTAGTTCTGTTTCCTTAAATTCATATTGTATAAGATAATTAACCTTTTTACTTATATGAGTTTTACATTCTTTAAAAAAATCATCTGAAAATTCAAATTGATTATTATAAAGTTCTAACAAGTAC
>CAJLLK010000016.1 GCA_905207515.1 uncultured Christensenella sp. | reverse complement strand
ATTATTTTTTATTTATATAATTTTCTCCGAGATTTATTTGGAATTTTTTCGCGAGAATAGTATAATGATTTTGTGAAAAACTGCTTGATTTTTTTGTGACACAATTTATTTACATAAATTTTGTTAAATTTGGCAAAAAAGCAAACACTAAATCTAAAGATTTAACCGTGTTTGACTTCTTGTTGAAAGTGGGGTTTGTATGAAGAAAGTTCTCAAGCTTTGGAAAGTGATTTTATTTGTGATTTTGGGAGTGATTGGCATTGGTGGTGTCACAGTGCTTTCGCTTTATCTCATGGGCAGGTTTGATGATGTTGTCATTGAACCTGAAGATATGAGTTTTTCTTATGTTTTGCCTGAAGGGAATGGAAGTTACAACGAACAGCTTGCACGTTTTGAAGTCGCTCCAAATGAAGAAGGTTCTTTCCGAATGGTGATAAATTCCACCACCGAAGGAGTGACAGAAACAAATGTGACACTTTCACTTTTAGGACAACTGTCTGCACAAGACACGCAAGGTTACATCACTGACGGAGTTATTCGCGTTCCACAACAAGTTCAACTCAACAGACCTTTCACAGTTTACATAGAAAATGAAGATTATTTTGACTTAAACAATCAAGAATTTAGCTGGACAAATGGCGGGACTTCAGTTTTGACCGCCAGATCTTCAAACGTGTTGCTGGCTTCTCAGACAGTGACAATCGCCATTGATGTTCCGGTTTATGACCTTGCTTTGCAAGTGGCAGACACTGAACAAACCGGCGATGTTCAAGAGGTTGTGGTGGACACAAGCTTTTCGTTGGACACAATTTTTTCGCCAGAACAAAGCAAGTTTATGTTTAGTGACACAAACAGAGAGAAACAAGTTTTCTTTTCAATAAATTCTGAGCGAATTTCTTATGACATTGCCACAAACCGTTTCACAGCAAACGAAACCACAGGCAATGAAGCAGACCCTATCACGGCTTACACGTTTGCAAACGCATATTATCAAGAACAAATTTTGGCAATGTTTGAAAGCTATTATGACGAAAACAATTTGGAAAATTATGTTGCCATGATTTTGCAATATTTTGAAGGTCATCCAGAAACTTGCGTTTCCAAGACTGTTGGAATAAGAGTTTTGGATGTGGATGTCGACAGTGTGGAGATTTTTGGTTCAAACTTGGACGAACTTTCTGTCAATGCTTATTTTGATCAATATTTCATGTTGACGGCAAGCTCAAACAACGGAAATGCAAGTTTGGGCGCTTCAATCAAAGACAGTGTTGGAACTTCTCTGAACTCTCTTTTCGGAAATATCGGCTTAAAGCTGCCTTCTGGAGCAACCACACAAGGCTTGGAAGTTTTGGGCGGAAGAATTATGAGAGTTGAAGCTTTGCCAGACGGAACTTATTCAATCACAAGAGAAACATATTCAAGTGAAACCGACTATTTCAATCCAGCCGATGGCGTTGTGTATTATCTTTTGCCAAACGCAACTCCAACAAGCTATGGAGATTATTATTGGAGAATGAATGTTTCGTCTGAAACGAATGCCGATGTGGATTATCAATTTGAAATCAACTTCTTCTTTGAAAATGAAAGTGGATACTGGGAAAATTATTTTGCTTTTGATGGCGAAACTTCTGACAAACTTGCTGAAAAAACTTTCATTTTGAATGTGATTAATCACGAAGAAGAAGGACTTGGTTGGAGAGAACAAAATTCTATCAGACTTTCGATAAATTACACGGAAGATGGCGAGCCAATACCTGGAAATGTCAATTTGTCAGACCTTATCAATCCGTTGAGCTCTTCAAACATCTATCAATCAGTGAGATATTTCTTGTTGAAAGATGAAGATGACCAATTTGAACTTACAGAAAATTTCAACTGCAAGGCAGGAGTGAATTATTCTGTTGACTATCAAGGCAATCCTTTGAGCATTGCTGGCATAGGAGCAAATGCTGATGGAAGTTACACTTTGTATGAAGTCGACAGTTTGAACACTTTGACGGCTTTGGCAAGTTTTGAAGGAACGGCAAAAATTGTTGTGGCGAGCATCAAGACTTATGCTGACAGAACGCCTTACAAAACTGATGACGGAAAATATTTAATTGTAAAAACCAGCCGTGTGAAAGACGTTCTTGTGGACAGCACACTGTCAATAGCCAACATGGATGTTTCGTTCAGTTTTGCGGAAGGAATTTTGCCAAACGAACAAAATCAATATTATATCCCGGCAGTAAACAAAGACAATGCACACAATGACCTTACGATGTTGACTTTCAACATGACCTTGGAAAACGCTGAAGCTGGCGACGATGAAAAGGTTATTTCTGCTTTCACAACAACATCCACAGAGCAAAAACTTGAAATTGTTTGCTTAGACGCACTTGGAAGAGAAACAAATGGATATGTGACACTTCAGGGCATTCAATTTTTGGGCGAAGAACTTGGGAACATGAATTTCCAAGGTGTTTTGGGAATTTCGAGTAACTATTTCTCAGCCGATATTCCTGCTTCTGTCGAAGGGATTTATGTCAAACTTCAACTCAAATACAACGACGGCATTGACACTTATACAAAAGATATAAACAACAGAGAAAACGATGGGGTTGACCATTTCTATATCTATTATCAAACACCAGTGGCAATGACGGGAGCTTATGAAGATTTGAATATGGATCCAACGCAAACCATTCAAGCCACAATTCGCACGGACGGAATTGAAATTTTCTGGGGAGAAACAGAACTTCAAGCGACAGCAGACCAAACAGTTTTGGATGTGTTGAATTCTTATTTGTCTTTCACGTTGATTGACCAACGTGGAAACGAAATTGACCCGAATGCTGGCATTTATGACGTTAAATTTGAAGAAACGCCTGTTATTGAAGGTCAATCAAAAGTTTTGTCGCTCAATGCCGATCAAAACGCCATTCAAAACTTTGTTTCGACCGGTGGACAATCTAGAGAAACAACTTTGATGGTTTATGTTGTTGACGCTCAAGGTGAATATGTTTATATCACCAATGAAGGTGGCGAAAGTGTTCCGCTTTGCTCACCAGTGTTCAACTTTGATGTCACAAGCGAAGGGCTTGACAGAGTGGAAGCGGATTATTCTGAATGGGACACCACTGACATAACCACAAAAGAGTGGGGAGAGGCGGACGACCCAAGCAATATCACAATTCGAAGATATGTCGTGCCAGGAGAAGAGATCATTTTGGCGGATTTGTTGAACGTCTATCTTTCTTCTGATCCTGAAAATCCTACAGATGACATGGTGTTTAGAATTGACAACACCTATCTTTCAGGTTTGTCTTCCAGCATGCAGACGCAGATTATGAACATGGTGAAGTTTAACGACGAAATGGATGCCAACACCTCAATCGCAGATTACAGAGGCGAAGAGATTTCAAAAATTGACATAGTTTTGCCTTTCAAAGATGAAACCGGCACGGATTTGGTCTTTTCTGTCACAGACAACGCTGGAATTTTGTATGATATCACTTTGACTTTGAGATTTTTGCCAGATTTGCAGATTGCGTCAAATTTCAATGCATATTTTGAAGATTATTCCGACTATTTGGTGCAAAACAATCCAGCTATCGGTGTCTATGGAAATATGGATTACAACATTGGAGACTATATCACTTTGAGCAGCCATTCTGGCAGAGGAACATATTCTTGGGCAAGCATAATGGCTGGAAGCGATGTTTCGGGTTACATTCAGACCAATGAAACAGGTCTTGGCAGCTTGGTCAGAGAGACAAACGGCGGCACAGACACGATTTATTTGCGTTTGAATGATGTAAAAGAATATAGAACATTCACATTTACGATTTATTATGGAACAATCACAACTCTCACGCAGAGCATTCAAATTTCGCTTTACATAAATCCAAATTATGTTGTCAGACAGTCGACAAATGCAGTGATTGACGGAACGACAACGCCTTATCTTGACCTTTCTTCAGTGGCTGCTGGCAGAGAGAATGTTTCATCAGTTTATCAACTTTATAAGATGACAGACTATCTGCAAACAGGAACTTTTGAAAATGAAATTCAAGGCATAAACCTTTCTTATGAAAACATATCCGACAATAGATATATTCTTATAACAAACACCGGAACAATTGGTTTTGCTCAAAACTCAACTTTGGAAGTAGAACTGGGCGAATATGAATTGCAAACTTTCTCGCTACGAGTTTCAGAAAATATCGGCGGAAGTCAGGTTGTGTTGGATGCTTTAAGAATTGTTGTCGACGAAGGTGGCTCAGAGCTTGAAGTGGTGTTGCCAGACGAAAATGGCACGGAAATTTCTTACGGAATTGGTTTCCAAAACTTTGATATTGCCAGTGTTATCACAACAGAGAACAACAGCGAAATTTTAAGTGCAAACTTCAACGGTCAAAATGTTTTGATTTTGCTTCCAGGCACAAATTACAGAGTGGCTGATGGCTATAGCATTTTGGAAGTGGCAGGTTCTGGCGATTTGATAAGAAATTCTGCCACGATGTTGACAACAAGAACACAACTTATGGGTGGATATTTCAGCACCGAAAATAATTGGTTTGAAATCAGTCAGGTTTTGACAGACAACACTGGCGACGCGAATCAATTGACAATCATTGTCACCATAAATGCCATCATAAGCAAGTTGGGAGACAAGTTTGTTTATTACAACAACTCAGCTAAGACTGAGATTGTGCCGACAGACATGATTTACAACAGTTTTGGCGATTTGACTTTGGAAGGTTTGCTTGGGCTTGACGGCTACACTTCTCTTGAAGAAAACGATGTTTATCAAGTTCTGGACGCAGGGCAAAGTTACACGATTGTTCACAACAGTGACAATCAAATTGGGGTTGATGAAGAAGGAAATGCACAAGTTCGAGATTTGTTTGGGCTTTACTTCAGCAAAACTCTGTCAAATGCTTATGCTGGTTTGCAAGACACAGAAGTGAATGTTTCAATTGTGGAAGATGCACAAGGATATGTTGACGGGCTTGCCGAACTTTCAACAAATGGCGAAAACTTTGAGACTGTTTTAAAAATCAATCATTTGGAAAGCCAATATACTGATGCATATATAGTTTTGAGATTCGAAGTTTACAAGAGTGCACAACCAGATGAAAATTTTGTTTACTATTATAGAATCAAAGTCACTCCAAGCTTCTCTCTTGGAAGCATCAAATATCCTTATGCCGACGACGCAGAATATTTGGATGGTTCAAATCTTCAAGCAGACGGAAGTTTTGTGATTGATTTTGAAGAAGAATTGACTCCAACAAACAGCAAGTGGGCAAACGGCAAGCGTTTTGCAGAACCAGAAATTAGCTTGGATGAAAACGAAACCTTGAAGTTTAGATATTCAGTCACAAACCAAAATTTGCCAAGCGGCGTCGAATATAGTTTCAGTCAAGAAGGCGTTTTGACAGTCAAATTGAACGGTCAAACATCGGCTGTCACGCTCAATGTTGAAAAATGTTATTACTTAGAAGATGCAGAAGGAAACATCACCGAACTTGTTGGCAGTGCAAGAGAATATCAAATCAAATTCTATCAAAGCAACAATTATACTCATGATTTATATCTCAACTCACAAGAATTGACGGACACAGACGATGTCTATAGTGTTTCATTGACTGCTGGTCAGACGGATGAAAGTGTTTTGACGGCAGAAATAAACATCCGAAGTGGCGAAAATGGCGGAAACTTGAGCAGAATAACCGATTTTTACACTTATATTGAAGGCTCGGAAGAAGATTTGGCAGATGCATTGCAGAGAGCTTATTTCATCAAGGCAGGCACAGAAGTTCAGACAACAAGTGATGGAGAACCAACGACAATCACTCTTGCAGACGATTTGTTTTTGGGCTGGTTTGAAGACGAAACTGCGTTTGAAAGCTTCCTTGAAGGGCAAGCGGGCGCTGAAGAAAATGTTTACACTTTTGATATTGGCGGTGTGACCTATTCTGTGACCATAACAACCGAAAACAATCCAATCGACTTCACTTATGCATTCTTGGATGTTGTCAGAGACAGTTTAAACAGAATTACGGGCAAAAATCTTCGATTGATGCCACAACAAAACATAACCAAAGACAACAGTTTTGAAATCGGTTTCTATACCGACCAAAAAGTTGTGTTTAGAGTTAATCTTCAAGTGGAAAGTTATTTTGACATCAGCTTAAACAACAACTTTGCAGGCGGACAAACTTACAGTCTTTTAAATGCACAAAATTCAGTTTTTGCAAACCTTAGCGCAGAAAACAGAACGATAACAGATGTTTCTATTGCACTTGCAAATGGCGACGAAAGTTATATGGCGGACGTCACACTGGCAGATTTGTTGAAAATCACAACAGGTGCAACATGGCAAGAAACCACAATCGAATTTGCTCACTTGCCACAAACTGCAACATTTGAATTTGTTGGCACAATTTCTGTTGAGGGCGTTGACAGCACTTACACATTTGAATTTGCGATTGAAACAAGCGCCGATGTCAACCTTCAAACGAACAGAATTTATTCTGACACAAACGACAGATATGGCAAGCTTGAATTTGGTGCAACTGTTCAAGATGTGGTCTCATATTTTGCAGAATTTGATGTCGCTGCTGAAACATCTGCCACATATTTGTTTGCTGACGACACAATTCAAAGCACAGTTTCGCTTTCAGAAGACAAAACTTCAGTCTTTTTCAACGAAAATTCAGTTGGCTCAGTCGCCACACTGACGAGACAACTTTATGTTGACTATGCTTTCAACAACGGCACATCAAGCAAGACAATCTTCACATTTGCTGTGGGCTATAGATTTGCTTTGCAGCCGAGTGTCAACCTTTCAACAAACTATCCAAAACCAGATGGCGTAACAACCATGGAAACGGAATATATTTCGACAACTCAAAACTCAACCGCGTTCACATCTGCCACATACGAAAACTTCTTCAACAGTTCGGCAGATTTTGCGAGCGAAAACAGAGTTGTTGTTTCGCATGTTCATCTTGATTATGTCGCAGATTTTATGACATCAATTGGAGAAACTTGGAGCATAAGCGTCTCTGAAATCAACAACGCCAGAGTGAGCATTTCAGGAGCAACCACAAAGGAAATCACAACTTCAACTGAAGACCGCTCAATCATCAGCGGCTTGGAAGTGACGTCAACAGACGATAGACCAAACATCAACTTAGTTTTCAGCCTGGCTGATTCTTCTTACAGTGGTTCGGTAAGCTTTGCAGTGACGGTCAATGCATACACAACGACATACACTGTGGAAATCCTGGCGGGAAATGTTTACAGCGTTCAAACTTATGCACCAAACTATGCAAACAATCAAGAAACAATTTATGCCGAAGATTTGAGTTCTCAAGAACAGACAATCTTTGCACAAAACAGAATTTTAAACTATGCTTTTGCTTCAAGTGTTGCACAAAACTCAACATATTATGCTCGTTTCCAAAACAGTGCAAACGAAGTTCAAGTTGTCACAATAACGGCAACAAACCCAGGTCAAACAATCAATCTAGATTTGGGCAGAGCCCTGAGTGGATATGAATATCTTGGAACTTTCACAACTTCAAGCGGCGTTGATGAAATGGGACAGTCAACAGAAGTGAACTATCAGACAGTGTTCTCAATCAATCCAACTTTGACCAGCAGAATAACAGTAAGCTATCAAAATGTTCCAATTGCATTCACGGATGACATTCAACTTATGCTCGCGACGCCGTCTGTTGACGAAGGCGGAACAATCATTCGCGACGAAAACAACAACATTCAATATGAAAATCCACAGCTCGCATCAAATGTTATCTTGTCGGCAAGCGACTATGATGTGTTGAAACAATATGTTGTTTTGGTTAAATTTGGCGACGATGAATATCTCAACTTAAATTCGCTTTACAATGTCATGTTGAACATCGAATTTGATGTGACAGGAAACGCTGATGAAGCAAATGGCTACACAACTGTTGACATAAACACAAATCCAAACGCTCCACAGAGCCTGCTTGGATTTACAAGCCTTGGCATCACAAACACGAGACAAAATGCGCTTTACACAAGAGATATGATTGCAAATTCAGCCGGAGAAATTGCACTGACCATTTATGGGTTTAATGATTTGCAAGTTGCCGACACAGTTACAAGTGAAGGCGACATCACGGCGACCGATGAAGCGACAAGACTTCAACAAGTCGCAGGATATATCCACAACACTCTTATAAACACTGAATCCGAAAACGGCACGACTTATTGGACAGGTCTGACACCAAGTCCAAAATTGTTAAGTGAAAATGGCGGACAGGGCATAAACCATGGTTCAAATGGCGCCTTTGACAACTATCTATACAATGTTGCATACACACAAGGAAATGTTCCAAACGGAAAAGTTTTGGACTACAACTTGTGGGCAATGGGCGCAAACAACGACGGCAACCATGTTATGATGAGATTGTCTTACACAGTAAGCTTTGGAAATCAAACGTTGACAGTTTATCACAACATTTTGTTTAGAGTTGTCAGCGAAAACAACACGTCTTTCAGATTTAAAAACAGACAAGAAGACACAGCAAGTTACAGCTCTGGCGCAAGTGAAGTTATTGGAAATCAGAGCGTTATGAGCAACTATCAATCGTCATACGAAATTTCAAACGCTGGCACAAGCGGCTACTTCAATTTGTGGAATTTGGGCGAAAGCGCAGGTCAGGCAGCTTCAACAATCATTGCAAACATGTATGGCTCGACCGCAAACAGCGCAAACGAATTCTCTTACACCTACACGCCAAACATCACGTCAACGACTTCGACAAAATATAACGACTATGAGCTTGCATTAGGTGAAAATTATTGGACTGAAGGTTCTGATGGTGTTTACGAAAACACATCACAATCTACACAGCTTAGAGTGGACTATAGAAATCTTGACTTGGGTTCAAAATATTATGTGATTGAACTCGAAAACGAATTTAACTATAAAGCAAGGTTCTATTTCACACTTACATCTCCACTCAACCCTCAGATTGAAACAAGTTCTCTTCCAGCACTTGAAGAGGGCGGAACAATTGCAACTGGTTCGCTCTATAGAGAAGTGACAGCAAACAAAGAACTTGTTGATGGCGCAAACTATGTTGTTTATGAAACTTTCAATTATACAACAAATCAGGTTGGCAGCCCATTAGACGAAATTCAAATCACGCTTCCGACAATAACGACCACAAACGAAGACGGCGAAACAACCAGCCCAACAATTTCTGACGTTTCAGTCACATTCTCATTTGCTTATAACTATCCAGATTTGGGCTTGACAACGTTCTATTTGAACAGCACAATTTCTCCAACTACGAGCGGAGATAATTCGGCAGTTCTCACATTCAATTTGTTTGGCGGCAGCAAAACGTTCTATTATTATAACGAAGACGGAGAAATAATAGATAAAATCAACGATGAGGACATCACATTCACGGCAGACAATGTTGCGGCACAAAACTCCCCAATCACTTTGAGAATAAATTATGGCACATCAGAGACGAAAGGCTTGTATAAAGTTGAATATCTAAACGCAGTTCGTGACACATCTGGAACCACTTCAAATCTGGTCTTGTCTCAATCTTATTCGGTGGCAAGCACTTACACAAGACCAGACTTTACACCGACATCAAGCTCTGCGTCAAGTCCAGATTACACAATTGAATTGAACGGCATTGATGCTTATGCGTTCTCAAATGACGAAGCGGGCATTGACGAAGGTGCTGTCACAAAAGCCAACGCAAATCTCTATTCAAATGTGACCTCACTGAAAGTGGAAAGGATTGACTTCTTCTATAATGGAAGAAACATTGGCACATCTTATTCTGCTGGTGCACCTTTAAATTCGGCGGATGCTTTTGCTAGAAATGTCTTTGAAAACAATGACCTTGTGACAAACAGCGATGTTTCTTATGTTTATCTTGACGTAGAAAATCCGACAATCATCTCAGGAAGCGGCTATGATGCAAACAAAGCGTTCACAGTTCCTTATATCGACGGAACACTGTTTGGTCAAAGCGACATTTTGAATGATGTCGAAATGCAAATCACTCTTTGCACAATCACACAGACTGACGGAAATTATCAAATTGCCAACGAAGCAGTTTTGAGCAAAATGGTTTCAATTCAGCGCGAACTTGACACTGACGGATTGTTTGAAACAAACATTGCTGACAGAAGCAGCCCTGTTGCAGAACCTTTGACAGGTGACACTGTTTACAACGACACACTTGAAGTCAAACTTGCTCCGCAAGAAAGTGTCACTCTTGCAATCAGCAATGATATTTCACATCTTGCGACAAACGAAACAATTGTTTTGACAAACCCAAATGACTATTCGGTGACCGAATATGTTGGAATTTCAGAAAACATCACAAATCTTACAACAAACCTTGGCGAAGGAGGCAACTTCTATGTTCGAGTGACAGCTCACACAATTAACGGCGAAAATGTTGAGGAAAATCCAACTTTGGTTTACAACGGCTCTTCAAATTCGTTGCAATATGAAGAAGATGACGGCTCAGCTTATTCAAATTATTTTTCAGGACATATTGCCGAGTATAACACAATAACTCTGAACATTGAGCACGTCAACGAACTTTCAACTTCAACCGCAAAACCTGTGAGATTGTTCTTCTTGTATCATTCAAACATTTCAAACACAAATTATCAAGTTCCATATGACTTCAATGTTTATCCACTCTATCGCGGAACAACTGGCGACACTGCATTTGTTGTTGATGACTATCTGAAAGTGACAGATGAAACGCAAACTTATTACATCATCACACTTGAACAATGGGCAAGCGGAATAACATTGATAGAAAACATCTCTTCTGCTAGCCCAGCACCGACGTTCCTTAGCGCGGGTGCAGAGAAATTCTATTTCAACATAAGCTCAGAAGGCGGAAACGCATTCATTGACGAAAATGGCACAATCACAACCAGCACAAACTTCAATATCACAAGTGAAGCGTTTATTGTGGATGTCTATATGAAAGTGTCTGGATTTGACGGATATTTTGAAGGCAACAACACTCGTCTCAGCCTTGGACAGTTTAGAATGTCGCTCAACTCAAACACAACGTTTGAAACAACGCCAATCATTTCGACAAGCGGTGTTTATGAAGTTTATAACGAGTCAGAAAGTGGCGCGCAAACAACTCATTCTCAAAATGTTATCACACTTCCAACTGGCTTCAGCGTTTATGGCACCAGTGGAACAACAGCCACACAAATAAATGTTGAAACGCCAAAAGAAGATGATGATGTGACAGACATCACATTCCCGACTTATAGCTATGAAGTCGGCTCGACGGTTGATTTTGGTGATTTGCTTGACGAATTCTCTTATGGAAATGACATAAATGTTGTCGACCTTGGCTTGACAAATGTCACATATCACATTGTTGACGATAGCGGCACGCCAATCTATTATCGAAATCTCAATTCGTGGACGTTCACAACTGCCGGAATGCATGAAGTGAAAGTCATCATTCATGGATTGACCAGAGGATTTCAAGTTGGCTCAATCAGCCATGATTATTATCAAGTGACGCTCAATATTCTTATCTACGACACAAACATTAACGAAAGCAACAGTGTTGGTGTTGAAAACGGAAGTTACACGCTTCCATCTGGCGAAGGCACTTGGTATCTCATAAATGATGACAGTACGCTTGAAGATGTGACAGATTTTTCAAGTGGCTCTGCTGGAATCTTTGAAAGACAATATCTTGTTGTAAACGGTGAGCAAATCAAGACAGTGACAAACACCTATTTTGTTTACAACGAAACAATCTCAAAAGAAATTGGTTTGAGACCGCTTGACAGTTTCAATCTCAACAACTTGATGACCAGCGAAAATGGCGAAAGCTATGTTTTCTATGACTCATCATTCAATCAAGTGGATTCTTCTTCAATTTCATATTCTGACGGTGTAGGCACTCAAAGAGAAGCGACTTTCTATTGTGCAACTTTGACAGATGGAGAGGTCACAAATCTTCAACAAATCAGTTTGACAGTCAATTTAATTCCTTCAGACACCAATCAAAGTGCAATTTTGGTTGAAGAGCTCGCCGAAAACGATAACGCTAAAAGATTGGAAACTGTGAAAGCAGAAATTTCGGAAATTTTGAATAGTTCAAGCTTTGAGCTTTATCTGAGAGACAACGGTGGTGTTTTGACAGCAATCACAAACGAGACAAGTGACATCGAAATCACAAACGAAACAGAATTTTTGACCGTTCAGACGGCTGAAAACGGCTTGAAGACGTTCACAAGATTTAGATTTACTTTCTATAAATATGCGGATGAATTGACGTTGACTTACAAAACAAATTCGACAAACTCGTTTGCACTTTCAAATCTGAAACAATCTGTTTTGAGCGCTGTTGGGAAGATTGAAGACGTTCAAGTCGGCTTCTACCAACTTAATGGCACAAGCTTGGCTCAAGTGGAATATGTTTCAATAGACGTAAGCTATCGAAGAACTTATTATGTTTTGGTCGGCGACACTTATTATCTGATTGATGTGGTGCTTTTCACTGACGATAACTTTATTGCAGCGCAAGGCACTTCACTTTCAGAGTTTGACGCTTATGTCAGAGCAGAACTTGACATTGCGGCAGACGAAACAATCTCTTATGTCGACGACACAACAATGACGGCGCTGGAAAGTGCACCAACTGGTGTTTTTGGTTGCTTTGCAGTTGTTGACGGCGAATATTATCATTTTGATGTGCTTTTGTATAGCGGCGAAAGCTTTTACGCTGAGCAGTTGGCAGTTGCCTATTCTGCAGAAAGCACAGACGAAAGTTTTGAACTTGACAATTTCAATCAAGAAATTTTGGAAGTTTTGACTGGAACAAACGAAAATGCAACAATTTCTTATTATTTGCCAAGCGAAACAACAAGCGGACAAATTTCTTACACAAAATTCAGTCAAGTCACAGTTATTTCGCTCAACAGTTCTGTTTCAACTTTAAATTATGCTGTTCTGGTCGGTGACCAGTTATATGATGTCACAATCAATGTAGATTTTAATGCGGCAGGTTGATAGATGAATGTTTGGTTTTGGGTTTTCATTGCCTACCTTTCTTTAAACTTTTTGCTTTTGATTTCAATGATTTTCTTTGAAAGAAAATCTTTGTCCAGCATAATCAGCTGGCTTACTGTTTTGACGTTCTTGCCTGGGCTTGGTTTCGTTTTCTATTTGGTTTTTGGAAGCGGCCTGTCAATCAGAGTGAGAAGGTTGATTGCAAATCATAAACTTTATGAAGTGGATTATGACAAAAAAATTCAGCAATACTTCAGCACTGAAAGCGAATTTAAAGAAAAGATGAAAGAAAATGAAGGCATAATCAAAAGCTGTTACAACTATGGCAGCATTCTTTGCCCAAAAAATGACATAAAGTTTTTCTTGTCGGGGCCGGAAAAGTTGGAAGCACTTTGCCAAGACCTTGAAAACGCAAAAGAAAGCATAAACATTGAATATTACATTTTTGCTGATGATGCCACAGGCAAACGAGTTATGAACTTGCTCATAAAAAAAGCCAAAGAAGGCGTCAAAGTGAAACTTATCTTTGACAGTGTTGGTTGCCTTGGTGCACCGAGAAGGTTTTTCAGAAAGCTGAAAAAAGCTGGTGGCGAAGTTGCAGAGTTTTTCCCGCCTTTTGGTTATATTCGTATGATAAATCTGAAATTGAATTATCGAAATCATAAAAAAATTGTAGTGATTGACGGCAAGATTGCTTATACTGGCGGAATAAATCTTCGCAATGACCACATGGGCAAAAAGAAAAAGCTTTCGCCTTGGCGAGACACTCACATAAGAATTACTGGCACGGGTGTTTATCCATTGCAAAACATTTTTTTAAACGATTGGCGATATGTCAAAAAAGAAAGTTGTCCATCTTCAAAATACATTCAAGACGGGCTTTTCCCAGAACCACTGACTGGCGGAGATGTCTATGTGCAAGTTTTAGTTTCTGGGCCGGATAGTCCAATTCAAAACATCAAAGAAGCTTACATAAAACTTCTTACAACGGCAAAAAAAGAAGTGTGCATTCAAACGCCATATTTCATTCCTGACGAAGCTTTCAGTGCGGCACTTAGAGTTGCAATCTCAAGCGGAGTGAAGGTCAAGATAATGGTTCCGTCAAAACCAGACCACCGAACGGTTTATTGGGTGACGCAATCATATCTCAAAGAATTTGTGGAATATGGTGCCGATGTCTATTTTTATGACGGCTTTTTGCATAGCAAAGCATTGATTGTGGATGACGATAAACTTTCCATTGGCACTTGCAACATTGACAATCGCTCGTTTAGTTTAAATTTTGAAGACACTGTGATTTGTTATTCAAAAAAATTGAACGCAGATTATAGAAAAGCATTTGGCGAAGATTTAAAGCACTGCGTTCACGCAGACATAATGTTGTTTAAAAAGAAATTGTTTTTAACCAAATTTGCTCAAGCGATTTTCAGATTGTTTGCACCAATTTTTTAAAAGAAAGAAAACATTTTGTTTGAAAGAATAAAATGTTTTTTTTATGCAATAATTGAGTTATGGCAATGGTTAAGAAAAAGACAACAAAAAACAAAATCGTAGAAGAGAAAAAAGTCGATCAACCTAAAATTGTTCCAATGGAGCAATCAAAAAAAGTTTACGATGTCATTTTGGCAAACTTGATTGTTTTGACGGCAGTTGCTCTGTCAGCTTTCATCCCAGTGTTGAGTTTGGCGCTGCCGGTTTTGGTTTTTATTTATTTAGAAGTTGGGCTCTATGGATTTATCTACAACAAAGAGCGCGGAGTTGATTATAAATATGAAGACCTGTTTTTGTCTTTGAAAAAATATGTCAAATTCTTTTGTATTGCAGTCATAAAAATTGTGCTTATCGCGTTTTGGACCATTCTTTTGATAGTTCCTGGGGTTGTTTGCGCTTTGAACTATTCTTTCACCAGTCTGATTTTGTATGAAAGTTCTGACCTTGACGTGAAAGGGGCTTTGCTTTTGAGCAAAGAGCTTGCCTATGGCTATCGATGGAACATCTTCTTCTATGGACTTTTGGCTTTAACTTCGATTTGTGTGGCAATGACTTTGATGTTTTTGGTTCTTTTAATTTTCGACTTTTTCTTAACCATTCCAAGCGTGGCATATATTGTGCTTGTGACCGCGGCAGCCATTTTGGATTTGGTTTTGCTTGCTATGCCGATGGTTGAACTTGCGATAGTAGACAATTTTATTGCGTCGAAAAGAAATAAAATGCAAACCCCCTAAAATGTTTTGTGTTTTTGTCAATTTTGGTTATAATTTTCTCAAAGGAGAAAAACTTTGGACTATAAAGATTTCACAAACAGAAAAAAGGCGTTTGATGGTTTTGTTGAAGAAAGAAAGAAGGTTTTGGAAAGCATAGAGAAGGGAAAGTTTGTCGACACTTTTTCTGACCTTTGCGCTAGGGCAATGACGGGAGATTGCATTGCTCAAGATTGTGTGGCTTATTTTTTCAACAAAGGGGTCCCTGACCTTCTTATGCCAAATTTTGAATATTATATGTCGTGGCAAATTTTGGCTGGTGCAAATGGAAATGAATTTGCGCTGGAAAAATTGGAGTTTTTCTTGAATGTCGCGATAAACACCATAATTTATGATGAAGAAATTTTGAAAGCTGCTCTGAAAAACGGCAATGTGACAAAAGATAATGCCCTTATGGTGATAAGCAACTTGCTTTGCGAAGGTATGGCAGACGAGTTGAAGCTTGACCCAAAAAAACTTATCGAAATAAAAAACAAGCCTTCCACTTATACACCAGAAAAAAACCGAGTTTTTGTTTTGGCAATGGAAAAATGCTTGCCAGAAGTTGTTGATTTTCTTATGAGCTAAATTTGTGAGCGAATTTGACTGACGAAGTAGCGATTAGGCGAAAGCCGTGTTCGCGTTAAACACAGTCAGTTCTTCCCAAAGTGAAGCCTTCTATTGAAAAACTTTCCGCAAAAATTCCAGTTACGCTTGTGATAATATGATTGCAAAGTTCCAATTCGCCACTTTTGATAGCCAGCAACATCAGTTTGATTATCAGCATATTTTCCAAAGAAATCAAACTTAAAAAAGTCGTATTTTTATCTTCCATACAACGAAACTTGTATGGTTTTTTATTAAATTTTTTGCAAAGCGCGGCTTGAGCGTCTTCCAAAGCACAGCGAAGTTTGTCTGAGTTGATTTCGTTTTGCAAATGGTCTAGACACGCCAGCATTTTTGCAAGCAGCACAAAGATTTCGCCCACCAAAAGATTATATTCCTCTTCTTCCAGCCTGATAAAAACAAAGCCTTTGTTCTTTAAAGATTTAGAATAAGCTTTTGCCATTTGTTCAAAGTTTTCTGGCAAAAGTTCGTCATCATAAATATTTTCCATATGCTTTTTTATGCTTCAATTTTTGCTTTTGTTAAAAAAAGCACACAATTTTGTGTGCTTTTTGTTATTCAAACGGATTGTAAGACTTCAAAATTTTCTTGTTTCGCATTTTAATATCATAATAAACCTTTTGAGTGTCCAAACTTTTCATAATGCCAATAGGCTTTTCAGCATCTTTCTTGTAGAAAAATGGAACTTTGTCACAACGTGTTGCCTGTAATTTCATTGGGCTATATCTAAAAAGCTCAACAACGGTTGTTCCAAAAGACAATTGACCAAGTTCGTAAGGTGTAATTAATGGTCTTGTTGTTCGTTGGATAGACGTGCTTGTGCTTTTCCCTTCTTTATCCTTTTCTGATTTAGAAGTGCTTGTTTCCTCGTGCATCAATTGAACTTCTCCACAAAGTTTTGAAAAGCTTTCTCTTGTTGGTTGGTCATCTGTTCCAAGATAGATTTGGGCATTGCAATTTCCAATAATGGTTTTTGAAGCATCTGCACCATATTTTGTCTCAAGTTGGGTGTAAGATTGAACAACCATTTCATATAAAATATTTCTTCCGCGAGAAACAGTTATCATGCTATCAAACTTTGGAATCGGTGGTAAGTTTCCAAATTCGTCCAACAAAAAGTAAACATGTTTTGGCAATTTTTTTGAATGATAAGAATTAGCTTTGTCAACCAGTCTTTTATAAAGTTGAGATATACACAATATGGCAAGGTTATGTCGTTCTTCTCTGTCATCTGGAATAACTAAATAAAATGCTGTAGGTTTGCTTGTGAAATCATCAAAATTTATATCACTTTGAGATGTTAAGTAAGAAATACCAATGTCGTTCATAAAAGAGATTTTTCCGTTCAGCACACTCATGTAAGATTTTGTTGTGCCAGGAGCACTGTTGATGACGCCAGAAGTAAGGTTTGGAACATTTGAAGTCGCATCATCTCTGCCCTGCAAGAGATATTTTCTTATAGTTTCAAAAGGTGCTTCGGCGTCTGGGTCACGATAGGTGGCGATTTTGTATAAATTATAGAAGTTAAACTTTTCTTTTGTCATGCCAAGTTCTGGATTTAAACTATCTTCAAGCATTGCGAGTGCCACACCATAAAGATAATCTTGTGCACCTTCTTCCCATGTTGGATCTTGAGCTTTTGATTTAGGAGCTATTGTATTGCAAATTTCCCTAAGTTCGTTTTGAGCTAAATCGGTATAGAGTTGTTCGGCACTGTTTACCGCGACTCTAAGTTCGTCTTCGGTCGGATAGGCGACGCCTTCAAAACCAAACCACTCTTGACCATATTTTTCGCCCGGAATTTCTTGATAACCCGCTTCTTTTGGTCTTGTTCCGTTTGTGCATTTTTTGATGTTGTTTCTAAAATTTTTTCCTTTGTGATAAATTTCGTATGCATGTTCCATAGGATTCCAGCGAGTAGAAGAGAATGGATCACGCAAGTCAAGAGTTATAACCCTATAACCTTCATCTTCTACAATTCTGCTTGTTTGTGTATAAAGTTCACCTTTAGGGTCAGAAATAACCATGCAAGGTTTTTCGCCAGAATGTGCTAAAATCCTTATTGTTGGAATTAAAACGATAGAAGTTTTTCCTGAGCCAGTTGATCCAATAATCAAGCAGTGATATTCATCTTTCATGGCAATATGATATTTTCCATTTTCAATAACATTTCTAAAAACAATTCCTGTATTTTTTATTGAAGGTAAATTAGCCCATGTTGTTGTTATCAATCCTTGCTGTTTGGAAATATCTGCGGGGTTAAGCCATTTAGAATCGTATGCAAGATCCATTTCTTGTCCGCTTGCAGTTTTTCCAGTTGATTTGCCAGATGAATTTTGTTGTTTTTTTGGCTTAAAAAGATATGCAATCAAAATTCCTAAAATTGAACCCAAAGTAAGTCCAATCCATGCATAGTCAGTTGCAAATGCGCTAGAAATTTCTATACCAGGTTCCATAAAATAACACAGTGCCACACCGCCAGCGTAACCTAAGATTGCACAGATAAAAAACGAGATAATGTAAGATTTATATTTTTTAAACATTTTCACTCCTTTTTATCATTATTTTATACAATTATATTGAAAAAAGCAAGTTTATTGGTTGATTTATTTTATTTGACATTCAAATTCTATAATATTATAATATAAAAGCAAACGGATTTGCAGCAAAGCGTGCTTCTGTAGCTCAATTGGATAGAGCACTGGTCTTCGGAACACATATTTTGGGGTTCGATAATCCCCATAAAAAAATTATCATTTTGCTCCACTAGCTCAACTGTATAGAGCATTGGTCTTCGGAACCAAGGGTTGGGGGTTAGAATCCCTCGTGGAGCACCATAAAACCCTTTATTTTAGGGACATCTAGCGATTTTAGGTTTCGCTAGATTTTTTTTAGTTTACGCAAGGTTCTGCAACGCAGGTTCTTATTTACGACAAAAAAATAACCCACAAATCAAGACTTAAATCTTAACTTGTGGGTTCAAATTTTTTAAATTAAAATTGTTTATTTTTTTATTAAAAACACTAAAAAATTAGTACTGTCTACGAATTTGTCACGAATTTGTTGCAAATTTTTGTAAAATGCCGTTTATTATCGTGCAATATTATATCTTATTACAAATTGTTTTTTCAAGAAAATTACAATTATGTTTAGACCTGTTATTTGTCTTGTTTAAATTTATCAGTTGTTTCAACTGGTAATTGTTTATTAAAGATTAACGATAAAACGAAACCTAAAATGAATACAAAAGAATCTAATTTGCTGAATAGGTCCACTTTTAAAATATAGTCTAATGAAAGTAAATTGTATAATGCAAGTAGGATAGAATACCAACAAAATTGTAAACTATAACATTTTGATATGCTGCATTTTTTTCTTACAAATGGATACATAATAATTGCTGGACAAATATAAATTATTAACCTGAATAAAA
>CAJLLK010000015.1 GCA_905207515.1 uncultured Christensenella sp. | reverse complement strand
AGATATTTTTTGAAGTTTGCGTTTGTTTGAATGTCATAATTTTTCTGCTTCAATTCTTTCAAAGAAACACCAATTCGGCATCTCAGCCCAAGCATGATGATTTCTTCCAGCACTTCGCTGTCTGAAAGCTTTTCAGACTGAATTTCGTGATTTTTATAGCCAGTCAAAGTGTCGGCATTTTTGAAACGAACATTTTTCACAAACGAATGAGCCGACAAACCAAAACCAAGATATTCTCCACGTTGCCAATAATTCAAATTGTGTTTGCTTTCAAAGCCTGGAAAAGCAAAATTTGAAATTTCGTATCGCTGCATGCCACACTCTTCCAAAAATTCTGCCAACTTTTCGAACGCATCAATTGTTTGGTCGTCTGACAGCGGCAAATATTTGTTGTTTTTGACAAGTTCAAACAGCTTGGTGTTTTCATAAACTTCCAAAAGATAACACGAGATGTGTTTGACGCCAAGTTTCAACAGAGCGTCGGCATATTCGCATAAGGCGTCGCCCCTTTCATTTTCAAGACCGACAATCAAATCAGCCGAAACATTTTCAAAATATTTTTTTGCGAGTTCAATCTTTTCAAGTGCCATTTCTCTGTCGTGAAGCCTGCCAATTTTTCTCAAGCTCTCGTCATCAAGCGACTGAACACCAATGCTGAGACGATTTATTTTCAGACTTTTCCATTTTTTGAGCTTGTTTTCTGTGATTGAGTTTGGATTTGCTTCAACTGTAATCTCTGCGTCACGTGCGACGTTGTAATTTCCAAAAATTGCGTCAAAGATTTTTTCAATCTGACTTTCAGACAAAACGCTTGGAGTTCCGCCGCCTATGTAGATTGTTTTGACTATTGTTCCAACTTTTCTGCTCTCAATTTCTTTGCAAAGAATGTCAACATATTCATCTTTAACTTTTTCACTCGCGCAGAAAGAATTAAAAGCACAATAGTTACACTTTTGCTCGCAGAAAGGAATGTGAATGTAAATTGAAATAGCGTTATTGTTCATCATCCAACTTCAAAATGCTCATGAAAGCTTCGGACGGAATTTCCACCGAGCCAATTTTTCTCATGCGCTTTTTGCCTTCTTTTTGTTTTTCAAGCAGCTTGCGTTTTCGAGTTATGTCGCCGCCATAACACTTTGCAAGCACATCTTTTCGCATGGCAGAAATGGTTTCACGCGCGATAATTTTATTTCCGATGCAAGCCTGAATTGGCACTTCAAAAAGTTGTCTTGGAATGATTTTTTTCAAACGCTCAGCAAGTTCTCTGCCGCGATTGTAAGCCTTGTCTTTATGCACAATAAGCGACAATGCGTCACATTTTTCGCCATTCAAAAGTAAGTCCACTCTCACAAGGTCAGCTTTTTCAAAACCAGCGAGTTCGTAGTCAAAACTTGCATAACCTTTTGTGCGTGACTTCAAGCTGTCAAAAAAGTCATAAATAATTTCGCCGAGCGGCAAAACATATTTCAGTTCCACACGCTTTTTGTCGAGATATTGCATATCTTTGTAGACCCCGCGCTTGTCTTGACAAAGTTCCATGATTGTTCCGACATATTCTGGTGGCGTGAAAACATTGACATTGACAATTGGCTCTTCAATTCGGTCGATTTCAACTGCTGGCGGAAGATTTGACGGATTGGAAATTTCCAACATCTCTCCGTCTGTTTTGAAAACATGATAAGAAACGCTCGGAGCGGTCGTTATGATGTCGAGATTGAACTCGCGCTCCAACCTTTCCGTGATGATTTCAAGGTGCAACAACCCCAAAAAGCCGCACCTGAAGCCATAGCCCAGAGCCGAAGAATTTTCTGGCGAAAATTGCAAGCTGGCGTCGTTGAGTTTAAGCTTTTCAAGACTGTCTTTAAGTTCATAATATTTTGCGCCGTCAACAGGAAAAATTCCGCAAAAGACCACTGGCTGAACTTCTTTATAGCCTTCAAGCGGTTTTTCCACCGGATTTTCGGCTGAAGTGACAGTGTCGCCCACCTTGACATCTGAAATGGTCTTGATTGACGCGGCAATATATCCAACATCGCCCGCAGAAAGACTTAAAACCTGCTTTGTGTTTGGAACAAAAATTCCAACTTCGGTCACTTCAAAAGTTTTGCCAGTTTGCATCATCAAAATTTTGTCGCCAGCTTTGACAGTGCCGTCAAAAACCCTTATCAAACAGATTGCGCCCTTAAAATTGTCATAGTGGCTGTCAAAAATCAAGCATTTGAGCGGTTTTGTTTCGTCGCCAACTGGAGCAGGAATTTTTTCAATAATTGCTCTCAAAACCTGGTCGATGTTGAGACCTTCTTTTGCAGAAATGCAAGGGCAATTTTCTGCATCAAGCCCAATGACATCTTCAATTTCTTTTTTAACATCATCTGTTCGAGCAGACGGCAAGTCGATTTTGTTGATGACCGGAATGATTTCCAAATTGTTGTCAAGCGCAAGATATGTGTTTGCCAAAGTCTGAGCTTCCACCCCTTGAGATGCATCCACCAAAAGAATGGCACCCTCGCACGCCGCCAGCGAACGCGAAACTTCATAAGTGAAATCGACATGACCTGGCGTGTCAATCAAATTGAGCGTAAATTCTTTGCCGTCAAAGTCATAAATCAGTCGCGTTGGAGTAAGTTTTATTGTGATGCCTTTTTCGCGTTCCAGCTCCATGCTATCCAAAATCTGGTCTTGCATATCGCGCTTGGAAACGGTGCCCGTCATTTCAATAAGGCGGTCAGCCAAAGTGCTTTTGCCATGGTCGATGTGCGCAATAATGCAAAAATTTCTTATTAAGCTTAAATCTTTCAAGTAAATTCTCCTAAATGAATTATACACCAAACAAAAAAAGTTTCCAATAAAAACCTTCACTTTGTTTTGATTTTTTAAATAATTTTGTTAGAATAAGTTTAGAAAAAAGGAGTGAATGTGGCAAAGTTATATTTCAAATATGGAGCAATGGGCTCATCAAAAACAGCTTCGGCATTGATGTGCAGGTTCAATTACATACAAAAAGGCATGAATGTGCTTCTTCTGAAGCCAAAAATTGACGTAAGATTCAAAGAAAAAGAAGTCGTTTCGCGAATTGGGCTGAGTGCGCCGTGTTACGCCTTTGCCTCAGACGAAAACTTGGAAAAACTTTTTGAAAAAGAAAATGAAAATCAAAAAGTTGATGTTGTCATTGTCGATGAGTGCCAGTTTTGCACCAAAAGACAGGTGGAACAACTTCGAAATTTAACGGCAAAAGTTCCAGTGCTGTGTTATGGGCTTATGACGAATTTCAAAACCGAACTTTTTGAGGGCAGCAAGCGCTTGGTGGAACTTTGTGACAGCTTGGGAGAAATCAAAAGCATCTGCGAGTGCGGCAAAAAAGCCACATTAAACGGAAGATTTGTCGACGGACTGCTTTGCACCGACGGAGAAGAAGTGGAAATCGGCGCAGACGAAAAATATAAAGGCTTGTGCTATTTTTGTTACACAAAAGAACAGAAAAAAGCAAAGATTTACGACAAAATCATCAAACATCTCAACATTTTGAAAAACAAAGACGACGCTGGAGATTGGTCAACCGACCTGCCAATGGACAACATCGTTTTGCAAAAACCTTTTGTGGTCTATGATGAAGAAGTCTCAAATTTTGTGGAAGATTTCAAAGATTTTGAAGTGAAAAATCCAGAAAAAATTTTAAACATCGACGAAAACATCGACAGCCTTCGAAAAGTGACTATGAAAGACAAAGATTTTGATTTTATGTTGGCGCTGATTTCACTTGTTTTGAAAATTGAAAAAACAAAACCTGGGCTTTTGAAAGCGCTGATTGAAGACAACACAATCACGAAATGGTTGAAACAAATCAAGAAAACAGTTGACCACAAAGATTTTGAATAAAAAAGTAAGCATATCGTTTTGATATGCTTTTTGTTTTTTTTCAAATTATCTAACTTTTTCCATGTAAGAGCCGTCTCTTGTGTCGACTCTGATTGTGTCGCCAGTGTTCACAAAAAGTGGAACTCTGATGACATAACCTGTTGAAAGTGTGGCTGGCTTCATTGAAGCTTTTGAAGTGTCGCCTTGAATGCCTGGTTCGGTGTCAACAACTTCAAGTTCAACAAAAGTCGGTGCGTAAACCGCAAATGGAACGCCTTTATACATATACATTGTTGTCGGCATGTTTTCTGTGACAAAGTTTAATGCGTCAGCGACAACATCTTTGTTGAGCGGCATTTGTTCATAGGTTTCGTTGTCCATAAAATAATAAAGGTCGCCGTCGTTGTAAAGATAAAGCATTTCTTTCTTTTCAATGACTGCATCTTGAAATTTGTCTGAAGGGTTGAAAGTCGTTTCTTGAACTTGCCCCGTCATAACATTTTTGATTTTTGCTCTCACAAATGGCGAGCCTTTGCCCGGCTTAACGTGCATAAATTCAACAACGTTGTAAACGTTTCCATCCATTTCAAAAGTTGTGCCTTTTCTAAAATCTCCTGCTGTAACCATAAATCTCTCCTAATTGTTTTTAAATCTTTTGCAATTATAACATATGTCAAACCAATAATCAAGCGTTTCGACCGGTTTTTTCTAGAATTGCTTCAACTTGTCAAGATAAATCTTTTTCATTGCCACGCTGTCTTCCGCCATTGTGCCGTTTGACTCACAGATGACATGGCAACTTAGGTCGTTTTTTATCAAAACATTTGCAAGCGGTTCAAAATTTGGACCGTAAACCGTGTCGTCAAAGGTCAAATGCCTTATTTCGCCTTTTGCGCCAAACTGAATTTTTGAAAAGTGAATATGTGCATTCTTTGTGCGTTCTGCGCCGAGCTTTTCAAATGAATAGTCAAAAATGCGTTGAAAGTTTTCTTCAGTTTTAAGTGTGCCCTGAGTGAGCGCGTTTATATGTCCAAAATCAAAAGTCGGAATAAGCTTTTCCGAAATTGTGCAAAGGTCAATAATCTCTTTCCAAGTGCCAATTTGCATGTTTTTACCCATGGTTTCTGGGCACAAAAACATGTCAGCATCGAGTTCTTGTTCAAAAAGTGGCATAAATTCTTTGAAGCGGTCTGTCATAAGCTTTATGGCGTTTTCTCTGATTTCTTTTCCGCACGAACCAGAATGAAAAACAAATCTTTTTGCACCAAACGCTTTCAAAAATTTGATGCCGGTCTTGACATAACCAAGCGATTTTTCATACATAAGCTCATCAGGATTGGCAAAGTTGATGAAATATGGTGCGTGCAACGAAACTTCAATGCCAAACTTTTTGAATTCTTCACCAAGTTTTTCAGCTGTTTCAGAATTCATGCGATAACCTTGCCCAAAGCTATATTCAAAAAGTTCAAGCCCGCCAGAAAACTTATCCGCACCCTGCTCGGTCAACCATTTCGGAGCTTCCATTGTGGAAGAATGACCTTGGTCATAAAAACTTTGACTGTTTCCAGCTGGTCCAAAAAGAATTTTTCCCATTTGTGTCTCCTTTTCAATTTTAAATCAATCTCAATTTCAAACGCAAAACGTTTTCTTTGATTTCGCCAATCCCCAAAAATGTTTTGCCGTCAAAAAGTTTATATTCGCCGTTTTCGCGGCTTAACTTCAAAAATTGACCGTTCAGAAGTTTGGTTGCGTCAACTTTTTCCAAGTCGATTTTTGGAAAATCAAACAGACTTTCACAAGACAAAACTTCAAAATTTCCATTTTTGACATCTTCAAGTGAATATGCATCTTCAAGCGAAAAACTTCCACATCTTGTGCGTAGTATGCATTGCATACTACCATATGTTGAGAGTTTTTCAGCCAAATCGCGACAAATTGACCTGATATATGTTCCGCTTGAGCAACAAATCTCAAACTTAAATTTGTTGTCATCGAGTTGCTTTAAAAGTTTGAAAGAAAAAATTGAAACGCGTTTTGGTCGAAGCTCAACTTGTCTGCCACTTCGAGCTTCTTTATACGCAATTTTTCCATTCACTTTTTTTGCAGAATATTGTGGCGGCATTTGGTCATAGTCGCCCACCATTTCTTTTGCCGCACTTTCCACTTCTTCTTTTGAAAGTTTGCAAGGTTTTTCTTTGACAATCTTTCCCGCCAAATCTAGAGTGTCAGTCTCAAAGCCGAAAACGAAAACAGTTTCATAGGTTTTGGATTTGTTTAAAAAGAAATCGAAAAGCTTGGTGGCGCTGTTCACCGTCACAATCAAAAGTCCCGCACCTTCAAGGTCCAACGTGCCAAGGTGACCGCACTTTTTCGCACCAAGTGCGTGCTTGACGATGTTAACGACCTTGTTTGACGAAACGCCCTCTGGCTTGTTGACAAGCACCAGCCCACTCTTGTTTTCAGCCATGAAAAATCTCCCTTATCCACTGTGGCAACAGTTTTTTCAAAGCTTTTTCGGTGGTCTTAAGTTCAAAGCCAGCTGCACAGTTGTGTCCACCGCCGCCCATTTTGGTAGCCAAATTCAAAATTTGACCGCGTCTTGACCTTACGCTCATTTTGAAGTAACCGTCATATTCAATGCACAAAAATGAGACTTCAACATTTTCAATCTGAACAAGATTGTTTGCAAAGGCTTTGATGTCTTCAGTTGTCACGCCAAGCTTTTTTATTGTCTTTTGAGAATAAATGGCAAAGACCGCTCTGTCGTTTTCAAGATAAGTCAATCGGTCAATCAAATCTTTGAAAACCATCAAATATTTCTTCGACTTAAACCTATAAAGATAATCATAAACAAATTGAATTTTCGCCTTGTTTTCTTGCAAAATCAAAGCCATTTCAAAAACATTTTTTGACAAATTTCCATGCAAAAATCTGTCAGTGTCACCCATCAAGCCCGCATATAAAAAAGTTGCAGCGTCAGGATTGATTTTTAGCTTGTTTTTGTGTGCAAATTCCGTGATAATTTCACAAGTTGCGGCATAATTTGGCTTCAGAAAAATTTTTTCGGTCAATCTTTTTTCATCTTTAAGTTCGTGATGGTCGATGATGATGATGTTTTTGCACTTTTCAAGTTCAGAAACAAAACAATCGGCAATCATGCCCGTTGAATTTAAGTCTAAAATGACTGACAAGTCAAAATCTTTGACTTTGAAATCTGTTTTGAGCTTGTCAAGCGGAAAAATATGGTCCAAATTGCATGGTTGGTTTTTGACGGCAAAAACTTCTGCCGTTTTTCCCATGTCCGAAAGGATTTCTTTCAATCCAAAAACCGCGCCGTATGCGTCTGGGTCAGGATTTCTGTGCGTGAAAAGTGCAATTTTTTGAGCGGATTTGATTTTTGATAAAACACTATTCATCGTCATCATTTTCTTCGCTCTCCTCTTTTGGAATGTTTAAACTGCGCAAAATTTCTTCCACTCTGATTGCACTCAGCGTGCTTTTGTCAACAACAAAATTGATTTTTGGAACCTGTGGCATATCGAGCATCTGAGAGAGTTCTCTTTTGATAAATCCTTCACTTTTTTGCAAAACTTTGACAACTTCTGAAGCGTTTTCAATGTCTAAAACGCTGACTTTGGCTTTGCAAAACTTGAAATCTGGCGTCACGCTGACTTCTGTTATGCTGACGATTTTGTTCACTCTTGGGTCGTTCATTTTGTTTTTGATGATTTCAATTAAACACTTCTGAATTTGACTGTTTGCTCTTTCCATTCTGTTTGACATATTATTCTCCTTTGATTTTATATTAACATTTTTTGCGCCAAAATTCAAAGCAATCGCACGAAAAAAAAGAGATGTTTAATCTCTTTTGATTTCTTGTTTAAGATAACACTCAATGATGTCGCCTTCTTGGAAGTTGATGTTGTCGCGAAGTTTAATTCCGCACTCAAAACCTTTGGCAACTTCGCTCTTCTCATCTTTGACAATTTTCAAAGAGTCAATCACGCTTTCGCCAATTGTTTCGTTTTTGCGTTTAACTTTTGCTATGCCGTTTCTTTGAATTTTGCCGTCAAGAACATAGCTTCCTGCAACCATTCCCGCTGAAGAGAGCTTGAAAACAACACGAATTTCTGCGCTGCCGATATATTTTTCTTCATATTTGACAGCCATCATGCCTTTGCTTATTCTTGTCACTTGGTCGATGATTTCATAAATGATTTTTGACTCAATGTGTTCGACTTTCATGCTTTCAATCATCTGTTCCATTTTTGAAGGTGTTTTAAGGTTAAATGCAATGATGATTGCGCCGGTTGTCTGAGCCAAAATGACATCACTTTCTGTGATAGCACCAGGAGCGCTGTGAATGCAAACAACTTTAACTTCGTCATTTTTGATTGCTTCCAGCGACGCTTTGAGCGCTTCAACCGAACCTTGTGTGTCAGCCTTGATAATGATGTTGAGATTTTTCAGCTTTCCTTCATGAACACGGCTCATAAAATCGTCAGCCGTGGCGCCAGAAGTGTGTTTAGCGCGTTCTTGTTTTATTTTGTTTATTCTTTCGTTGATAACCTGTTTAGACAAGCTTTCTTCCACCGCATAAACAGCGTCGCCAGAGCTTGGAACATCGTTGAAGCCCATGACTGAAACAGGAGTTGAAGGTCCAGCCTTTTTAACAGGTTTGCCGTTTTCGTCAAACATGGCTTTCACTTTGCCGTAAGTTATGCCCGACATGATTGAGTCACCGATTTTAAGTGTTCCGTTTTGAACAAGCACAGTGGCAACAGCACCTCTGTTTTTGTCAAGTTCCGCTTCAAGCACAACGCCCGTTGCCATTTTGTTTGGATTTGCCTTAAGGTCTTCCATTTCGGCAACAAGCAAAATCATTTTCTTGAGTTCGTCCAGCCCCATGCCCGTTTTAGCAGAAATCGGAACGCAAATGGCATCGCCACCCCATTCTTCCGGCAAAACGCCATGTTCTGTCAGCTGTTGTTTCACTCTTTCAGGGTTTGCTTCAGGTTTGTCCATTTTGTTAATCGCCACAATCATTGGAACGCCCGCCGCCTTGATGTGATTGATGGCTTCCACAGTTTGCGGCATAATTCCGTCGTCAGCCGCAACAACCAAAATTGCAACATCTGTCACTTCAGCACCTCTTGCACGCATGCTTGTGAATGCGGCGTGACCAGGGGTGTCAATAAATGTGATTTTTTCGCCGTTAAACGAAATTTGATAAGCACCAATTTTTTGCGTAATTCCGCCCGCTTCTCCCGAAACAACGTTCGACTTTCTGAATGCATCCAAAAGCGAAGTTTTTCCGTGGTCAACATGCCCCATGACAGTGACAACTGGTGGACGCTTAACCAAATTCTCTTCTGCGTCTTGTTCAGCTGAAACATCATGCAGTTTTTCTTCAAAAGTTTTGTCGAGTTTGAGTTCGAGCGTCACGCCAAGTTCGTTCGAAACAAGTTCAGCGGTGTCGAAGTCGATTGAACTGTTGATTGTCGCCATAACCCCCAAAAGCATGAGTTTTTTGACAATTTCAGAAACTGGCTTGCCAATTTTTTCACTGAGGTCTTTGACCGTGATTTCGTTTGTTGTGATAACAGCGTGCGTGATTTGTGGAGCAACAACTGTGTGCACTTCTTTTTTCTTTTTGATAAGTTTTCTTGAGCCCATTGTGGTTTCTTCAAACCCGTCATCATCCAAAACGAGAATATTGTTTTGTTTGTTGGCATTTGCACGAAGCTTTGCACTTATCTTTTTGCTTTCATCAACATTTCTTCTCTGTTTGTTTTTGTTTCCAAAATTTCTTTCAGGCTGCGCCAAAACCGCACTGCTTTCAGTTGGAGCTGGTGCAAAAGATTTGAAACCATTCGCCCTGGTCGAAACAAAAGAGTTATTCTTTTTGAAATTGTTGTTTGGTCTTTGTTGATTGTTTCTGAAATTTTGACCGTTTGGTTGAAACTTGTTGTTCTGGTTATTTTGTTGAAAGTTGCGCCCAAAGGCATTGTTGTTTCGCTGAAATTTGGCGTTGTTGCCTTCAAATTTTCGGAAGTTGTTGTTTTGATTGGTCCCTTGAGAGAAAATTTGTTTTTTCGGCTTTTCTTCTTGCTTAACTTCAGTTTTTGCAACATTTTCAGCAGCCTCAGCTTTCAACTTTTCTTCAGCTTTCATTTCAAGTTCGGCTTGTCTTTCTTTTTCTCTTTGCAAAGCTTGCAACTTGCTCTTTTGGTCTTGCAACGCCTTAGAAAAACTGTCAATGTCAGCTTTCACTTGCTTGATTGACAATAATAAATTCTGCAAAGAGCCATCTCTTTGAATTGTGTTTATTGATTTGAGTGCGTTAAGTTGTTGTGAAGCCACTAAAAATCTCCTTTTAAATTTTTGATTATATTTTCAGCAAAAGCCTTGTTTTTGATGCCCAAAGCTTTGCAATTTTCAATGCCCGCAAGTTCGCCCAAATTGTCGATTTTTTGCAGTGGAATGTTGTGTTTTTGTGATAGAAAATTCATTTCGCGAGTAAGAGACGCGCCAGAATTACTGTCAAGCAAAAGCAGATAGAGCTTTTTGTCATAATTTTTCAAGTTATCTTGACCGATAATCACATAACCTGCTTTTCTCGCAATTGAAATCAATCCACACAAATTATTCAATTTCCTCTCCAATTTTTTGATAAACTTCTTGCGGAACATTGCACTTGAAAGCTTTGTTTAAACTTTTCTGTTTGCAAAGCTTTTCAAAACAATCTTTGTTTTTGCAAACGTAAGCCCCTCTGCCATTTGCCTTGCCAGTTTTGTCAACAAAAATTTCGCCATCTTTGTTTTTGACAATTCGAAGCAAGGTTTTTTTGTCGCTCTGTCCGCGGCAGACAATGCACATTCTGATTTTTTCTTTTTGTTGCATAAACAAAACCTACTTTTCTTCGTTTTCGACGTCAAAATCTTCAACTGGTTCCAGCTCTTCCAAATCGTCCATGTCAAACGATGTGTCGTCAGAAAGTTCGGTGAGTTCATATTCGGTTTCTGGAGCATCTTCTTCAGTTTTGGCTGGTTTTAAGAAGCTTTCAGGTTTGACGTCAATCTTCCAACCAGTGAGTTTTGCAGCAAGTCTGACATTTTGACCGCCCTTGCCAATTGCCAAAGAAAGTTTGTCATCTGAAACAATAACTTGAGACATGTTCAAGCTGTCGTTCGTTTCAACTGACAAAACTTTTGCTGGGCTCAAAGCTCTTGCAATATATTCAAGTGGGTCGTCAGAATATTCCACCAAGTCAATTTTCTCGCCGTTAAGCTCATTGACGATAGTGTTTATTCTGCTGCCACGATTTCCCACGCAAGCACCGATGGCGTCCACATTTGGTCTGTCTGTGTAAACCGCCACTTTGGCACGATTTCCCGGGTCGCGAGCGATGTTTTTGATTTTAACTTCTCCGCTGGCAATTTCAGGAACTTCCAATTCAAAAAGTTTTCTCAAAAAGCCAATATTGCTTCTGGAAACCTGAATTTGTGGACCATGATAAGACTCTTTAATTTTTTTAACATAGACCTTAACTCTGTCGCCAACATTAAACTTGTCGCCAGGAATTTGGTCATTTTTCATCATCACGCCTTCGGTGTGAGTCCCCGCAATTTGAACATAAACATTGTCGCCGTCAATTCTCTTGACAACAGTTGTCAAAAGTTCGTCTTCTTTCTCAGAAAGTTCGCTTGCAGCGTTTTGGCGTTCCATTTCTCTGAGTTTTTGCATAACAACCTGCTTTGCAGTTTGAGCGGCAATTCTTCCAAAATCTTTTGTCGACTCTTCAACAGCAACAATATCGCCGACCTTATATGATTTTTTAAGTTTTCTTGCTTCTTCCAGCGAAATTTGTTTGTCTTCGTCTTCAACTTCAGCCGCAACCGTTTTGTAAGAATAAATTCTTATTGTGTTGCGTTCTGGATATAGCTTGACCATCGCTGACTTTGCCTCTCCATACATCTTTTTGTAAGCCGATGTGAGAGCTGTTTCAAGTGTTTTGATAAAAGTTTCTTTGTCAATTTTCTTTTCTTGTTCAAGTTCGTCAAGAGCCTTGAAAAAATCTTTATTAACCATTGTTTTCTCCTTAAAATTTTATAACCAATTTTGTCGATGCAATTTTTTCGCGGTCAAAGCTGAGCTCGCCACTTTCTGTCTGCAAAGTCACAGTTTTTTCGTCAAAAGCCTTAAGCACGCCCTTAAACAACTTCTGCCCGTCAATTTTGGCAAACAGTGAAACTTCAACTTCATTTCCCAAATTTCTTTTCAAATCTCGGTCAGTTTTGAGCGGTCTGTCAAGCCCTGGGCTGCTGACAACCAAAGTATAAGGTTTGTCGTCTGTCGGATTGAGTTCGTCAAGAAGCGGGTCAAGTTTTTTGCTGACCAACTCGCAATCGTCAATCGTGACGCCGTTGTCGTTGTCGATTGTGAAAACCAAGTTCATTCCGCCGCCGTCTTTTTCAAAGCTGACGTCGACCAGTTCGTAACCCATTTCTTCCACAACGGACTTTAGTTTTTCTTCGCAAAGTTGTTTAATTTTTGCCATTTGCACCTCCAAAAAGTCTCACTTAATACAAAGAGTGAGCAAAAATTTGCCCACTCCTTGTCAAGATAAGATTATTATAACCTAAAAAACATTAAAAAGCAAGATATTTTAAGAGAAAAATAAAAAAATCAATTCACTTCGTTCAGTTTCAAGAGAACTTGTGCTGTTGCAAAAGCGTCGTTCCAAGCTCGGTGCGCACCTTCCAAAGAAATCCCCAAAAGTTTTGTGATTGTCCCCAAGTTGAACCTTGAAGTTTTCAGTCTGGCAACTCGCGCTTCATTCAAAGTGTCAATCAAAGGATTGTCAAAATCGTAGCCATAATTTTCGCCCTCGCGTTTTATGAATTTGATGTCGAAATTGATGACGTTGTGTCCGCTCAAAGTGCAACCACGTGTGAAATCATAAAAATCTTTGATAACATATTCAATCGGTGGAGCATCTTCAACCATATCTTGAGTTATGCCGGTGAGCTGACTGACTTCATACGGAATTTTGACAGTCGGCTTGACGAAAGTGGAAAATTTTTCAACAATGTTTCCGTTTTCAATTTTGACAGCGCCCAGCTCGATAATTTGGTCGGTCGCCGGGTCCAAACCTGTTGTTTCAATGTCGAAAACGACAATTTGTTTGCCCATGATTTTGTTGTTGTATCTATCTTTCAATTTAAACATGCTGTTTTGTTCCATTGCGGCAAGTTTTTCAATCTCAACAACAGGTCCTTCTGGCTTTGCAACCTGTTTTTCTGGCAAAAATCCGTCGTCAAGCTCGGTCGCCAATGCAATTTTGTCGACATAAAGGCAAAGCTTTCCAAGTTGGTTGGTTTTGGCGTCTCCATGCACCAAAATATACATGGTTTCTTCCAAAGCTTCCATAACTTGAACGTTTCGTTTTGCGCAAAAATAGACGCAGTCGATTTTACCTTTGCCGTCAGCAATTTGAAAATTGAAAAGTGTTCGTTGGTCGCCGACGTGCTTCCCGCTTTTGACGACATAATCTTTTCGCTCAATCTTTTTGATAAATCCCGCCACAATAACCGAGTTTTTTGGCGTTGTCACAAAAGAAAGATATTCGGGTTTTGGAGTTATGCCACTGCCGACAATTTCTTTGACAATCTCAACCGTATGTCTTTTTGCCACTTGATAACTTGTTTTCATCTCGACATTTTCGATGTCAACTTCGTCCACCAAATTTTTGTTTTCGACCAAGTTTATGGTGAAATCAACCAAAAAATTGTCTTTCATAAATTTCGCAAGTTCGACAGAAATTTTATGTTCTTCAAAAAAATTGAACATTCTTTCGCTGAGCTCAATGTCGACAACGACGTCCAGATTTGTGATATTGATTTTGAAACTCTTTTCTGTGATGTAAGAAATGATAAGTTTATATTTGGTTTCAAAAAAGCTCAGAAGCGATTTCAAAATCAAACGCTCTTCAAGATAAACTTTCATAAATTTGACTTTCAAAGTCAGTTTTTCCAAGTTCAATTTGTTCTTGAGCCAATCAGTGATTTCTTTCTTATTCTCGTCGGTCAAGTCTTTTGCAGTTGAAAGAGACAAAAAAGTTATGGTGCAAAGATTTTCACGTTTTTTCACCACAACTTCTTTCAAATGAAGTTCGCTATATTTGTCGCCAAAATTGGCATAAAATTCTTGTTCAAAGTTCATGTTTTCATTTTAGAACACAAACAAAAATTTGTCAAGCAATGCGTTTTACAAAACAAAATGCAAAATATCCACCAAAATGACAAACGCAAACAAAATGCAAATTCCGATAAAGTGTATCATGTTTTCCACTTTTCGATTTATTGGTTTGCCTCTTATCCACTCAATCACCGTGAACAGCACATGTGAGCCGTCGAGCGCTGGGAAAGGCAAAATGTTGAACACGGCAAGGTTTGCAGCAATCAGCGGAATGAAAATCAGAAGATAGTTGAGACTTTGAGACGCGTAATTTGCCATCATCGAGATGGTTGTGATTGTTCCGCCCATTTCAGTGATAGGAATTTGGAAAGTTATCAGCATCCACAAGCTCTTGAGCACCACCCAAGCAAAGCCAAATGCCATTTCGAAAGAACGACAAAAGCCTTCCCAAGCGCCATAGACATAAGGTCTTGTGCAAGCCTCTTCGCTGCTTGCAGATTCCAAGCCGATGTAGCTGTTTATATATTGATTGTTCTCTTGGTCAACTTCAACATTTGGATAGACTTTGATTTCCAAATCAACCAGATTTCCGTCGCGGTCGACCGTCATTTCAAAAGTGTAATAGTCTTCAATTTCCAAGCCATCCAAATTTTCGATGCCAATTTCTTCGTAATATTTAATGGCATTTTGACGTTCTTCATTCACGGCATCGACAAAATTCACACCAAATGCAAAATCGACTTCTTTGCCGTTGATTTGCCTGATCACATCGCCGACTTGGTAAGGATTTTGATAGTTCACTTGGTTGTAGCTGACAATTTGTGGCACATCATAGCCTATTGTGCAAAGCAAAATCCACGAAAAAATTATGGCTGTCAAAAAATTTGCAGTCACACCCGCGAAAAACACGATAATTCTTTTCCAAGGTTTTTGATTGTTGAAAGCGGTCGGAGAATCAGAAACTTTGTCATCATCTTCGCCGTCAAATGCGCAATAACCACCCAGCGGAAAAACTCTCAAAGAAAACTTTTCGCCCGTCTTTTTGTTGGTCTTTGAAAAAATAGGAAAACCAAAGCCAACAGAAAACTCGGTTATCTTAAATTTCAAAATTTTTCCTGCAACATAGTGACCAAATTCGTGAACCAGCACCATGAACAGCAAGATGACGATTGCCAGCACGATATACCAAAAAATCATATAAAAATCCTTAATTTAGTGTCGGTCTTTAGTTTGTCTTTTTAAATGGCAAATATCCAAAAAGCAATCAAAATATATGGTGCCATATAGATGTAAGAGTCAATTCGGTCGAGCATTCCGCCATGGCCTGGCAAAATCTTTCCACTGTCTGAAACACCCGCTCTGCGCTTAACCAAAGACTCAAACAAATCGCCGCATTGAGCGATGACAGAGCCAAGCAGAACGACAATCAGATAAGCCCAAATTGGAAAGATTTCCATAAACGGTGCAAAGCTTTCAATGCAACCAAAAATCAGATAAACGCACGCACCAAAAAGTACGCACCAAATAATTCCACCCACAGCGCCCGCAACAGTCTTGTTTGGGCTGAGTTTTGGACACAATTTTTTGCCGCCAATCAGCGAACCCGTGAGCATGGCAAAGGTGTCGGTTATCATTGGAATAACAATTGCGGTCACAAGAATGAAAACCGAAACGTTTGAATCTATGTCAACAAGTTTGGAAACTGGCATTTCGTTGAAATGGTTTAAGAAAATGAAGAACAAAAACAAAAATGCAGGATAAACAAAAGCAATAAGTGTGTTCAGAGCTTTTTTGAAAGCAAATTTTCGATAAGACATGTTTTTGATGTTTCGAACGGTCATTTCGTTAAGCATTGCTTTTCTGCGGCAAAGACCAACAATAAAAGCAATCAACGCCACCAAAATCATCAGACCAATGTCAATCAAAATTGTGTAAAGCACCCAGAAGACATCTTGAGAAACGCCTGCATAGAAGACGCCAATCAAATTGGCTGCCAAAAGCAGTGACGGGAAAAAGATTGCCAAAAGTTGATAGTTATAAAGCCCCGTTTTGCTCAAAAGCTTGGACATTTCATAGCAAGCAATGCAAGCAATTATGCCAAAGAAAGCGTCAAAGAAATAGTCGCTGACATAGATTTTAAGCACAAACAAAAGCGCCAGCGTCAGCACAATTGCAATTGATGTAAAAATTCGTTTTTTCATTATTTTCCTCCAAATCTTCTGTTTCTTTTTGAATATTCTTCAATAGCTTTATCAAGTTCTTTTCTGCCAAAGTCTGGCCAATAGGTTTTTGTGAAATAAAGCTCGCTGTAAGCCATTTGAAATAGCATAAAATTTGAAATTCTCATCTCTCCGCTCGTTCTTATCAAAAAGTCGATGTCTGGAGCTGGAAATGAATAGAGATTTTGGTTGATATCTTCTTCAGTCACGGTCGTTTTGCCCTGCGAGAGCAGTTTGTTCACCGAATGCACAATGTCGTCGCGACCACCATAGTTTATGGCAAGGTTGACAACAAGCCCCGTGTTGTTTTTGGTTTTTTCGGTCACTTCGGCAAGTTTGTCTTGCAATTCTTTTGGAAATTTTGAAGTGTCGCCCATGGCGTTGAGTTTTATGTTGCGCGCGTAAAAATCATCTTCATTTTCTTCCAACAAATTCTTTGCCAAATCAAAAATATAATCAATTTCTCTTTGGTCACGGTTCCAATTTTCAGTTGAAAAAGCGAAAAATGACGCAAATTTCACACCTTCAATTTCTGTCAGCATTTTGATGATGTTTTTGAGTGCAGCCGCCCCTTGTTTGTGACCCAACATCTTGTTGAGCCCACGCTGTTTTGCCCAACGCCTGTTTCCGTCCATGATAAAAGCAATGTGCGTTGGCGTGTTTTTGATTTTCTTTCTTTTTTGAAACATATCAACCTTTAAAATTTTGTATCGTTCTTTTGTCACACCTTCATAACTTCTTCTTCTTTTTCTTCTTCCAACTTGTCTGCCAAAGCTGTATATTTGTCAATGTGCTTTTGAACTTCTTTTTCAGCAGCAGCAAATTCATCTTCAGAAATTTCGCCGTCTTTTTTCAAATCTTTGAGCATGTCAAGCGCATCTCTTCTGACATTTCTCATGGCAACTTTTGTTTCTTCACAAAGTTTTTTGACCTGTTTGACAATTTCTTTTCTTCTCTCTTCTGTGAGCGTCGGAAAAACAAGTCTGATCGTCTTTCCATCATTTGTTGGAGTGATGCCGATGTCTGATTGAGAAATCGCCTTTTCAACATTTTTGATTTGAGAAACATCCCAAACATTGATGTTTAAAATGCGCGCTTCAGAAACTGTGACTGTGCCCATTTGCACAATTGGTGTCGGCACGCCATAATATTCCACCATAACCTTATCCAAGATGTGTGGATTTGCTCTGCCCGCCCTAATAACAAGATATTCATTTTGTTGGTGCAAATATGCTTTTTCCAAATCTTGTTTGCAATTTGAAAAAATTTCGTCGACCATTTCGTTCATAGTGTATCTCCTTTAAATTATAGACTTTCTAATCATAAGTATAACTTAAAAAGAGATTTTTTGCAAACAAATCTAAGCATTAAATTCCAAAGTTTCAAAGTTTGACGATTGGTCAATTCGATTTATCTCTTTGTTCAGTTTTTCCAAAGCGTTTTTGAGCGTCGGATTTGGAATTTTTATGTTGGTCGGCTCTCCAAAGTTGTCTTTGAAAATTTGAATTTGTTGTGTTTGTGGTTTTTCTGAAAAATAATCTTTCATTGTTTCATTAAATTTGTCCAAAATTGTGTTTTTGAAAAGATAAGTGAGCGGTTCTTTGTCGTCAAAAGTTTCGCTCAAAAAATTCATTGTTCGCTCAAAAAGAATGTCCAAGTTTGAATATTTTTTGCCGAGTTTAAACCTGCGTTGTTCAAAAGTTTCACGAAGAGTGTTCAAATCTTTTTCAATCAATTTTCCGTTTTGCTTTTCTCTCTTTTGCACCAAAAATGGGTCGTCTGTGTTGCAAAGCATAAATCTCATTTGATTTACAAAACCAATTTGCTGGCAAAGTTGCAGGATGTCGTCTTTTTTGCGATTTGTCGAAACATTTTCAACGTTCAAAAGATAAGGCAAATCTTCCACACGTTTTCCAAGCTTTCTTATCTGCCTTCTAAGCTCCTTTTCTCCGCTTTCATCACGCTTCTTTTTTGCCGCAATCAACTTTTCAATGTGGTCAAAAATTTCCAAATTTCCGTCAAAGAAAATTTCCACAAATTTTTGCAAACATTCTCTGTCCGAAAACTTGCTCTCGTCGATGTCAATCATAACCGCACCGTTTTTCAGTTTCTCAAAAATGCTGTCCACATCAAAATCGATGTTGCTGGCAAAGAGCGTTTTGCCAAATTTCAAAAACTTTTCAAAGTTTTCAGGACAATTTCGGTTTATTTCACTCAAAAGAGTGCCAAACGACTTGAAGTCCATGCCAAGCATATACAAATTTTTTGAAAGATAAGCTCTGACGTCTTCTTTTGAAACATATTTTTCGAGATTTTTTATGTTTCTGAAGGCATTTCTTTTGATTTTTTCTTCTGGAATTTGGCTTATTGTCGAAATTCCGTCCAAAGAATTGAAAATTTTATCAAATTCGTCGCTGTAATCATTTTCAGTCAAAAGATTTAAGTCTGAAATAAATTTTTCTTTTTTGACCATTGAATTGACGCTTAAAGCCAGCAGGCTGGAATTGTTTTTCAAACACTTTCTCGTTTGAATAACTTTATATGAAATGACATCCATGTTGGAATTTTTTCGCATTTCGACGAGCGCTTCAGCTTCCCACCTTGGTGCCATTTTGTTTTGCAAAAAGTTGTAAGCATATTGAATGTTCAGCGGCAAAACGTTGAAAAGCGAAGGATTGATTTTCAAAATTTCCTGTGCTTCTTTTGGATATAACGCATATTGACAACCCATTCCGTCCATAACGTAAAAATTTGTCAATGTTTCCAAAACCATTGGAATAAGATTGCTGTAGCTTTTTGAAATCAACGAAGAACATCTTTCAAAAATTTCGTTGGTTTCATTTTTGGTCAAGTTTAATGTGCTTTTCACGGCATTATAGATGTTGTCGAAATCGCGATAAGGGTCATAATATTTTTTGTTGTTTTTGACATCGCGCTTCAAGTTTCCGTCAATAACAACCGAGCAATAAACAGTTTTATAGACATTTATCCCCTTTGAAGAAATTTGATTGAAAAGTCTGTCAAGTCGAGCATGAAGTTGGTCAGAATTTTCTTCAATTTGACCGTAGTCAAGTTTGGACAAAAGCACCAAACCGACCTTGTGTTTAAGTTTTTCATCCGAGCTTGAAACAAACGGCTTCAGATAAGGTTTCAAAGTTTGAAAAATGGTCTGAAATTTGTTTAAATCAACATCGCTATGAAACTTTTTTTTGCAAAGCGCTGCTGTTTCGCTCTGCGACAAGCAAAAATATTTTTCCATGTCAGCGTAGAACTGTTCGTTGAATTCAAATTTTTCCATAACCACCTTCTTTTGTTATTTTAAATATATCAAACAGAGCGCGTTTTGTCAATATCAAACCAACAAAAAAAGCATCTTTAAAGATGCTTTTCAAATTATTTTCC
>CAJLLK010000014.1 GCA_905207515.1 uncultured Christensenella sp. | reverse complement strand
TGTATAGGAGAAAAAATGAATTACAAAATCGTGACTGAAGCCTCAGTCGACATGCCAAAATCTTTTGCGGAAGAAAACGACATCACAATTCTTCCTATTGAAGTCAATTTCAATGGCGAGCTCTATCCTGAAGGTTTGCCAAACGACGAGTTTTACAAAAAACTCAAAACTGGCGTCATTCCAAAGACCAGCCAGCCAAATCAATATAAATTTGAAACCGCCTTTGAGCCTTACGTGAACAAAGAAGATTGGTTTGTTTTCACAATCGTCATTTCTTCCGACCTTGCTGGAACAATCTCTCAAGCCAAAAATGCAGTTGAAAACTTGGGCATGAAAAATGTTTATGTATGCGACTCCAGAGTGACAACCTTTGCTGAAGGCGCACTTATCATGGAGTTTGTAAAATTTTTGAAAGCGCACAAAGACATCTCCCCGCAAGACGCAATCACCGAACTTGAAAGACTGAAGTCGCATGTAAGATTGGTTGCTGTCATTGGCGATTTGAAATATCTCAGACAAGGCGGAAGACTTTCTGCAACAAGTTATTTTGCCGCATCGGTTTTGAACATCAAACCTATCATCAGCCTTGACGGCGGAAAAGTGACAAACTGTGCCAAGAAAATTGGTGAGAAAGCAAACGAATATATGGTTGAATGTGCAAACAAACGCGACAGAAATTATCCAATTTATTTTGGTCACTCTGCAAATGAAACAATCATAAAAAACTTTATCGAAAAATATGCAAGCAAGCTCGGCATCGACCCGGAAACAACGCAAATTCACGAAATCGGTTGCGTTGTCGGAACGCACGCTGGTCCAAATTGTTACGGCATGGTTTATTTTGTTTAAATTCAAAAAAAATTAATAAAAATTAATAAAAAATACTCGAAAAATTGAGTATTTTTTATTTTATTGCACATTTTTAAATAATTTTTAAAATATTTTTCTAGCCTTATTTTTCGAACAAATAAATATTTTAAAACAATTTATTTCCAAAAGGTTTTATTCGGCTTGCTTGAATTTCGACATTAAAAACAAAATTGTTTCCGTCTCTTTTATATCTCACCACCAAATCGTCGGCAAGAAGAAAAAAATTGCGTGCAATTGGAGTTATTTCGCTCTTCAAAATTTCAGAAACTTGCTCCAAATTTGTGAATTTGTCTTTGATAAGAAGTTCGTCTATTCTTTGCATAAAATCTCCTAAACGTGCTTTTTGATGTTGCGCTTGAAATAACCCCAAAGCCCACGATATTTGTAAGTGCAATCAAAAATTTTTTTGCTTCCGTCATGAATGTTTTCCGCCAGCAGCGTGAAAGCTCGCGCGCTTTCGCAGTCAAGCATAATTCGTCCATCACTGGACATTTTTGACACAGCGTCATCTTCAGGGATGACCCCTAGAAGTGGAATTCCCATTGCCTTGACAATGCTTTCAATGTTCATCATCTCGCCCGAAAGCAACAAATCTCCACGCATTCGATTGATAATCAATCCCTTGCGTTCGATGTTATATTCACTCAAAAGCCCAACAACTTTGTCGGCATCTCGAATGCTGGAAAGATGCGGAGTGACAACAATCAGCGCTTCATTTGCTGGATAAACGGCACGATGAAATCCATTTTCCACACCCGCTGGGCAGTCGATAAGAATGTAATCAAAAGAATGGTCAATTATGTCGATGATGTTTTTTATGTGTTCGCCGGTGATTTTGCTGGAAGAATATGTGTGTGACGACGGCAAAAGATAGAGGCTTGGATAATTTTGGTCTTGCACAAGCGCTTGCCTAACTCGACATTTTCCTGAAACAACATCGGTGATGTCGAAAATGATCTGTCTTTCCAGTCCCATGATAACATCCAAATTGTTCAAGCCGATGTCCACATCCAGAAGCACAACGCGAAAACCCAGCCGAGAAAGATAAACTCCCAGATTTGCACAAACTGTTGTTTTTCCGACACCGCCCTTGCCACTTGTGACAACAATTTTTCTTGCCATAAAAACGCTCCTGACACTATTATAACCACTGCAAAACCGCACTGACAAGCAAGAAACATGCCTACTTTTTCGAAAAATGTCTTTTGTTGTCAAAACAAAAAAGGAAGTCTTTCAAACTTCCTTACATATCAAACAAATCGTTTCCATCACAGTTTCTCCAGAATGCTTTCGAGAAGTTGAGTGTCAGACAAGAGTTTGCCTGCACCCAAAATTGTCACATTGTCGACATCTTCGCTGATTTCAAATGGATAATTCAAATGTTTTTGCAAATAAGCATCCAAGCCTTGCATTTTTGCACATCCGCCCACCAACAAAATTTTGTTGTTTATGATGTCAGCCACAATTTCTGGTGGCAAAGCGTTTATTGTGGTGTCAATCGCGCGAACAATCTCACTGTAAAACGGCTCAATCGCTCTGCGCAAATCTCCTGACAAAATGACAACCGTTTTTGGAGTTTTCGTCTGTGCGTCCATGCCTGTTATTTCCATGTTGAGCGTGTCGTTTGTGTAAAGACTGCCGACTTCGTTTTTGAGCATTTCTGCCGTCGGAAGCCCAATCACAAGCCCTTGAGTGTAAGCCAAAAAGTTTACGATTGCGGCATCAATGCTCTTTCCGCCGATGCCCAAAGTGGCACCTTTCAAGATGCTTGACATGTTTATCACTGCGATTTCTGTTGCTGTTCCGCCGATATCAACCACCATGTTCACTTTTGAAGTGTCAATGCTTCTCCCCTGCCCGACACAAGAGCACAAAACAGACGGAACAAGTTCGACTTGCCCGAGATTTGCTCCTTCGCAAACTTTGAAGATGTTTTCTTTTTCTTTGGCTGTCAAGCCGCATGGAACAATAAACAAAACATTGTCTTCATAAGGATGAAAGCCAACTTTTTCAAGAAAATATTTCAGCAAAATGACTGAATATTCATAGTTTGAGTGGTCGCCAAAAACGCTTGGAGTGAAAATTTCCACGCTTTCCTTGGTTTTTCCGACCAATTTTTTTGCGTCCATGCCAAGAGCAATCACTTTATAGCCTTCTTCTGTCGGTTCAGCGGCAATCAGCGTTGGCTCTTTCAGCGCGAGCCCTTCGCCTTTCACATAAATACAAGTGTAGCCGCCACCCATTTCAATGGCAAATTTATATTTTTTCATTTTCCCTCCTAAACAGTGAAAGTGATTTTTTGATTTAAATCGCCCAAATCTTCCACACTTTGAAAATAAACCGTCACGCTGTCGCCCGCTTTGAGCTCGTAAACCAAATCAAACATGTCAACTCGGCTGTCAATGCTATGAGACCTAGAATTGAAGCTCAAAGCTGTCACAACATTCCCCGCCGCAATGAAATTTCCGTTGTAATCAAAATCTTCAAACAGATAAAAGCCGCTGTCAGAATTGTTGGCAAAATAATAGATGTCTGTCGTGTAACTTTGCCACTGTTCATTGAAATAAAACAAAGTTTCGTCAGAGTTCAGGCTAGACTCGTCCATAAAACACAAAACATCGAGATAATCAAACCCCACAAACGCCGAAACCAAGTTGTTTTGATATATTTGACCGTTTTGATAGCTCGAAACCACATCACTCAAAAAATTTTCCGCTCCTTCTGCCGCCATGACGACCTTTTCGCCTTGATAAACATCGTCAACAAAGCCCATAAGCTGACCGTCGTCATTGAAAACTGCGGCGGTTTCAAGAGTGTCGTTCACTCCAACTCTTGTGGTGAAACAATATTCCAAAACATAGTCAACAGCAAAGTTTCCGTCAATTTCTGTTTCGATGCCACACACCAAATTGTGGTCAGTCACATCGTTTATCACAACTTCTCCACTCCCAACTGGAGAGCCGACCATAATCACGCGCGAGTCGAAATAAACTTTGTTTGAAACGTCTGCAATTTCAACATAAGGAAGTGCGACCAAACCATTTTCGTTCAAACTTTCACACTTCAAAATGGCAAGATTATAGTTCATGTCGCCATAAAGCACAACGCCTTCAAAAATTTCGCCCGAATTGGCATAAATCCTGATTGGGCTGTCTGGGTCGGCGTTTCTCAAATCTGAATAAGGCGCAACCACAAAACCATCTTTTCTGACGTTGACGCCGACAATTTTGTGTTCAACTTTTTCGTTGAAATTGTCTTCTTCAACAACAGTGAAATCAATTTCCACGGTGGCGTCAAGGCAAAGTTCTCCAACTGCCATGTCGGACAGAAATGGCCAAACGGTTGTTTTTGAAGAGATGCTGTAAGGCGAGATATAAAAAAAATAGACAACAACAAACAAATAGCATAATGCCACTGCTATAACAGCAAACAAAATATACCAAAGTGTTTTTGCGCTATTTTTTTTCATTTTCTCCCTTTATTAAATAATTTGCAAACTTTTCTTAAAAATTTTCCTAAAATCTTCAGAAACTTTCATGCTTTGCATAATTTCAAAGGATGGGTCAGAAGTCACCACCGTTTTCATTATGATGCTGTCGCCCAAAATGTCACAGATGACATCATTAATAACATTTTTTCTTGAAGCGTTCAAGTTGACAGCCAAGTTGACCAAAACGCCAAGTTTTCTGATTGCATCCACGTCTTCATCCGAAAGTAATTCTTTATATTTCATGATTTCTGGCAGATTGAAGTTGTCCAAATTTTGACAAGAACAAGCAAAAGCCGCAATCAAAATTTCTTTTTGAGACGCACCGGCGATGTTGGAATTTAAAATGGCATAGAAAGCGTGTTTTTGATTGTTTTCAAAATTGATAAATTTTCCACAATCATACATATAAGCGGCAATTTTCAGCGATTTCATATAAATTCTTGGCAGTTTGTGAACAACTTTGAGTTGTTTGAAAAGCAAAATTGCCATTTCATAGACTTGACTGTTTATTGCCAAGCCTTCTTTTTTAAATTCGTAATAACTGTCAAGGCTGTTCTGCAACAAATCGGTGTATTTTTCATTTGCCGTGCCCACCAAATTTGAAAGAACAATCCCTTCAAGTGGATTTGCCGTGGTCACAACTGTTTGAGAAAGTTTCATCGTGTCATAAAAGGCATTGATGATTGCCAAGCCGCCGCTGATATTTTCAGCTCCTTCTGGACCAAGACCTTTGATTTTTTTGACCTTTTGTGTGTCCAAATCTTTGGCAAATTCAACAACTTTGTTCAACGCTTCAGAAGAAAGTTCATAGTTGTTGTCGATATCAACAGGATATCTCGTCAATTTTTTGGCAATTCTTGCCACATCAATAAAACTCGAACCGCATCCAAGCACAACATCTTCTTCAAAACCCTTGACAAGCGAACATTTTTTGAGTTCTTTTTTGACAAGTGCGGTCATTTCATCCAAAGGCAAGTTGAGCGCGGTCAAATTGCTGTAGCCATAAGGAATGGTGTTATATTCGATGACATTTCTGCGATTAAACTTCAAAATATAGGTGTTGTAAGAGTCGATGTTTATGATGTAACCTTTCGAAGCGTCAATCTTTGCCATGCAAGAGAGATAGGTGTTTTTGACCGTTTCTTCTGGGTTTTCCAACAGAAAATTCATGCCAGTGTTGGTGTAAATTTCGTCCAAAAGCCCGCGATAGTTTCTTGCCTTGACAATGATGTTTGAAGCCGTTGCAATCATTTTGTTGACATTGAAAGTGGCGATCGTAAAGCGATATATTTTTAGCGTTTTCAAAATGTCAGATTTAGATTTTGGGCTGAACAAACAATCTTTGATGATGTCGTTTGTCAAATCATAATAATTTTCAACTTCTTCCAAAATTCGATATCTTCCGTTTCGACTTTGAACAATCAAAAGTCTTGTTTTTCTCTCGTTGAGTTCTATAAACGCAATGTTTTCCATCTTTTTTCTCCTATGAAAAATTATTTGTCAAGATCAATGGCTTCCACTGGGCAACTTGCTTGGCAAGCACCGCAATGAATGCATTTTGTTTTGTCAATTTCTGCTTTTCCGGTTTTGTCAAACGAAATCGCGCCCACAGGACATATAGAAACACATGTTCCACATCCGATACATTTGTTTTTGTCTACCATAGTTTCACCTCTCGTTAAATTCATAACAAATATATCACAAAAATGGAGATTTGTCCACTATTTTTTTAATACTTTTACAAATTCCACAACAGCCAAGACACACAAAAAGCCGCCAAAAACCATTTTCAAAATTTTGGATGGCAAGAAAGACATCAAAATTGCACCCGCCACCGAAAAGATAACTCCAAACAAAATTATCCAAAAAATGTTTTTGGTCACGATGTAGCCGTTTCGATAGTGAATGTAAATGGAAAAGATTGCCATAACCAAAAAACTCATCAAATTTATGCCTTGCGAAAGTTTTTGGTCAAAGCCCAAAAAGATGGTCAAAATTGGGATAAGAAGTGTTCCGCCGCCCATGCCAAGACCGCCGAAAATGCCCGAAACAAACCCCGCCAAGATATAGAAAAAATAAATCATAGACTTATTTTGAGACTTTGAGCTGAATTTATTCTATGGCATTTTGTCATAGGTCATGATTTTTTTTATTTTTAATATTAAAATGCCTACAAAGGAGAAAAAAATGAAAATAATTGCGGAAATAATTTATCAAACTTACATCAACAACAATAAAGAAATTTTTTCAGAAAATTATGGCTCTGTTTTAGAAAATCTTACAAAAATGCTGGATAGACAACAACATAGCAAATTGTTGGATTTAGAAATTGAAATTTATGAAAGCTTAAGATTAAGGTCTATTGATTTGATTTTATATTTATTAAATCTAATCTGCCCAGAACAAGAATAGTTTAAATGAGATTTCTCCACTTCGCTGACGCTTCGGTCGAAATAACAAGAAGAAGTCGCCGTTGTCATTCAGAGCCAGCCGCCAGGCTGCGTCGAAGAATCTCGGCGACGGCTCAACATGACAATGTGAGTGGTTGAGATTTCTCGACAAGCTGTGTCGAAGGATCTCTTAAATCAACAACCTTATTCCGCCGGCGAGCATGACAAAAACAAAAATTATGCGAATGATTTTTGCTGGCAAAAATTTGAGTGCAAATGAGCCGACAATTCCGCCAAGCAAAACGCCCGTTCCAATGGTCAAAAACGAAACCGTTTCAAGATTTCCGCTCAAAAGATAAATCACCGTGCTGATGAAAGAAATTGGGAAAATTATCACGATTGCTGTCGCATGTGAATATTTATTTGGCAAATGAAGCACCTTTTCTAATAAGGGAACGCAAATCATTCCCCCGCCACCGCCGAAAAACCCATTGATAAAACCAATGATTGCTCCACAAATGCACAAAAGAAACTTTGATTTGGCAGAAAGAGCATCATTTTTTTGTGTTTTAGATTTGTTGTTTTTCGATTTCATAGAATTATTGTTTATAAATTTAAAAAAAATATTTGATTATTTAAAATAAATGTATTATAATATGTCAGTTAGACTTATAAGTAAAAGGTGTAGTATGAAAAAATTGAAACAACTCAAAAGCAAAATTCTTATGTTTATCTTCGCATTGGTGTTGCCATTGTCTGCAAGTGGAATGGTTTACACAATGACCGATTTGTCTGTTGCGCGTGCAGATGACACAACAACGACAGCAAATTATTATTCTGGCTATCTGGAAGAAGTGACATTGTCAAACAACAACTTCAATTCCAGCACTTCGACTTATTCCATAAGCACCAGCCTTTCAGGTTGGACAGGTCAAGTGACTGACAGAAAAACAACCGCAGGCATCATCAACGTTGGAAACACTTTCCAAAACTATATGACTGGCACCTATCGCCTTTCAAACAACCCACTTGCAAAAGCTGTCGACAAACACATCTTGATGATAAACTCAAAAACTGCAAATTCTGAGCAATATGACACAGCAAGACAAGGATATAAATCAAGTTCCATCACACTTGACCCAAATTCTTATTATTCTTTCCAAGTTTCATTTAAAAGTGACACAAACTATGACTCTTACACAACTTATGAAGAATTTGGAAAAATCACACAAGACACTCACATTGCAAAATCGACTTTTGAAGCGGCAAATTTTGGAAATCTTGACGATGAAACTTATATAAGCTTCTCTTACAACAGCAGAACATATTATCTTCGCAAAGCGCTGACCGAAGAAGGCACAACACTTCAAAGCGACCTCGAAAATGTCGAATTTTTCTATGAAGAAACTGCTGACACAGACGAAAGCGAAGAAAGTGACACAGCTGAAGAAACAACTCCACTTTATGTCGGATTTATGTATAACGACGGAACCGGCGAAAAGCCTGTTTATGTTGACAAATCTTTTGTTGAAGAAGTTTCAGTCAATGAAGAAACACAATACAACATCAGATCTGGCGCTGTGCTTTACACCTGCGACATTGAATACACAAATGAAGACAGCAATCAAAGATATTTGCTCAGCGCAGAAAAACAAATTCCATATTACACCACAAAAACAGAATACACTTCTTTAAATGACTATGTTTTTGGCTCTGTTTATCTTTCAGGGCTTAAAGACGCCGACGGAAACGACGTTAAAGCTGAATATGTCAGAGTAAATTCAAAAGAATGGGTGACTTTCTATTTCTTTGTTGCCACAGGAAGTGAAGAACAAACCGTCACACTCGATTTGTGGCTTGGCTCCATGAAAGGTCAAGAAAGCAGCGGCGTTGTTTTCTTTGATGATTGCCATGTTTATAAATATAGCGAAAACACTTTTTGGAAAACTTATCAAAACTATTATGGCAGAAACTATACACAAGAAGGGACAAGCGAAAGCGGTTCTTCTGTTGACACAATCGACTGCTCAATGCTGCTTGACCTTAGATCAAACACCGAACTTGACTTTTCTTCTCACAACTTTGACTTTGAAGAAGGCGCTTTCAATGACGAACTTTCTTCACTCAAAAATTGGACAAAGAGCGGAAGCGGAAATGCACAAGTTTTCAATGTCAACGCTCCACAATATTTCAAAAGCGTGACTGGCTATAACTATGTCGGCTCAAACCTGTCTTGCGAAGTGGAACTCGACGACCTTGACCAAGTGACAATCACTCCAAACAACCACATTTTGGCACTCTGGGCTGATGGCAATTTTGTTAAGGTTAAGTCAAATGACATCGACATAAATTCAAACGAAATCTACAAAGTGACGGCATATTACAAAATTTCAGAACTTTCTTCAGGCAGCGTTTATATGTTTGTTGAAGAAAATGACAACATCTACGCCGCCTACAAGCTCGCCGAAAATGAATACACTTTGACAGAAGAAACTTCAAGCAGTGCAGTTTCTTCAAACGGCACAGACAACTTCACAAACAGCTATGGCACAATTGAATTTTACATTAAAGGCGGAGTGCATTACAATTCTTCAGTGAACATCTCTTTGGGTCTTGGAAGTTCTGAAGAAAATGCCACAGGTTGCGTGCTTTTTGATGATATAAAGGTTGAAAAAGCCACAACAACTGACTATGACGCAGCCACAAACAAAGTTGAACTCGACGCAAAATCTGGCACTCAATCAATTGCAAACGGAAACTTCAACAATGTGACAATCGACGAAACTCTCAACAGACCTTATGCTCCTCAAAACTGGACTTTGACCAGCGGAAACGGCTTGTCTTTTGGTGGAGTTATAAACACCGAAGCAAGTCAATATGCAAGCTATCGCCAGTTGTATGAGCAATACGCTGAAACTCTTGAAGACAGAGAAAATCCATATCTTTGGGCATACCTTTACGGAAACCCAAGAAACAGCGAAAACAACACCAGCATGCCAGACAACGTTTTGATGCTTGGCAATGTCAACAAAACTTGGCAAAAAGCAAAGAGCGACAACATCACCCTGACAGCCAGCTCAACAAGCAAAATTTCGTTCAACTATAAGACTCTTGGCATAAACGACGTTGGCGCAATCAAAGTGACACTTTATGGCGAAGATGGTTTCAAACTTTTTGAAAGCGCCGAACTTGTCACAAACGGAAGATGGCAAACCTATGAAATCTATTTGAGAACTTTGGCTGGAGAAAACACCGTTTATCTTGAAATTGATTTCGGAACTTCTGAAGAAACGACCGAAGGTGTGGCATATTTGGACAACTTCACTCTCACAACCGTGGAAAGCTCTGTCTATGAAGAAAAGGCAAATGTTGAAGACAACAACTACACAACTTTTGGTGTTGTTGACATGACTGACAACTATCTCAACTTGCCAGTTAACGTCATCACAGACGATTTGAACGAGTCTTACACCCCTGCTTACACTGGAAGTGTTGTCAGCGCAAACAATGGAGTTATTGTCGACGGCGGAATTGTCTTGAGCGACAAATTTAAGCCGATAAGTGATGACAACAAAGGCTTCTACATTGAAAAAGAAGACGAAAATGAAGAAAGCAAAAAAGTCTTCTTTATGACAAGCACTGGCGTTGGCTCTTACAACATCGACTCAAACTTCTATCTGGATTTGACAGCAAACAACTATTATCAACTCACCTTCAAAGTCAAAACAAACTTCAACTACACCAACGACGGAGTTGAACTTGACAGTGACAAAACTTATTCTTATGGTGCTGTGGTTGGCTTAACGGGCTTTGACTATGCAACAGGCATCGTTTCAAATGACCAATATGAAACTTACACACTTTATTTCCACCCTACCGAAGATGCATCAGCAAAACTTCATTTTGGGCTTGTGTGTGACAGCATTGAAACCTCTGGCTCGGTTGTGATTTATGATGTCGAGCTTACAGAATTTTCTGAAGAAGATGGTCAAGAAGCTTTTGATGCCGCAAATGAAACCTTTACTGGCAGAAATTATGACTTGAACGAAGATAAAGTGTTTGTTGCAGAGTCTGAAAACGGAACTGATGACGACACGACCGACGACGACACAACAACTGACGAGTCGACCGACGATGAAAACACACAAGATTTCAACTGGCTTTGGATTCCAACTTTAATCACTGGGCTTGCAATTGTCATCGCCGTGATTGGATGGGCAATGCGAAAAGTTAAAATCAAGAAAATTGAAAGAAAGAGATTGGAAACTTACGACAGAAAATCAAGCCTTCACATCGACGCAATCAAACTCAAAGCTAAACAACAAAAAGAAGCTGACATTGCTGAAGTTAAAGAAACAATCAGCAAATTTGAAAAAGAACTTGAAAATCTCGAGCAAGAACACAAACAAAAAGTTGTTGATTTGAGAAAACAAGACAAAGGCGAAGTTTCAAAGACGACCGACAAAGAATTTAAACACTTTGCTCAAAAGAGAACTGTTATCGCCGAGCGAATTGACAGTTTGAACAAACAAATCGAACAAATGAACTCGCCTGAATATCTGTTGAACTTGGAAAGAAAACTGTTTGCTCAAGAAGAAATGAAACAAAAAGAACTTTACAAAGCTTCCAAAAAACTGAACAAAGAAAAGAGCAAACAAAATTCTGACAGAGAAAACAAAAAATAAAAAAAGCGACTGAATTTTCAGTCGCTTTTTTGTTTTACTATCTTGTGACATAAAAAAAGAGCATTTTTGCTCTCTTTTTAAAAATCATCGTCGTCATCGTCATCATCATCGTCGTCAGAATCTTCTTCATCATCGTCATCGTCGTCTTCGTCGTCATCATCAAAATCAAGGTCATCATCGTCGTCTAAGTCGCCGTCAAGGTCGTCATCCAAATCGTCCAAACCATCATCCAGTCTGTCATCAAAGCCAATTGATGTGTCGATGTCGTCGTCAATAACGTCGTCGTCCAAATCGGTCACTGACGCCATGTCGCCTGTCTCTTCGTCGTCATAAACAACTTCGTCTTCGTCGCGATTGAGATAATCTTCCCAATCGTTGCCGGAGTCTTCGCCTTCGCTTTGGTGTTCTTTCAAACAGTTGGCACACATAATTTCATCTGGTTGAATATAATTCGTCTTGCAAATCGGACAAAGTTCCAAATCCAAATCTCCGATAAATTCGTCTTTCTTTGCAGAAAGTTCTGCCTTGCAAACACTGCAAAGTTTGTCTTTTTTTTCTATATAATTAAGTTCACATCTCGGACATCTTATATAAACTGGTTTTCTCATAAAAAACTCCTTTTCTTTTCGTTATTCTACAAACATTTATATTTAAAGTCAACTGTTTTTAGTATCTTTTTTCGTGTTTTTTAAAAGCAAATCACTTTCTGCCTGTGAAGGTCGCAAATAAAGCGGCAAAAGCTCTTTTTCTGAAACAAATTCGTGCTTTGTTTTGGCAAATTTCAGCAAATCCAAGCTCGAGATTTCCACAGTTTGCAAACCTTCCAAGTCGCCAGCCAAGCCAAACTTTTGCACTGTTATTTGGTCATAAATTTCTTTTTCAACCATAGTCTCACTTTTCAATTTTGTTCCATTTTTGTCAAAATATCCAACAAAATAAAAATTTGACAGCGCATTCAAAACGCAAACAAAATCTTGCCCTTGGTTTAGTCGGTTTTTAGCCACAATATATGCCATAAGTTCCAAAGATGACACAGAAACAAACTTGAGATTTTTGTTTACGCAGCCAAGCGCTTTTGCGATTGCCACACCAATTCTCAACCCTGTGAAAGACCCTGGCCCTGTGACGACCGCAACCGTGTCGACATCCAAAATGTCAATGTTTGCTTCTTTGCAAAGTTCGTCGATGTTCTTCAAAACGTTTTCACTGTGTTTGCTTTTGGCGTCAAGCGTCTTTGTGAAAACTCCTCTTGAGCTTTCCAAAGCCAAATTTGCCGTCAAAAAAGCGGTGTTAATTGCCAGCATGACTGTTCTCCTTTATCAAAACCGTTCTCAACCTTTCTCCACGCTTTGTGATTTCAATTTCATAGTCAAATTGTTTGATAAGCCCTGCAACATTTTCTGGCCATTCAACAAAACACACACCGTCAAGCCTTTGTTTGTCAAAATATTCTTCAAAGCCGACCGCCTTGGCTTCTTCCGCTGAAGAAAGGCGATACATATCAAAATGATAGATTGGAAAAGCCGCATTATAGGTGTTCATAAGCGTAAAAGTCGGACTTGTGACCAAATCTTTGCTGCCAAGTGCCGCGACGACGTCTTTAACAAAAGTTGTTTTGCCACTTCCAAGGTCACCTTTCAAAAGCACTATCATTGGCGGAACCAAAATTTTTGAAAAGGCTTTTGCCAGCTCTCTTGTTTGATTTAAATTGCAAATTTCCATTTTAATTCTCATTTTTCACTTCCTTCTTTTTCTGAACAGCTCTCATCAAAAGCAGCCCAATCACACAAATAGCCGCTGAAATTGCCACCCCAGCAAGCACATCTGTCAAGAAATGTTTACCAAGATACATTCTTGAAAGGCAAACCAACCCAACATAGAGCGTGCAGGCAATGACAATGCAAATTCGCATTGATTTTTTCTTATAAATTTGCCACAAAAAATATGCCATAAAAATTGCGATTGCAGTCGCACAAGCGGCATGCCCACTTGGGAAACTAAAACCAGTCACTGTGTCGCCTATGTTTGCGATAGTGTCAGTCAAATTAAACGGTCGCACCCTTTGAATTGTTGCTTTCATGATGCTGACGGTCAAATAGACAAAGCCATAGCTGAACAGATACCAAAAACACAACTTCCACTTAAAAAGAAGAAAGAAGATGGACAGAGCTATCACCCCAACAAAACTGCCCACAAGCGAAATAACTTGAAAGCTCATGTCAAAAAACGGGCTTCTTCCTGCTTGCAAAAATTCAATAAGTTTAATCTCGAAATCCATAGTTTTATTTTAGCAGATTTTGTCAAATAATACAAATATTTCAAGAAAAAACAAAGAAAACAAAAAGCAAGCCTAATTTTTGCTTGCATTTTTCTTTATGCTGACACTGACACCGTCATCAATATGAAAAAAAGTGGTTTCAAAGTCGCTGTCGTTCGAAAGCAGCTCAATATATTTTCGCAAATTGTTGACGATGCTTCGATGTTTGTGGTCAATTTTGCCTTGTTGCTCGACCAAGCCATAATAAAAAATGTCATCTGAAAACAAGGTTCCATTTTCAGCAAGAATGTCTTTCAGAAGTGGGAAATATTTGAAATATTGCCCCTTTGGACCGTCCAAAAAGATAAAATCAAATTTTTCTCCGCGATAATTTTGCAAAAAGTTCATGGCGTCGTCATTTATAAGCTTTATTGAAGTCGACTTCAGATTTTCAGTTGCGTCCTCAAAATTTTGTCGGTCTTTTTCCACTGAAACAATCTCTGCTTCAGGGCAATTTTCGTGCATCAAAAGCGCCGAATAGCCCAAAAAAGTGCCAATTTCCAAAATTCGCTTTGGTTTTGACTTCTTCAAACATTCCAACAAAAGTTTTTCGGTTTTTTCTCTGACAAAAGGTCGATAATCATGGCTTTCAAAGCCTTTTAGAGCTTGTTTTTCAATCATGACGCTAATCCAACAGAACAATCGTCAAAATCATTGGACGACGCTTTGTTCTTCTGTAAATAAAGTTGGAAACATTTCTTCTGATTGTGTTTTTGATAACCGTTGGGTCGCAACCGCGCAGGTCTTGTTCTTTCAAAGAGGCAATAATCATGTTTTTCGTATCTTGAACAAAAGCTTCGGCTTCGTCTTGATAAACCACACCTCTCGTGATGATAAATGGGTCGGCCACAACTTCGCCAGAAATGTTGTTTATGGTCATAACGACAACGCAAATGCCGTCTTCAGAGAGTTGTTTTCTTTCTCTCAAAACGTTGCTGTCCATGTCTCCAATGCCATAACCGTCAATCAAACGCTGACCGGCAATCACAAAGCCCGTTTTCTTAAGTGAATTTGGCGTCATTTCAATTTGCGCACCAATGGTTGGCAAAATGATGTTGCGTTCTTCCATGCCAAGGCTCATGGCAAGCTGTTTGTGCATTCTCAAGTGACGAAACTCACCGTGAATAGGCATGAAAAACTTTGGTTTCACAAGCGCATGAATTGTTTTGATTTCTTCTTGGCAAGCGTGCCCAGAAGCATGCACTTGTTCCAGCTCGTCATAGATGACATCGGCGCCTTTTTGGAAAAGTGAATTGATAACATTATAAACACTCTTTTCATTTCCAGGAATTGGCGAAGAAGAAAAGACAATCAAGTCGTTTTCGCCAATCTTGATTTGCTTAAAGTCGCCAGCAGCCATTCTTGTCAACGCACTGAGTGGTTCGCCTTGGCTTCCTGTTGTGACAATAAGAAGTTCTTTGTCGGCATATTTGTCAATTTTGTCAATGTCGACCAAAATGTCACGATTGAAAGTAATTTCGCCAATTTTCATGCCGACATCAATGATGTTTATCATGCTCCTGCCCGTAAAAGCAACTTTTCTGCCATATTTTTCAGCCAAATTCAAAATCTGTTGAAGCCTGTGAATGTTTGAAGCAAAAGTTGCCACAAAAATTCTGTTGTCTGGATGTGATTTGAAGATTTCTTCAAGCGCTCTTCCGACGCTTTTTTCGCTCATAGAATAGCCCGGTCTGCAAACATTTGTGCTTTCGCAAAGCAAAAGGTTTACGCCCTTTTTGCCGAGCTCACCAAATCTTTGAAGATCGGTCATTACGCCGTCAATTGGTTCGAAATCGATTTTAAAGTCGCCCGTATGCACAACGTTTCCTGCTGGCGTTGAAATGCAAAGTGCAAGCGACCCAGCAATCGAGTGCGAAACCTTGATAAATTCCACCGAAAATGAGCCAATTTTCAGCACATTTTTCGGCTTTACCGTGATGGCTTTGTAAGCAACCTTTGGATGTTCTTTCATCTTGTTTTCGACCAAAGCCAAAGTCAATTTTGTGCCATAGATTGGAGCTTTGATTTCTGACAAAACAAATGGAAGTGCTCCAATGTGATCCTCGTGACCGTGTGTCAAGATGATAGCCTTGACTTTGTCACGATTGTTTATAAGATATGTGAAATCAGGAATAACAACATCAATCCCTGGCAAGTCGTCGCCCGGGAAGGTCATTCCTGCGTCAACAACGATGATTTCGTTGTTATATTCAAAAGCGGTCATATTTTTTCCAATTTCACCCACACCGCCAAGAAAGGTGATTTTCAATTTGTTGTTCATAAAATTCTCCTTCTAAATAAAATCAATACAAACGCAAAATGCATTTGCAACAAACAAAACACAAAGTTTTCGTGGCGTGAGCGAAAACGCCGACAAAAAATTGTCTGTTATGTAAAAAACAAAAAGATTACAAAATGTAAGCTGTTTTGTTTATGTTGTCAACTTCTTCAAGTTTTTTTGGTGTCAAAATGTTTGTTTCATTGACATAAAATCTCATGCCTTGGCTTGTGAAAAACACAACCATGTTGTAGATGCACAAAAATGCGGTCATGATTGGCACAAGAACAGCCAAAGTTATAACGCCCAAAACAAGCACAATTGCCCAGAACAGCGCAAACGCCAAAGCAGATGTGGCAACCGTCGCCCAAAAATGACGTTTGACAGCTTTTATGCCTTTTCTGAAAGCCTTGAAAACATTGCAATCGAACACAATCATCGCTGGTGCCCAGCCGAGAACGCAAAGCAAATTGAGTGAATATAAAAGCACCAAAACCACGAAAACAACCCAAGGCAAGCCATAAGTCACAAAGTTTGCATCGGTCACCAGAGACAAGCCGTAAAGCGCGCTCAACACAATTGCCAAAAACAAAATGTTGAAAAGCGTTTTGCAAATGGCAAAAGACAGAGATTTTTTAAGGCTCTTGACAAGAGCGCTAAAAAATCCCACCTTGCTTTTTGAATTCATGTAATAATAAAGCATTTCTTGCAAGGTATATTTTCCGATGTTCAAAAGAAACGGCAAAAAAACAAACATCACAACAAGCCCATAGATGGCAAGTCCCAAATTTGTTTGAAAAGCAGTTATGCAAACATTCAAAACCGAATTGAAAAGGTTGTGCAAGTTTCCGCCAAGCGAGCCATAGAAAACGCCTGTGAAAGAGTTTATGGCTGTTGGATGAAAAAGCGAAACGATAAGGTCTTGAAATTCAAAAAAAGTCGGCAAAAACAAAGCAAAACAAAGCCCCCAAATCACCACATAAAACAGAAAGAATTTGAGAACTTTAACCCAATTTGAACCAAACAATTTCAATGAATTTACAAACGTCATAAAAAATCCTTTTCAAAGGCAAAATTAAAGCTAAGATAAGTTTAACACATAATCACTGAAAATGCAAATCTTTCCAATAAAAATTTTCTTTTTTCAACGAAAAACTCAATCAAACATTGATTGAAATAACTTTGTAAACCACTTCGCCGCCAGGAGTTCTGACATTGACAGTGTCGCCCACTTTGTGACCAATGAGCGCTTTTCCGACTGGAGAAAAGTTGCTGATGACGCCATTTCTTGGGTCGCTTTCAGAAGAGCCAGTGATGCGATATTCCACTTCTTCATCAAAATCTTCGTCATAAAGTTTGACTTTGCAACCTACATTCACTTGGTCGCAGTTGATTTTTTTCTTGTCGATAACTTCGGCGTTCAACAAAATTTCTTCCATTTCAGCGATTTCAGCTTCCACCTGAGCCTGTTCGTCTTTGGCTGCATCATATTCAGAATTTTCTGAAAGGTCGCCATATTCTCTTGCAATGCCGATACGCTTTACAACTTCTGGTCTTTTCACAGTTTTAAAATAATTCAATTTTTCTTCAAGTTGTGCTTTTCCTTCTGGTGTCAAATAGTGTTTTTCCATTTCAAAATCTCCTTTTGTTAAAATTTCAAATTGTCTGTTGACAATTAAAAAAATCGACCATTAAGGCCCATTATTTTGGATTGAATATTAACTTTGACGCAAATTATTATATTCAATTCTTTTGCAAAAGTCAACTAAATTTGCAAATTTCTTAATAATGTATTCAAATTTGTCAAAAATTATTCCAAAATTTGAGTTTTTTTGAAAATTTTTCAAATAATAACCAAAAAGGAGTTGTTATGTTCACTTTGATAGCTTTCATTTTGACAGTGCTTGGCTCAATAAATTGGCTTTTGATTGGGCTTTTGCAATATGACTTTATCGCCGGACTTTTTGGCTATCAAGCCAGCATTTTTTCGCGGCTGATTTACATTTTGTTTGGATTTGGTTGCATTTATCTCATCATTCGCGTGATAGCAAACAAAGGTTCGGTCAAAGTTTATGAAAAGAGAAAGAAAAAAGAACAAAAACCAGAGCCAAAAGTTCAAGCTGAAGCGGGAAAAGAAAATGTTCCTGAAAACGACCAAAATTTGTTTGACGAACATTTGAGCGGCTAACTTTTCAAATCGTTTGACATTTTGTTTAGAAAAATTTATCATATTTGCAAGGAGAAATTATGGTAACTTTGGTCATTTTGGACGGATTTGGAGAGAAAAAAGAAAAATTTGGGAACGCAATAAAAAGCCAAGGGACGCCATATCTAGACAAGCTCAAAAAACTTTATCCACACACAACAATTGAAGCGAGCGGAGAATATGTCGGCTTGCCAAAAGGCGTCATGGGAAACAGCGAAGTCGGTCACTTGACGCTTGGAAGTGGAAGAGTGATTTTACAAGACCTCAAACACATCGACAGCGAAATTGAAAACGGAAATTTTTATAAAAATCCCGCACTTTTGAAGGCTCTCAGCCACGCAGAAAAAAACAAAAGCAATTTGCACATCATGGGCTTGCTTTCAAATGGCGGCGTGCATTCCGACATTCAACACATGTTTGCCATTTTGGAACTTGCAAAAAATTTTGACATCAAAAACATCTACATCCACGCAATTTTGGACGGCAGAGACACCGGCATAAGAGACGGACTTGGTTTCATCAAACAGACCGAAGAAAAAATCTCTGGCACAAATGCAAAAATTGGCACAATCATTGGCAGAGTTTACGCCATGGACAGAGAGAAACGATATGACCGCCTGGAAAAAGCTTACAAAATGCTCTATTTTGGCGAAGGGAAAAAGTTTAGCTCGGCTGAAGAGGCGGTGCAAAAAAGTTACGACGACGGAGTTTATGACGAATATTTTGAGCCGAGCATAATCGACGAAAACTCTAAACTTTCTGACAACGACAGCTTCATTTTCTTTAATTATCGCTCAGACAGAGCAAGAGAATTGGCTTTTGCCATGACCGATGAAAATTTTAAAGAATTTGAGACCAAAAAACTGAACAATTTTTTGTTCACTGCGATGACGCAATACGCTGCTGAGCTGAAAAAACTCAACACAATGTATCCGCCAATCGTTGTTGAAGACAACCTGGCAAGTGTGCTTTCAAAAAACGGCAAAAAACAGTTTCACATTGCTGAAACGACCAAATATGCTCACGTCACTTTCTTTTTTAATGGCGGAATTGAAAAACCTTATGAAGGCGAAGACAGAAAGCTGATTGAAAGCATCAACGTCAAAGATTTTTCAAGATATCCAAAAATGAGAGCGCTTGAAATCACGGCTGAAGTTTTGGAAGCAATTTCGTCAAACAAATATGACTTTGTTTTGGTGAACTATTCAAACCCAGACATGATTGGCCACACTGGAAATTTCAACAGCACAAAAGAAGCGATTGAATGTGTGGACAAGCAAGCCTACGCCGTTGCACTTGCGACGATGATGATTGGCGGAACATGCATTATCACGGCTGACCATGGCAATGCGGAAGAAATGATGGACAAAGATGGAAACAAACTGACCAAGCATACGACAAACCCTGTGCCAGTGATTTTGGCAAGCGAAACATTGAAAAAAGTGAAGCTAAAGAAAGGAAAATCTTTG
>CAJLLK010000013.1 GCA_905207515.1 uncultured Christensenella sp. | reverse complement strand
TGGCATTTGCCACTCACTGATGACAACAAAAGAGTGAAAGTTAAAGAGCTTTTGCACGGAATGGAATTATAAAAAATAACGCAACTTTTTGCGTTATTTTATTTTTGTCTTATAATAATTGTAATTTTGTCTAAATTTTTCAAGATAATTTTTTGTTTCGGCAAAAGGAATTTCTTTCAAAGTTTTTCCGTCGTCACTGTAATCAGCATTTTTTAGCCACCCCGAAACATTTGTCGGCCCAGCATTGTAAGCAGCAAGAGCTGTTTCTAAATTTTCAAATTTTTTAGACAGCTCGCTGATATAATAAGTGCCAAAAGTGATGTTGTCTTGTGGACTTGCCAAATCAAACTCAGATTGATTTAATGCTGCCGCAAGTTCGCTGGCTGTCGACGGCATAACTTGCATCAAACCAATTGCTCCTTTTTGAGAAACAGCATTTTGATTGAAGTGGCTTTCAACATTTATCACTGAATACACAACCGCTTCGTCGACATCAAATTTTTCGCACGCCGAAGATATTTCGTCTTGAAAACGCATTGGAAAAAAATATCCATAAACACAATTTACTCCAAAAATTGCCAAAAAAACGAAAGAAAAACTGAAAAAAACAGCAAAAAACCACTTCATAGAGCTATTTTATGAAAAAAGAGCATTATTATGCTCTTTTTGTTTGTCCCTACAGCTTAAACAAACTTATTCTTCCATTGCGCTCAGTGTATGAATAAAAACCTTCAAAATTGTTTAATCTTCCGCCCATCAATGTTTGAACTTTGGAATAATAATCACTTAAAAATTTGACTGAAATTCCACAAATTCGATTGATGCTTTGCGGAGTGTTTATTATCGCCGCAGGAACGTTGTTTGATCTCAACAGATTTGCAAAATTCAGTGTGGCAAACCTTGTTTTAAAAACAGCCAAAGTGTAGTTCACAGCAACTCCTTATGCACAAAATGTCCCCTTATTCATTATATTATTAATAAAACAAATTTGATTTAAGAAGGTTTTTGTTATGATTTATTTAGATAATTCCGCTTCAAGTTTGGTTAAGCCAAAAAGTGTTCAAAAAGCCGTGTTAAACGCTTTGACCTTGTTTTCTGCAAATCCTGGCAGAAGTGGACACAAGCAAGCAATCAAAACCGCTTTGGAAGTGGAAAGCGTGAGAAGTTTGACTGCCAAACTTTTTGGCACAACTCCTGAAAATATTATATTTACTCTAAACTGCACAGATGCACTCAATTTGGCAATCTTGGGCAGTTTTAAGCCTGGTGGTCATGTTGTCTGCACAGTCAACGAGCACAATTCTGTTCTTCGACCGCTGGAACACTTAAAAAATTGTGACCCGTCTTTTTCTTACACAGTCGCACAAAGCACTGGCAAACTTGGCGTGACATGGCAAGACATTGAAAAGTGTCTGACGGACGAAACTTACATGGTCGTTTGCAATCACATTTCAAATGTCAATGGCGACGTCGCTGATATTGTCGATATCGGCAACCATTTGAAAGAAAAAAACATTCTTTTTCTTGTTGACGGCGCGCAAGGTGGTGGTCATTTTCATTACAACATGAAAGAAATGGGCATAAACATGTTGACGCTTGCTCCGCACAAAGGTTTTTATGCTCCGCAAGGTGTTGGCGTTTTGGCGCTCAATGGAAACTTTGACCTTGAGCCAATTCGATTTGGTGGAACTGGCACAAATTCTTTGGAACTTTTTCAACCAGACTCCACTCCTGAAAAATATGAAAGCGGAACAATAAACACTCCTGCAATTTTAGGCTTTGGCGAAGGTTTGAAATTTGTGGAAGAAAATTTTGATTACATCCAGGCAAAACTGGAAGATTTGGTAACTTATTTGCATTACGAACTTTCAAAACTTCCAATCACAATCTACACAAAAACTGAAAACACCAACGGCGTTTTTGCATTCAACATCCCCGATGTGAACAGCACCGAAGTGGCAAATTATTTGGATGAAAAATGGAATATTTGTGTGCGAAGTGGCTATCACTGTGCGCCGTTGAAACACAAATCTCTCGGCACACTCGACCAAGGCGCTGTCAGAATTTCACTTTCTTATTTCAACACCTATCAAGAGATTGAAAAACTGGTCTTTGCAATAAAATCGTTCATAAAAAGCAAGACATAAAAAAAGAAGCCTAAGCTTCTTTTTGTTTTGTCTTGCTTTCCATTGTGATGTTGTCAGAAATGCCCAAAATTCCGTAGCCGTTGATTTTCATGCCTTTGTAAAGCTTTTTGCCAACTGCATTCAGACCGTCTCTTGTGGCTTTTATGTCGCAATTTCTCATGACAATGTCATCTGAAACACTGAATGTTCCTTCAACTTTGCAATCGCTCAAAACTGCAGCTCCACTGACGAAAAGATTTCCATTTTCGACAGTGCTGCCAATAACTTTTCCGCCGCCATAAACAGAAATTTTAAAGTTTGGGCAAAGCTTTGAGAAAATCACCATGGCGCTATTGTTTACATAACAATCTTTCACAAGAAGCGAGTTTCTCACAACTGCATCGCCACCAATGTGGCATCCAGGTCCAACAATTGAATTTTCGTCAATCCAGCTTCTGCCTTCTTGCGACAATGTGACATAAACTTCTTTCAAAGGCACCCCTTCATTGTCAGCTTTTTTCAGAGCCTCATGATCTATAAAAGTTGCAGTGTCTCTCGTGATATAACCACCCAAATCTCCAGCTTTAATTTCTTGACCGTCGATTGTTGTGAAATCTTTCAAAGCAACGATTCTATAAAACGTCAGCTTTTGATCTCCAACTGAAACTTTTTTGTTGTCATTCATGTCCAAAGTATATTTCATTTCATTCAGACTGTTCATAACATTTCCTCCTAAAGTTTGATACAAATATTTTATCATCAAGTTTAAGCTTTGTCAATACCCAATTTTTCAAAAAAAAGCAAGATGATTTCTTGCTTTTACTTTTGATAAATAAATCTTTTGCAATGTTCGCAAGTGATGATGCCTTTTTCTTTTATCCTAGAAATTGCCACTTTTGGAAGTTCCATTCTGCAATAACCACAAAAATTGTTGCCTTCAAGTGGAACCACAACTGGAAAAATTTTGTCGTTGCGTTTCTTTTTATATTCTCCCATAAGCACAGGCTCAACATCTTTTTCAAGGGTCAAAAGTTGTTTTTTAAGCTTTTCTTTTTCTGGCTCGCTCGCTTTGATTTCTTCATAAATTTTTTGTTTGCAAATTGCATATTGGCTGCGAGCTTCGTCAAAAGTTCTCTTTGTTTTGTTAAACTCTGACAAAATGTGATTGATGTTTTCTGCACTTTTTTGAAGCATTTTTTCCAAAATATTCAAGTTTGAAACAATTTTACCTTTCAAAGAAGCAAGTTTTTCAAGTTCTTCCATGCTCAAATTTTCTGCATTGTTTGAAAGCATTTCGTCGGCTTTTGACTTGTTGACATTATATTTTGACTTAATGTCTTCAATTTCTTTCAAAAGCCTGTCCGCTTCCGCTTCAAGTTCGGTGGATTTGATTTGAGATTTTTTAGCAATCGTCGTAAGTTCGTTTGCCTTTTTCTTATATGGACTGTTTTGAAGCTTTTGTTCCACTTTAAAAAGTTCACCGTCCACGCTTTGATATTTCAATAAATTTTCTATGTTCATGCACTTCTCCAAAAATTAAATTTTATTCCACAAAATCGATAAGCCTTTTGCTTCTGTTTGGATGTTTCAATTTTCTCAAAGCTTTGGCTTCAATCTGTCTGATACGCTCTCGTGTGACAGAAAATTCTTTTCCAACTTCTTCCAAAGTCTTTTGTCTGCCATCCAAAAGTCCATAACGCTGACGAATAACTTCTTGTTCTCTCGGCGTCAGCGTGTCGATAACTGCCAAAAGTTGTTCTCTGAGCAAGCTTTGTGTGGCACTTTCGATTGGCGACTTTGCCGTTTCGTCAACAATGACGTCTGCCATTTTTCCGTCATCTTCTTCGCCCATTGGTGTTTCCAGAGAAATTGGGTCTTGTGCGGTGCGTTGAATTTCCATAACTTTATTTACCGACAAATCCATTTCTTTGGCAATTTCTTCAATGGTCGGTTCTCTGCCCAAGCGTTGCATCAAAATTCTGCTCACTTTGACATATTTGTTTATCGTTTCAACCATGTGAACAGGAATTCTGATCGTTCTTGATTGGTCTGCCATGGCACGCGTGATGGCTTGTCTGATCCACCAAGTTGCGTAGGTCGAAAATTTGAAACCTTTTGTGTAATCAAACTTGTCAACCGCTCTCAAAAGCCCCATGTTTCCTTCTTGAATAAGGTCCAAGAAAGACATAGAAGTTTTTCCGACATATTTTTTTGCCACGCTGACAACCAGTCTCAAGTTGGCTTCGCAAAGCACAGATTTTGCATATTGGTCGCCCGCCATAACCTTTTTTGCCAATTCTTTTTCTTCATCAGCACTCAAAAGTGGAACTTTGCCGATGTCTTTCAGATACATCTTCACAGGGTCGTCCACAGAAACCGACATAACCAAATCGGAAAAGTTGTCTTTGTAAAGGTCCTCATCGTTTGTTTTGATGATTTTGATACCTTTTTTGTGAAGCGTATCCAAAAATTTTTCAATGTTTTCGGCATTTTCGCTCACTTTGAAAAGGGCAAAATAGACATCTTCTTCGTTTATCGAACCCTTCTTCATTGCAAGCGCCAACAGTTTGTCATAAACAAGTTTAACTCTTGCTGCATCTTCTCTATTTTCTGACATAAAATTCCTCCAAACTCTTGTTTTTCAATTGCAGAGCAACTTTTCCAAGCTTTCCAGCGATTTCAGCACGCTTGGTCAAATCTTCGCAACTCTTATATTCTTCATTCAAATTTTCTTGAATTTTTTTCAACTTCTTTTCTGCGGTTTTCCACAGACATTCTCGATAATACCGATCTTCATCATTTTCAAACTCGGCAAAATTGAAATTTAAAATGTCCATCAAAAACTTGTCATCACTTGCGCCTTCCAAATCAAAAATGCTGGAAAGCGGAAGATTTTGATTTATTATTTCCAAATAATTTTCAAATTCACCCAAAAGCTTTTGATAATCAATTCGCTTGTCCACAAACTCCTTTTTGTGCAACAGCGACGCCAAGATAAACTTCACTGCTTTTTCGTCGCCACGTTCTTCATTTTCGACCGCTTTGACAATTTTGTTTGCAAATTTGTTTGAACTTTCTCCTGTGTTTATATCCCTTCTCAACACGTCAAGCGGAATTTTTGTCAAATCTCTCACCATTTCGAGATAAGGTTCAAACAATGTTGGGCTGCCAAGCTTTTTGATTTCGCCCAAAATGACTTTGACAAATTTTCCTTTCTCTTCGGCATCTTCAAGGTTGTATTTGTTTTTGTAATAGTCAATCAAAAATTCCATATAGCCTTGTGCTTTGTCTATGCACTCTTGCAACTTTTCTTTTCCATAGGCATTCAAAATTTCGTCTGGATCCTTTCCTTCTGGCAAAGCGACAATTTTGAGATTGACGTTTTCGTTTCGAAACATGTCAATCGCTCTCAGCGTGGCTTTGACGCCTGCTCCATCGCCGTCGAAACAAATGTAGATGTTGTCGCTGTAACGTTTTAGCTCACTGACATGGTCCTTTGTGAGCGCTGTGCCCATGCAAGCCACAGCCTGCTTGAAGCCGCCCTTGTGCATGGCAATGACGTCCATTTGCCCTTCCACCAAAATGATTTTGTCCAAAAGTTGCTGTTGTTTGAGCGATTTCAAAATGCTTATGCCAAAAACCACTTTCCCTTTTTGAAAAACAATCGTTTCAGCGGTGTTTTTATATTTTGCAAAATCGGTTTTTTCGAGCATTCGAGCGCTGAAACCAATGCATTCGTTGAAAGCGTTGAAGATTGGAAAAACCAACCTGCCCGCCAAAACATCAAAAATTCGATTCCCCTTTTTTGCGCAAATGCCCGCCTGCAACATTTCATATTCCGAAAAACCTTTGCCTTTCAGATAGTCCACAATGTCTGTCCAATCTTTTGAATAACCAATTTTAAATTCTTCCAATTCTCTTCGAGTGAACTTTCTCAGTTTTATGTAGTCCTGAGCTTTTTTTGCTTCTTTGGAATATAAATTTTCAACATAATGTTTGTAAGCATAGTCAAGCGCACTTAAAACTCTTTCTTTCAATTTTTGATTTTGTTTTTTCTGGTCAGAGTTTTGCAACTCTGGAACTTGCATCCCCGCTTTTTCTGCCAAAATTTTGATAGCGTCCAAAAAGTCAACATTTTCCATCTTTTCCACAAACTTGATGACATCGCCCGACTCTTTGCAGCCAAAGCAATGATAAATTCCATCATCATTGTTTATCGAAAATGACGGTGTTTTTTCGTTATGAAAAGGGCAACAAGCCCAAAATCTGCGACCCTTTTGTTCCAGGTGCAGATAATTTGAAGCGACGGAAGCCAAATCGTTTTTGCGTTTCAGTTCCGCCAGCCATTCCACAGGAAAAACTTGCAAATCAATCTCCTAAAAAGCGTTCACTAACCTTATTATACCATAAACAATTTCAAATTCCTTTAAAATAAAGGAAAATAATTATAAAAATATGACTAAAATGTTGAAATCAGGAAATAATTATTATTTTTTCATATGTAAAGAACAAAAAAAGTGGAAAAATCCACTTTATTGCTTGGCAATTTCTGTTTCGTGATGCAAATCTAGCGGCTTTTTACCAAAAGAAATACGTTTGGCAAGAGCACTGATGCAAAGTTCGTTTTTAGGCAAGTCGTAGTCTGCAATCGCTTTTTCAACGTTTTGAACAAACTTATCAAAGTTTCCGTCAATCGTCATGTCCATTTTGTGAGTGGAACTTTGAGTAGAAAAGTTTCGATATTTATTGTTTAAAGTGCTTCTTACGTCAACAACATCCATTGTTTCCAATCCGACATTAGCTCTGAAAGACATATTCAAATATTTGCTGGCATCTCTAAGCTCTTTAACCTGTTCTTTTGGAAGTTTCTTTTCAGATTCAATAAGTTTTTTTACAACTTGCATGCAAACAAGTGGAGAAACTTTGAAATAATAGAAATACACAACAGGATTTGGATTGTCGCCTTCCATGATGTCTTGGTTCATGTGCTTAACTTTCTGCAAGAAAGAGTTTATGTTTGCCATGTCTTCTTCAGAAGCCTTGTTGTTTTTCAAATTGACGGCGCTGGCAAAAACTCCACTGAGATATTCTCCAAACTTGCCAAATTTTGTTCTGTTTTTCTTGATGTAATCAATTTCTTTTGAATAAAACTCATCAAGAAGTGTTTGAGCTTTCAAATAACTTGGATTTTGTTTTGTCTGTTCTGTCAAAAGACCATCAAGATAATTGCAATATGATTTGATTTTTGTCCAATAATCATCATAGTCTTTTTCTTTTGAAAGTGGTTTCAAATGGTCGCCATAATCTCTGACATATTTGTTGACAAAGTTGACATAGTTGTCCAAAACAAACTGTTGAGAGTTTTTGGTAGACTTTTTGTTTAAATTTTCGTTGGTCATAAGCTCGGGCACATTTTTGTCAAAATGATAGCCATCGTTTTGAAGTTTTGAAAGCAATTTGCTTTTGAAAGTGACCAAAGAGATGTTGTTCAACGTGTCCACATCCACAAACATTTGGCTGCCAAAGATATCTTCCAATCTCTCTGCCAAACCGTTTGCAAAAGCTGTTTCCAAATCTTCGTTTTTCTTCAAGTTTGCAACTTTTTCAGTCAAAACAAAATCGTTCAAAAATTTTTCAATGATTTCGTTTGGCTTTTTGAGTTTCAAATATTCAAAGTCAACAAAGTCTTCCATTTCTGCCTTTTGAGCATCACCCAATTTTGTGTAAGATTTGAAAATCGAGGTGGCAAGATTTTTGTAAGACGAAAAATCGTTTTTGAAAATTCTCTTATAAAAATCTAAAGCAATCTCATTTTTTGGTTTTGTCAAGTCAAAAGTTTTGACGTTTCCTGTGAGCGAAATGAAATAGTCATAAAGTTCTTGTTTTTCTTCTTCAGTTAACACAATTTTTTTGCCATTTTTATCCCCTTTTTGCAAAATATTATGTGTCAATTATAACCCTTTTATAGCCAAATGTCAATAAGAAGTCTTATTTAAATTGCATAAAAAAATCTCACTTAAAAAAGTGAGATTGATTTTAGTAAACATCGCGTTCTTCAGTCTTTTGTTTCTCTTCAATTTCCACCACCAAAGCTTCTGTTGTCAAAAGCGTAGCTGAAACTGAAGCTGCATTTTGAAGTGCCGACCTTGAAACCTTTGTCGGGTCAAGAATGCCTTTCTTTATCATGTCGCCATATTCGTTGTTTAACGCATCAAAGCCGAAAGCTGGTTGAGCCAAATTTTCGTAAATCTTGTTGACAACCACTCCGCCGTCGATGCCTGCGTTTGATGCAATCTGTCTGATAGGCTCTTCAACTGCTCGCAAAACGATGTTTGCACCAGTTTTTTCGTCACCAGAAAGTTTTTCTGTCAACTTCTTTATGGCAGTTGTCGTTTTCAAAAGTGCAACTCCACCGCCCGGCACAACACCTTCTTCTGAAGCGGCTTTTGTCGCAGAAAGTGCGTCTTCAATGCGCAATTTTTTCTCTTTCATTTCCACTTCCGTGGCAGCGCCAACTTTTATGACAGCCACACCGCCTGCAAGTTTTGCCAATCTTTCTTGCAATTTTTCTTTGTCATATTCACTTGTGGTCACTTTGATTTGGTCTTTGATTTGTTTCACTCTTGCTTTGATTTGGTCGCTGTTTCCCGCACCTTCAACAATGGTTGTGGTGTCTTTGTCGACCTTAACTGTTTTTGCTCTGCCCAAATCTTCCAAGTTGACCGATTTAAAATCGACGCCAAGTTCTGAAGAGATGAATGTTCCACCGGTCAAAACAGCAATGTCTTCAAGCATGGATTTTCTCTTGTCGCCAAAACTTGGTGCCTTGACAGCAACAACAGAAAGTGAGCCACGCAGCTTGTTTAAAATGAGCGCAGTCAGAGCTTCGCCTTCGACATCGTCAGCAATTATCAAAAGTTTTCCGCCAACCTTGACAAGTTGCTCCAAAATCGGCAAAATCTCGTTCAAATTTGAAATTTTGTTGTCGGTTATCAAAATATAAGGATTCTCCAATTCCGCAGTCATCTTTTCCATGTTTGTGCTCATGTAAGGCGAAAGATATCCACGGTCAAACTGCATTCCTTCAACAACTGAAAGTTCGGTTTCCATTGTTTGAGCTTCTTCAACAGTGATAACGCCGTCACTTCCAACTTTTTCCATTGCTTGAGCGATAAGTTTTCCCACTTCTTCATCGCCCGCTGAAATGCTGGCAACTTGTTCGATGTCTTTTGAACTTGAAACTGGTTTTGAAAGCTTTTTAAGCTCTTCACAAGCGACATCAACCGCTTTAAAAATACCTTTTTTCAGAATGATTGGATTTGCACCCGCCGTAAAGTTTTTCAAACCTTCGCGAATGATGGCCTGAGCCAAAACACAAGCCGTCGTTGTTCCGTCACCAGCGACATCGTTTGTTTTGACCGAAACTTCTCTGATAAGTTCAGCTCCCAAATTTTCAAATGGGTCAGAAAGCTCGATTTCTTTGGCGATTGTCACGCCGTCGTTTGTTATGAGCGGCAATGCAAACTTTTTGCCAAGCACAACATTTCTTCCTTTTGGCCCCAAAGTTATTTTGACTGTGTCAGCAAGCTTGTTTACGCCTGCTTCCAAACTTTTTCTGGCTTGTTCGCCCTGTAAAATCATTTTAGCCATAAACTCAACCTCCTATTTTTCCAAAATGGCAAGAATGTCAGATTGTTTGATAACAATATATTTTTTGCCATCAAAAGAACATTCTGTTCCGCTATATTTTGTGTATAAAACTTCTTGCCCAACTTCAACTTGCATCTCAATTTTTTCGCCGTCAATTTTTCCGCCAGGCCCAACTGCAACAACTGTGGCAATTTGAGATTTTTCTTGTGAAGCTGTCGGCAAAATAATTCCGCTTTTTGTCTCTTTTTCCGCTTCCTTAGGAAGCAAAACAACTCTGTCAAAAATAGGTTTAATTTTCATTTTTCTTCGCTCCTTTACCGATAATAGTATAGTTTTTTTTGCAAAAATTGTAAAGTTTTTGTGCCAACAAAATAAACTTCCTCGCAAAAATTCTGTCGAAACAAAAAACATTTTCATCATGTTGAGCAAGGGAGCGAAGTGACCGCTGTCGAAACATCTCGTTTGTCATCCAGAACGGAGCAAAGCGAAGTCGAAAGATCTCCAAACAAAAAAACAGCAAAAGTTATGCTGTTTGATTTTTTCGTTTTGTTTTTCGTTTAAAAACATTTTTGCGATCGTCAATAAGATAAAAAATATTGAAATAAACCAACATAAAAACAATGTAAAGTGGCAGATATAAACCGTATGAAACGCCTAAAATTTCTTGAACATCATTTCCTGGCATGAAATACATTGGGTCCGCTTCGATTTTTAAAGCGTAAATTTCGATTAGGCAATACGCTAAGATGATAGCATAGCAAATTGCTTCTTTCCAAATGGTTTTATATTCAAATTTGGTGAATTTTAAAGTTATCAACAAGATTGACGTCACGAGAATAAGCGAGTGTGTGCAGATGGAATACAGATTTTCAAACAAGATATATTGATTGTTAAAACCAACACCTGGATAAGCAAAAAAAGCTAATGAACAAACAAGTGCCGTCATGCTGGCAAAATTATAAAAGAATTTTTTGTTGAAAATTGTTGCAAAAATCATCGTCCAACAAGCAATGGCACACCAAGGCCTCGGCAACAATATGTGAAGAACATTTTGCCAAGAATAATCTGTTGTTTTGCAAAAATTTATCACTCTTCGCGAAATTTCAAAGACCAAAATGAAAGAAACCAGCACCCACAAAACAATTCGTCTTGCCTTTTCACTTCTTTTTCTGAAAAGAAAAGTTAGTCCCACAATAAGCACAATGCAAACAATCAAAGTCACGATATGTAACCAGCCCCATTGTCCATTTGTGCCAGGGTTTGGATAGCTGCTGTAAATCCAATCAATAAAAGACATGTTTACTCCAATTATTTTAATTTAACTTTGCTAAATTTTTGCTTGCTCACTTTTCAAATATTTTATTAAATACAAAATGCCAACAGGCAAAGCAAAAATCACCGTCAAAACTACGAATGTGATATGTAATTTTTTGTTGTCACTTTGTTGCAAGTGTTTTCGATAATTTTCTGCAAACACAAGCACCAAAATCATGTAAACGAGTCCAAGCAGACAGAAAATTCCGAGCATAGATTTGACTGAGCCAATCAAGCTTGCCGTTCCAAGCACAATCAATGCTCCAAACAAAATTGCACAGATGTTGCTGACTATGTAAATTGATTTGTCAAGCTTTGAAGTTTCAGGTTTTGGCAAAATTTCTTTAGACTGCGGGTTTCTTTTTCTTTTGAAAAACCTTACAAGCTCAAAAGCTCCATAAATAAGCGAAGCTATTGCCACCATAACAAGCATAATCACTGGCAAATGCCATGGGAACGGCAACCCTAAGTCGACCAAATCTAGATTTAAGCTATAAGCAAAGTTGTTTCCGCTGACAAGTGAAACTGTCATTGCAACTGCGCCAATGTAAACATATCCCGCAGCCACCTTCCAAATGTTTTTGATTTCCACCACAAACTGCTTGCTGACAACCAAATAAATTGGCACAAAAATCAAAAGTGCATGAACCAAAATCGTTTGAATGTTGATAAAATGCAAGATTGGATAATTTGAAGTTATGCAATCTGGATAGCAGAAGGTTAAAAATCCGCCAATCATGGCACAGCCAAACAAAATGTTGTATAAAAACTGCAAAAATTTGTTTTCCTTTTTAAGAAATGCACTCAAAACAAGTGTGATGATTGTTGTCCAAGTCATGATAGCACACATTTGGAAAGAAATTGCCCACCACCAGTTGAAATTTTCTGCCGTGCCGCCATTGTGAACATGCATAAGATATTTATAAACAATTCTGCTCACTTCCAAAACAAAAAGAATGCAAGCAAGCGCAATTCTCGTTGCCTTTCTGCCCTTTTCACTTTTTGCATGAAACAAAAAGCAACACATCACAACAAAAAGAAATGGTTTAAATTGAAAAACCAATCAATACTTTGCGAAAGCTTGTTGTCAAAGCCAAAAAAATAATCCATTTTCGTTCTCCTTAGTTATATAATTTTATATTATATAAAACAAAATCTAAAGTCAAATTATTATCTATCAAAACAAACAAAATTACCTAAGTTGTTGGTCCGTTTTGAAAATATTTTGCCACGGATCTTTTTTCTTCAGCCTTTTCAATGCTTCAAACATGTCAACTCCATTTGGAGCAACAGATTCCAGTTCGCTCCACAAAATCGGCATGGAAACCTTTGCTCCAGGTCGCGCTCGAAGTGAATAAGGCGCCACACTTGTTGCTCCCCTGCCGTTCCTGACCCAATCGATAAAAATTCTGCCTTTGCGACTGTCTTTTCTGATGTTGCTGGTGTATTTATCTGGCCATTTGTTTTCCATGATGATGGCAACATTGTTTGCAAAGTCGTGAAATTTATCCCAATCTGCTGACGGCTTGAAAGGCACAACAACATGATAGCCTTTTCCGCCGCTCGTCTTCAAAAAAGATTTAAGTCCGAGTTCGTCAAGCACTTTTTTCAAATCCTTGACGCCCTGCCTTACTTGCTTCAAATCCATTGCTTCGTCTGGGTCAAGGTCAAACACCATAAGGTCAGGTTTCTCCAAATTTTCATAAGTGCTGCCCCAAATGTGAAACTCCAAACTGCCAAGCTGAACTTCACTCAAAAGCCCATTTTCGCTTTCAATGTAAAAATAATCCGAAGTTTCGCCGTCAGAATTTGTGACAGGCGCAACCACAACACCGTCACATTCGGTGTTTGGATGTTTTTTAAAAAATTTTTCGCCATTTACGCCGTCATGACATCTGACCACACTCAAAATTCTGCCTTTGACAATTTTTAACATTCTTTCAGAGACCTTTGCATAGAAATCTGCCACATCTTTCTTGGTCACGCCCAAATCTTCGAAGATGATTTTGTCAGGATTGCTCAGCTTAAACGCACTTTTGCTCTCAACAATTTCGGTTGCTTCTTCTTTTTCCACTTCGAGCGGAACTTTATCTTCTCTCAACCCCTTAAAACTTGCCTGTCGCAAAAGTCCTTCCTTTGTCCACTCCGCAAACTGAATTTCAGCAACAAGTTTTGGTTTAAGCCAAAAAACTTTTTCGTCTTTTATAGGTTCGCTTTCAAACGGGCAACTTTTGCAAGCATATTTTTCAAAACTTTCAAAAAGATTTTTTGTGTCGATTTTTCCAATTCCTGTGCCAGCCTTGCCAGCAAACTTCAGTTTGTTGTCCTTGAAATAACCCAAAATCAGAGATTTTATTCCACTCGCTTTTTTGTCAGTCAATGTGTAGCCGCAAATCACAAACTCTTGCCTTTTGAAGCATTTGAGCTTTATCCAATCCTCCGTTCGACCGCCAATATAACTTGAATTTGCTCTCTTTCCGACAATGCCTTCCATGCCAAGGCTTTCTGCCACCCAAAAACATTTTTCGCCATGCCCTTGCACGTGCTCGCTGAACACAAGATTTGCTGGTGCGGTTTTCAAAATGTCTTCGAGCATTGCTTTTCTTTCAATCAACGGTCGCTTTCGCAAATCCTTACCGTCCAGTGCAAGCAAATCAAAGACCATGTATGCCAACTTTTTGTCAGACGGGCTTTTCAAAAAGTTTTGCAGCGCTTGAAAATCACTTCGCCCTTGTTCATCCGAAATGACAACTTCGCCGTCCAAAACCATCGCTCGCCCAGCAGAAAATTCTTCAATCGACTTTGTGATTTGTTTGAATTTTGAAGTAAAATCGGTGTTGTTGCGTGAAAAAAGTTTCGCTTTGCCACTTTGTGCAAAAGCAACAATGCGATAGCCGTCATATTTCAATTCAAAAACCCAATCTTCTCCACTCGGAATTTTTTCCACCAACGAAGCCAACTGAACTTCCACTTTTTTAAAAGGATTTTCTCTTTTTGTCAAATCTTCTTCGGCGGAAATTTCTTCCATTGTTCGACCGGTTTTGACGCTGGTTCTAAATTTTGAAATGTCAAATGCGTTGGCGAACTCATCTTTTTCTTTTATAAGAAGCCAGTCATCTTCTTCAATTTTGACAAGCGCCCATTTGCCTTTTAGCCGCTCTCCAAACAGCGAAAATTTTAAAGAATCTTTCTTTAAGCCATCGTCGACATCACAATTTGCTTGCCATGTGCCCTTATCCCAAAGCATGACACTTCCACCACCATATTGTCCTTTTGGAATTACACCTTCAAAATCTGCATATTCCACGGGGTGGTCTTCAACCATAACTGCCAGCCGCTTGTCTTTCGGGTCAAAAGACGGACCTTTCGGCACCGCCCAACTTAAAAGCACACCGTCGTGTTCCAACCGAAAATCAAAGTGGTCTTTTCTCGCATAATGTAGCTGCACACAAAAACTGTTTCCTGTTGTTTTTTCAATTTTTCCGCTTGGCTCTGAAGTGTTTTTGAAATTTCGTTTTTGTTTATATTTTTTTAGTTTTTCCATAACAAAAATTTTGCCCAAACCGCATTTTTTCAAACAAAAAAACTCGCCCCGCGAGTTTCTTAAGTGGAGATACACTTTGTGGCAAAAACGAGCCAACAGCGCAGTTTTTCATTTGGAGCGGACGACGGGAATCGAACCCGTCTCTCAAGCTTGGGAAGCTCGCATACTACCGATGTACTACGCCCGCAAAGCTCCAAAGTGGAGCAAGAATTTATTCTTGGATGTTTGGAGGTGTAACAATAGGTCCCAAAATTGTGTTCATAGTGATTGACGTTATCATGTTTGAAACATAGGCAATCAAAATTCTGACCGGTTGGCTGTTTCTGATATATTCTTTCGGGTCAGGCAGTTTCATAAATTCGATTGAGTCCACAGGGATGTCAATGCTCATTGTGACAGCCACTCTCATCAAATTTGACGGCGTGACAACAAGTTTTCTTTCCAAAGTGACTTTGACGATTTCTTCTGAAATTTTTCTGACATCGATAAAGTCTTCAGGTTTGATGTTTATCATGGCGTTTGGCTGTGGCAACTGAAGTTTTTCAAAAACAATTTTATCTAACATAGGTTTAACCAGGTGTGGTTTGATAACATTTTCCATTTTTTTCTCCTTAAAATTCGTTCAGACTTTATTTTAACACAACAAAATCAAAATTACAAGCGTTTGCTATTGACAACAACCGAATTTTGTTTTAATCTTTTTATATGGCAAAAAAGGCAATAATTTTTTTGGATTACAACGACACTTTCGATGATGTTGGCTATGAAAAAGGCAACGTCTTTATTTCTTCGCTCAAAAGATTTGTCAAACATTTTGGCGGGAATGTTAAAATTGTCGTCATAACGTCTGCCTTGCCTTTCGGCGAAAACAGCTCAATAAAAAGTGATTTGAGTTACACCTTGTCATATTTTCCACCCGAAATCAAAAACAAATTCAAATTTCTTATTGAAGAAAACTGCAAATATTTCACAGAAATTTACAACACTGACAGAATACATTTTGGGCAAACGTGCAAACTGTCTGACAAATGCGGTTCCAAGAAAGATGGCGTTGAAATCTTTTTGAAAACCTTTGACAAGCAAAACGAAATTTCCACTTGCGTGTTTGTTGGAGACAGTGAAAATGCTGATTTGCCGATGTTGAACGCCGACATTGGCAATCGACAGAAATTTTGCATTTTGGCAAACCGCAGAATTTTGAAAGCTTCCACCTATCCAGTCTATCGACTTTCAATGCAACCCCAAGAAGGCAAATTTGATTACGCAAAAGACATTTTTCAATCTGTTGAAAAAGAGCAAGCATTGAAATCACTTGTCATCAAAACCAGCAACAAAAGTTATGGCGCTGGCAAAGGGCTGGAAGCCGTCACTTGTTTGCTTGAAAGCGAAGGAAAAGAATTGTAAAAATTTTTTGTCTATGCTAAAATAATCTCATGGAAAAATGTTTGACTTGTCCGCGAAACTGCAACATCAATCGAGCAATCTCAAAGGGCCTTTGCAACGAATTTGAAACTTTGCGGATTGCAAAAGTCATAAAAAACTTTATGTGGGAAGAGCCTTGCATAACCGGAAAGAAAGGCACTCTTGCCATCTTTTTTTCAGGCTGCAATCTGCGATGTGACTATTGCCAAAACTATAAGATTTCGCGCGGAAGCGTCGGCGAAACCTATTCGATAAACGAATTTGTGAAACTTATTGAAGAAAACCAAGACGCTCACTCTTCAATCGACCTTATCACTCCCACTCATTTTTCAAATCAGCTCACAAAGGCGTTTAAATTGATTGACAAAAAAATTCCGGTCGTTTGGAACACAAACAGCTATGAAAAGGTTGAAACAATTGAAAACGTTTCCAAGTTTGTCGATGTCTTTTTGGCAGATTTAAAATATGGCGACAACAATTTAGGCAAAAAGTTTTCAGTTTGTGACAACTATTTCAGCGTTGCAGTTGATGCAATAAAACAGATGTGCCGTCTCAAACCTGACAAGTTTGACGGAGAGCTGATGACGCAGGGAGTTGTCATTCGACATCTTGTTTTGCCAGAGCATGTGGAAAATTCTTTTCAAGTTTTGAATGCAATCAAAGAAAATTTCCCCGAAAGAAAAATCAGCATAATGAGCCAATTTACACCAAATGGTCACAGTGCATTAAATCGGAAATTGAAGCCGATTGAATACAAAGCGGTGTTGGCTCACATGGAAAAACTTGGTTTGCAAAATGGTTATGTTCAAGATTTTGACAGCGCCAGCTCTGTGTTTGTGCCAGATTTTTGACATTTTTTCAAATTTGTTTGACATAAATTTTTAAAAATCTTATCATATTAACATAAAGGAGAGCTTATGCAATCAAAAAGTGCAGTGAGATACACCATTTTGGGAATTTTGTTTGCAGTCTTGGCCATTGTTTTTGCATTGCTTTATTACTTTAATGTGATTTCGGGCATGGATTTATATTTGGCTGTCACATACATATCATATTTTGCTGGGCTTGCATTGTTCTACAATGGAGCTTTCACAAGAGAGTCGGGCAGAAAAACTTCCACAGCACTCAACTTCATTTTTGGAACAATTTTGATAATCATTTCCACAGTGCTTTTGATTTACGGCTTCTGCACTGGCAGAATATCTTTGTTTTAAGCTTTAAATTTGATTTTAATTTTCAAACATAAAAAAACCACACATTTCCGTGTGGTTTTTGTTTTTCATTATGAGTTCAGCTTTTTGATTTCTTCCAAAATGCTTTCAAGTTTTGAGTTGATTTCTGCAATTCTTGTTTCAGACTCATGCCTTGCCATTGCATCGATAGCTTCTTTTTGAAGAGCATCAATTTCTTTCAAGAGTTGTTCTCGTCTGGCTTGTTTGTCATCAACTTTTGAAGAATTCATATCATTCATTGCTTTTTCCAATTCTTGATTGATAGAACTTCTCATTTCACTTATCTTTTTTTCTTCTTCAGAAAGCTTCTTGTTTATTTCGGAAATCGCTTGATTTTGTTTTTTAGGGCGACCTCTGCCACGTTTAACCTTTTCTGTTTCGGCTTGTTCCTTGACAATTTTCTTTGGTCTGCCAACCTTTCTTTTCTCTTTTGGCTTTTCTGGTTCTGTTACCACCTTTTTAGGTCTGCCAACTTTTTTAGGCTCTGTTTTGGCAGGTTCTGTTGTTGTCTTTCTTGGGCGACCACGCTTTTTAGGTTCTTTTGGTTCTGTTTCAGTCACAACCTTTCTCGGTCTGCCAGCTTTTTTCTTAGGTTTTGTTTCGGTCGCCTGAACTTCCGACTGCGTTTCAGCATTCGCTGTTTCAGGTTCTTTTTCAGGCTCTTGCGCTTTTGTCTTTTCTGCCTTTTCTTCTTCAGCTGGCTGTTCAACTTCTTGTGGTTGCTCAGTCTGTTGTTCTGCCGGTTTTTCACTCTCAACAAACTCTATAGAGTTGTCTTTGTCGATGTCTTCCACAACATTTTTTGCCACATCATAGACGGCGTCTTTTTGAGAAACATCTGTCATATAATCAAAAGGTTCGAGATTGTTTAAGTCAACAACTTTTTTCTCTTCTTCTTGAGTTGGAGCAGCTTGAATTAGTGTGCCGTCTTGAGAATAAACATTTCCGTTCTCATCGTGGAAATTGCCATCTTTGTCATAGAAAGTTCCATTTGGATAGATATAATTTCCTTCGTCGTCATATTTGCCTTCAGCCGGAATTTCTTCAGTCTTGTCTTTTGCTCCGTCATAAGCACCTTGTGGAACATTTTTAAGTTGAATTTCAAGTTCTGTGACAAGCTGTTTGTTCTTTTCATTTTCAGCATTCAAATTGTCAATCTTTTCTTTAAACACCGTTCCAACAACTTTTTCAGCGCTTTGGCAAAACTTGTTGAAGAAAGTTTGATATTCGCCAAGCATGGCTTGTTCGATGTTTTTCTTTTGTTGAGCAAGTTCGTCGTTGAGCTTTTTGATTTCGTCTTCGCCGTCTTTCTTTTCCAAAAGATATTTTGCTCTAAGTTGTTCAAACTCTTGCTCAAACTGTTCTTGTTTGCCAATTTCTTGGGTTTGTTGTTTTCTATAATAGTTGCTTTCAATTCTGTTGGTCGTTTCTTCTTGCATTTGACGCAATCTGTTAACGTTTTCTTTTGAAGCCTGAATTTTTGTCTGATAATCTTTTTGAACATTATCAAAATTCTTTCTTCGAGAGTCAAGCTCGGCTTCAAGCTGAGAAATCTTGACCAAAATCTTTTCTTTTTTGTTTAAGAAAAGCTCACTTTCTTTCATCGCTCTGTCAAGCACAATTGAACCATCGATGCCAGTCGAAGAAAAATCGTATTGTTCGTAAGTGATTTCGTTTTCTTTAGCCTTTTGAAATTCTTCCTTTTCTTTTCTCGCCTTATAATCCAAAAATTCACGAAGAACTGGTTGACCTTTCTCAATTTCTGCTGGAGTAAACAAAATTTGATAGTCAATATAGCTTGGCAAATCAACGCAAGCATTGTCCATAAATCTGCCAAACAAAGCGACATTTTGATAGAGAGAATTTAAAGTTGAATTTTTTCTTGCTCTCAAATAAACAACAAAAATCACACCAATGATCGCGATGAAAATCGGCACCAAAAGCGCCATAGCCAAAGACCTTCCATACAAAACGTTTTCCGCGTTGCTGCAAAGGATGACAAACATCGCTGCAATAAATGCCCAGAGTGTTGTGAAAATTGTCAAGTTTTTGATGTTTGAGTTATACGAGCTGGTTTTGAGTGGTTTTTCAACAAGATTTTCACTTGACATATAAGAAGACGGCGTTCCCTCTCTGAAGAGTATGTATTGTTGCCAATAATAACACAATCTTTTTGGCGTTTTCGTCTTAAACAAAACGTTCAAGTCTTTGATGTTTTCTTCAGTGACGACCTTCTTTTCAAACAACCAATAGTTGAGCCTGTCCAAAGCCCGGTTTAAAGCCGCTTCATAAGAAAAAGCTGACTTTATCAAAAAGAAAATTACAAACAAAACTTCCACTGCCAGTGCAATGATAAACACAAGGTCAAATGAAATTAAATTTGCGACCGTGATGAAAAAATTTATAATATTATCGACTATCGCGCCCATTAGAGAAAACATAGAAACCTCCCTATATGTGATTAGTATATCACAACTGAAAAAATAATTACTAATA
>CAJLLK010000012.1 GCA_905207515.1 uncultured Christensenella sp. | reverse complement strand
GTTGAAAGCATTTTCAAGTGCGAGCTTGTAAAGCTTAAGCTGAGCGGAATATTTTTCAATTAAATAATTTTCGTTGTCAGAGTTTGAATATTTGTAATCTACCAAAGTTATTTTGTCATCTTTGACCACAAACAAATCGACAACGCCCTGAACCAAAATTTCATCTTGCACATTTGAAGTGGAAATCAAATTGCAAATTTTGTCTTTCAAAAGAAATTCTTTTTCTTTGAAAGTCGTGCCACCAGAGACAACATCTTTTAATATTAAAATATCTTTTAAAAGCAAATCTTTATTTATATATTTTTCAATGTCTTGCAAAAGAGCTTTGTTTTCGTCAAACTGATTTTGCAAATCGGTCAGGTTTGTCACTTTTTGAAAATCAATCGTCTTCAAAGCCAAGTGATAAGCGTTTCCGACCACAACGGAAGCTCCGCCAAAAGAAAAATCGTCGTTTGAAAACTTTTCAATCATGTCCTCTTTTTGACTCAAGCTCGTCACCGTTTCTTTCAACTTGAAATTGGCACGTTCATTTAGTGGATATTTAAAATCAAGATAATCTTTGATTTGTTTTAAAACATTCTCATCACTTTCCGCAAAATCAAAGTTCTGCACGTTTTCTTCAGGCTTTAAAAGCTCGATGTTTTCGACAAGATTTATCTGCAAACGGTCGTCCTCAAAGGTTTTGTCTTTCAGAAATTTCAGCTTTTTGTCTTTAAGTGCATAAAAAATGAAGTCAAAATAACTGTCGCAAGCCTGCAACGTGAATTTTTCAAAAATGCTGTCTTTAAATTCTCCAAAAAGATAAAGCCTGTTTTTCGCTCTTGTCAAAGCCACATAAAAAATCATCATCTCTTCAGCAAAATCTTTTTGAGCTTCTTTTTCTTGAATGGCTCTCATTCTGACAGAAACCACTTCGCTGTTGTTTTCTTTGTCATAAAACTTCAGAGCCAAGCCAAAATCTTCGTTGATTTCAACATCTGGTTTCGGCATTGTCTTTTTCAAACTTTGGTCGCACTCAATCAAAAACACTATCGGATATTCCAAGCCCTTGCTGTTGTGAATCGTCGTCAGAAGCACCGCATTGTCTGCGATTGACGGTTCGGTCGTCACTGTGATGTTGACCGTTTCAAAATAGTTGATAAGTCCTGGCAAATCAAACTCAAAGCCGCTTGAAACTATTTCCGCCAAAAACTTGTCAACATAGACATTGATTTTTTGAAAGTTAGGCTTCAAATTTATGTAAGCGCGATAATTGGTTTTGTTAAAAAGCTCCAAAAAGGCTTTTTTTGCGCCCAAAACAACAAAATTTTCTCTAAAATCATTCAAATTTTTGTTAAAAGCAGAAAAAAGTCCATTAGGGTCGGAATTCACAAGCTCAGTCAGCGGCATTGAACTTGATTGAATTTCAGCAAAAACATTTTCAGCTTCCAAATTTCCCAGTCCAGAAAGCAAAACACTCAGCAGTGCAATTTCGTCGTCGTTGTTGAACGCAACTTTCAAATAGTTTATCAAAACCTTCACTTCCACTTCATCAGAGAGCATCGTTCTGGAAGTGGAAACAACTGGAATGCCGTCTTTTGTCAAAAAGTTTTCAAGTTGCTCAAAAAAGTCGTCTCTTTTTCTTGACAGAATGGCAATGTCGCTGTAACGCCCCTGTCTAAACTGCCCGTTTTCATAAATTTTGCTTGACAAAACATCTTGAATGCGTTTTTTTATCGTCAAAAATTGGTTGACATATTTTTCTTCTTTAAAAATCTCCGCTTTTTGAACGCTGTAAACTTCTGGCATTTGCGTTTCTGTTTTTTCTTTTTCACAAACAAGGTCAATGTTGATTGCCTTCGCGTCTTCATCCAAAAATTCGCTTCGCCCATTTAGCATAGAACTTTTTTCATAGTCGACACCAGTCAACTCTTCGGTCATACAAACCTTGAACACGTCATTGATAAAATCCAAAACCTTTTGACTGCTTCTGAAATTGGATTGCAAAAAATTCACCGCAGAATTTTCGTCATTTTGAAAATCTTCCAAATCTTTCAAAAAAATTTCGGAACTTGCCAGTCTAAAGCCATAAATCCCCTGTTTAACATCTCCAACAGCAACAAAATTGCAATTTTTTGCGATATTTTTTATGATTTTTTCTTGAATTTTGTTTGTATCTTGATATTCATCCACAAAAACATATTGAAGCCCTGAAAATAAGTTCTCATTTGCAGATAAAATCTTCATATATTTTTCCAAATCATAAAAATCCAAATAATTTTGCGATTTTTTTATGATTTTTTGTGAATTTTCATACATTTTAAACAAATTTAACAAAATCTTTTCCAAACGACCACTTTTTTGTTTTGCCAAATTTTCTTCATTTTTCAAATTTAAGGCTTTTATTTTTGCAAAAGTTTTGTTGATGTCTTGTTTCAATTTTAAGAGTTTCTCAACAGTTTCATCGCCCACTTCACTTCTTTTTGGAAGATATGGAAAAGCAAAAAACTCCATTTGATTTGCCATTTCAACCAAATTTTTCGTTTGCAAAATCAAATCAAATCTTTGCCTTAACTCATTTTCAAATTCTTCCAAATGCATTTTGGAAACTTCATTCAAAAATTGCTCAATTTTGTTTTTTGTGTCATCAAACAAAAATTTCCCTGCTTTTTCAAACAAATTTTCAGAAAAATTCAAGTTTTCTTCCAAAAATTTTTCTTTGTCGGCGACTGCGTTGACCAATTTTTCAATTTCAAAAACAATTTGTTTGATTTTTTTCTTGTCATTTTTGAAAGACGACATAAGCTCCAAAAAATCTTTTGAGTTATTGTTTTGAAAATCTTTCAAAGTCTGGTCAAAGGCGCTGTTTCTTATCTTTTGCGAGATGTTTTCATCTGCAATTTGAAAATTTTCGCTTAAATCAAGCAAATTTGCGTATTTTTTTATGCATTTTTCACAAAAAGAATGAATTGTTGAGATGTTTGCTGTGGAAAGTGCGTCAAGTTGGTCAATGATAAATTCATCTTCGGGTTGTTCTTTCAAAGCTTTTTGAAGACGCTCTTTCATTTCTGTTGCTGCTGCTTTTGTGAAAGTCAAAACCAAAAAGTCTTTCACAGGAATTCTTTTTTCGCAGATAAGTTTGGCGATATATTTTATCATAATGTAAGTTTTTCCGCTGCCAGCCGAAGCACTTATCATCATGTTTTTCTTGTCGTTCGCCAAAACTCTTTCTTGTTCTTCAATTATCATTTTCTTCATCCTTTTTCTTCAAAGAAGCCAAAACGCGGGAGCCGTCGCCATCAATATGCCTGCAAATCGAAAGGTAAGGGCAATTTTCACACTCGCTTTTGGCAGGTTTTGCCGCCGAGTAACCTGCAGAGATTTCATCGGCTGCCTGGCTCGAAACATTTTGCGCATATTCAAAAAGCCTGTCAAACTTTAAAACAACATTGCCGTTTTTGAATTCAAATTCGCCGTCCTTAACGCTTTTTTTCCTTGACATGCCAACAAAATCGCTCTTAAAGTTCTCGTCTTGAAGCCTTGTGTCCGTCGCCAAAACTACATCGTTGTCTCTTTTTGTCAACCCGTTGAACAATTTTTCACTTTCATTGGTTTTTGAATATTTCGTTTGGCAATTGAAATAATAAACTCCGGCACAATCCAGCTCAAGTCGATTTTTTATCGCATTGGCATACAAAAACAGCTGCAATTTTTTGCCATAAAACAAATCTTTCTTGATGCTGTCAGTCTTGCCAGTTTTGTAGTCAATGATTCTAAAATAATCCTGCCAGACATCAATCCGATCGACATAGCCAACCAAATTTTTATCCTTAAAAAGCGACTCAAAAATTTTCTCTTCCAACAAAATCGGTCTAAAATCGCTGTATTTTTGCTCTTTTATGACGTTTTTTAAGATAATTTTGCTTTCATTTAAAAGAAAGCTTGAAAAGCTTGCCCTTTCCAAAACTTTTTTGTCATAAACATTTTCTGCCAGTCTGGCCAAATTCTTTTCCAAAAATTTGTCGACGTCGTTTTCGTCAAGAGTGGCAAGTCTGTCTTTAAATTTCCCCACAAACTCTTTCAAAAGTGCGTGTTGAAAAATTCCAAACAACTTTCTGTTTGGCTCAATGTTTTCTTTTTGTTTCAATTTCAAATCGTAAGTCAAAAACCTTTTAAACGGACAAGCAAAATAAGTTTCAAGTTCGGATGCTGAAACGTAATTTTTTGAATTCTTTGTCACATTTAAATTTGAAAAATCATTTGACTTTGGAAGGTCGCCTCTTATGTCTCTCAACTCTCCGACAAATCTTTTTGAAAGTTTCCCTTGCGATTTCAAAGCAGTGTAAGAGCGCAAGAAATTGTTTTCAGTTCCAAGATAAAACAACAGCTTTTCCAAGCTCTCGTTCTTGTTTAAAACGCCCACTTCAAAATCGCTCAAGCTTTCAGTGCGAAGAATGTTGTTTCCAAACATTGTTAAAAGGTCGCCCACAAATCCAGCTTTTTGCGCCTGTTTGCCATCAAGACTGGCTGGAGTGCAAACAAACAAGTGACGTTCTGCGTGTTGAAGCATCTCAAAAAGTTTCAGCCTGCTTCTGCGATTTAAAACTTTAATTTCAGGCTCAATCAAAAAGTTTATCTTAAGTTTTCTTATGTCGTCATCGTCAATAATGCCCGTGTCGGCTTGATTGTAAGGCAGATTGTCAGCCGTCGCGCCCAAAACAAAGAGCGTGTCAACATCTTCAAAATAACTTTTTGTGGCGTCGCCGACAAAGACCGCATCAACATAATTTGGAATGGTTTCCACCTTCACGCTTTTAAGTGCCAACTTTAGCAGCAAATCAAAATCAAAGATGTCAACGTTTTCTTCACCGCCCAAAAGCGACAATTTTTCCAAAACTTGTTGCAAAAGCCTGAATGATTGCTCGTTTTCACTTTTTTCTTTAAATTTTCCGTCATCGTCAAGCTTTGACAAGATTTCAGAAAATTCAATGTCAGTTTTGTCCAAAATTTCGTTTAAAATCAAAACAAATTGAGAAATTTTTGTTGTTTTCCTCAAAATTTTGATTTTTTCAACTATTTTTTCAAATTCTGGATAGCGCTTCAAAAATTCTTTTTCATCTTCAATGTTGAAATAAAAAACTTCTTCCAAAATTTTGCTTCGATTTTCAGTCACAAAAAGCGGACAAGAAACAAGATATTCCAAACTCGCTTTTGAAAAGCCCATTTTTGCAATTTCAAGAATTTTAAGCAAAAAACGCCCCAAAATTGTTTGAGACAAATCTGCCGCTTTGTCACTATAAAAGCAAATGTCATATTGTGAAAAAATTTGGTTTACAATTTCATAATAGCTTTCGTCCGACACTGCAACTGCAAAATTTCTGAAGTTTTTGCCGCTATACACTTGATTTTTTACGTATTTTGCCACAAACTCAACTTCGTCGGTCCGGTTTTTTGCCACCACATTGACAAAAAAATCATCCTTTCCACTTTCAACTTTAAACGCAAAAAGATTTTGAACCATTTTCAATTTTTGTGCTTGCAAAGCTGTTGGTTTGTTTTCGACCTGAACGCTAACGCCAAAATCTTTCGCCATTTTGGTTGTTTTTTTGAAAATGTCATCTTCATAAATAAATGCATTGGCAGGCGAAATAGGCTTTGCCATTCCTATGAAAGTCTTGTTGACAAAAGAAGCAAGTTTGCAAACAAAAGAATTGATTTCCACCGAAAAACTGTCAAAATTTATGAAAAAAAGGTTGATTTTTGATAAATTTAGGTCATTTTCTGCATTTTCAATGAAAAATTCCAACAATTTTGACAGGTCAAATTTTTCGTCCAGAAAATTTTCATATGAAGAATAAATCAACTTCAAGTCGTTTATCTTTCTGTCAAGCAAGTCATCTCCAACAGATTTGATTTGTTCTGGCTTGATTTGGCAAGCTTTAAACTGCTTTATGATTTGCAAAATTTTTACACAAAAATCCACGCCACACTTGTGAAAATAAGAAAACTTTTCTTCATTTTCTTTCACCGCTTTGAAAATTGAAAAAACTTCTTCCAATGCACTTATTCTTTGAAAAGGTATGTTGTTGTTTCTCAAAATTTTGCTTGCCAGTCTTGAAATACCGACAACTTCGATGTTGAAAGTGGACTTGATTTTTAAAACGTCAAAAATCAACTTTTCTGCTTGCATAGAAAAACTGTCTGGAACCACAACCAAATTTTGTTGTTCCAGATTTGATATGTCAATTTTTTTGATTGTGTTGATTGCCGCTTCATAAGTTGTTGCGCCAGTTATCAAGTTGATTTCCATGACAAAATTTTATCACATTTCCCAAGAGAAATCAAACCTTTTTATTCTCCAAAAAGTTCTCGCCCTTGTTTTTGAGCAAATGTCGTTTCAAGGCATCATTTTTGCTTGCTGATTTTTCAAGTTGTGTCAAAAGAGTTTTGTTTTCTTCTTTCAACTTTTCAAAGTCGGCGCGAAGGTCGGCAATCTGTTTGTCTTTTTTGTTTAAATCTAAAAAAGCCTTTTTAAGCAAAAACGAAGATGATTGTTTTTCAAGTTTGGTTTTTTCCATAAAATCTTCAATGGCGGTCTTCTTGATGAGTTTCACAAGCCCCATAAACAAACTGTTGATGTCATTTTCAGTCAAAAGTTTTTGTTTCTGTCTGAACGGAATGACATTGCTTTCTTTCTTTTTGGAATTCTGATATTTGTTTTGAAGACGCGTCATAAGCGAAAGATTGCCACCACTCAAAATCTGACAAGCGGCTCTGACAGATTTCCCACTCGCAACCATTTCTGAAACATCTTTCAAAAGCTTTTCTTCCTCTTTTTCGTCAAAAGCAACAAAATGCGTTTTTTGATGTTTTTCAAGTGCAATGCCGAGTCTTTTGCAACGCTGTTCGTTTGATGCCAAATTGTCGACTTCTTTATAATAATAATTTCTCACGCTGTTTGGCTTTCTTTTAAATTTCTTTGCGTGCAAAACAAACGCCATTCTGAGCGCTTGCTGATTGTTTTTGCAATATTCAACTTCATTAAAAAGTGATTTAACTTCATCATCATTCCAAAGTTTCATGTTTACCTCCAAAATTTATGAAGGAATTTTTTCCATAAAATTAATTAATAATCAAAAAATTGTGAAAAATTAGGCAAAAATCGCAAAAAAAATGTCAAAAAAATGTATTTTTTATATTTTTTTGATTTTTGTTTTAAGATATTTTTTATTGTCATATATTATATCATGAAATATTTCCTTAAAAGCAGTTATCCATGTTTGATAAAAACGCAAAACGAATGTCTAGAAATAAACGAAAATGACATGATAGAAATTGAAAATGAAGATGTCATTTTTATCTATCCGCAAAGCCAAAAAATTCCGTTTTACATCAACTTGAAAGCGCCGATTGAAAACGAAAATTTTTCCATTTTGAAACATCAAGACAGAACAATAATTTTATTGGAAAAGACGCCACATTTCAATCTTACTGTCAAAGAACGCCTGAACATCTCTGGCAAAACTTGCGAAGTTTCGTTATGCGGTCATGTTTTAAGCTTTGAAACAGATGACAGGAAATTGTCTTACATTTGCCCACATCCATGCAAAAACTATAAAATTTTTAAGCAAAAAAACTTTGCCTTTGTGCAATTTGAAAACGATTTATATATTTATTCAGCAAACAAGCACAAGCTTACGCACATTTCTGGCGATGAATTTGAGCTGGGAAACAACCAATTGACAGTGAAAAAAAATATTAATGACAGCCTGTCAAGACAAAAAAATGCCATCTATCGTTTCGACAGTGACATTGTTTTGGAAAAGGAGAATTTTATGTATCAACAAGCACAAAACAAAAAAGAGCTTCTGCCTTACCGCGTTATGGAAAGCATAAAAGCAAAAGACTATGGCTTTGTTATAAATTCTTTGACTGAAAAACTTAAAGAAGAGATTTCTGTCGACCAACTTAAAAGCTTTTTTGGAAACGTGACAAGTTTTTTGCCACTTACCACAACAGAATATATAACATTATCTCAAAATCAAAAAAATTATGTGTCGTTTTCGCTTCTCGGTGACAAAATCGACGATATTTCCATTGACAGCCTATGACAAAATGCCCATCATTTTGAGATTTTTGTCAAATCGCGCTTCAAAATTTTTGGTTAAAACTTTCAAAAGCCCAAATTCTGTTTCGCTGGCAAGCTTGAGCGAAGAAAGCTTTTCAAACGGAGTTTGAGAAAGAAGCCGCATGGCTGAAATAATTCCTTTTGAAAGCTCCACGCTGCCAAAACTTTTGCAAGCAATGCATTGAAGTTCGCCCACAGAATAATCTATAAACAATCGCTCAAAGTTTTTATCTCCGCAGTCAGAACACTTTTCAGGATTGAGTGGGAAACCTTCCAAATCAAAAATTTCGAGCAAAAACTTGTCCAAAACATAAAGCGGATGAATTTTTCCAAAGCACAAAGATTTTAAAACTTTGACAAGCAAAACAAAAACTTTTGCCCTTTCGTTTTGCCCAGAAAATTCCATTACATCGACAATTTCAAGCGCAGCAAAGGCTTCAAAATATTTGTCAATATCTTCAGAAAGTTCGTGAAAAGTTTCAATCGGCTCAAAGCCAGTGACAATATATCCCGTTTTGCCTTCTTCTACGACAAATTCTCCAAAACAGAACGGATTTTTTGCCAATTTCATCTTGGCTTTGTCGCCTTTGACACCTTTTAATGTCGCCCAAAACTTGCCTTTTTCAATAGAAAAAAGAAGAATATTCACATCCTTCTCTTTTCGGTCATTTGATTTTAAAACGATTGCATTCAATTTGTCTGACATTATTTTTCTTTACCCTTTTCTTTTTCTCTCTCTTTGTTGCGTTTCTTTACAAACTGCGAAGCTGCCTCAAAATTGCCGTCAGACATATAAAATGCCGTCCAGTTCAATTCGTCGATTATGTCATAAAAATCCGTTCTTTTCGCCATCGCGCACCTCCAAAGATAGTTTGTGTAGAAACCGCAAGATTATCTAGAAAAACATTCTCTTTCAAAAATATTTTATCACAGCAATCAAAAAAATCAAACTTTTTTTAGAAAAATATGTAATGTGCCAAAAAAATTTGGCACTTTTTTGTCAAAGTCTTTTGATTGACATGCTTGCGTAAGAATATGTTGTGGTGTTTGCAGAATTGTTTACTAGCGCTAGTGTGCTGGTTTGTGGAACTGTCAAAATCATCGTTTGAGTAAGACTGGCAACATTTCCGGCTGTCTGCGTCGTCGTCAAAGTTGAACCAGAAACATCAAAGCCGTTCAATCTCAATTTGATGCTCATGCTGCCACCGGCAGGAACCGTTCCGTTTGCCAGATAGCTGATCTCGTAAGTTCCTGCGAGCAAATTTACGGCACCAGCTGTTGTGTTGCTTTGAGTTATGCTCGGACCACGATTTACAACCAATCCAACAGGGATGATGCTTTGTGTGGAAATTGCACCAACAGCCAAATTGTTAAAAAATCCAAAATCGTTTTGCAAAATTGGATTTATGATGTCATTTGTGCATGACAAATTAACAAAAGGGCACCAGATTGGGCAAGGATGATTAAATACGCAACAATTAAATCTTCTGAACATATTTTTCTCCTTAAGATAACAAAACGTTATCTATATTCAGTTTATTAAAAAGGCACAGGATTTGTCACTTTGCCAGCATCTCTTGAGATTTCTCGACAAGCTCGAAATGACAATGTGGTGGCACCAACAATTAAAACCCACTTATACAAAAAAAGACTGAAAGTTACAGTCTTTTTTAATTACAATTTTGTTGAGATTGACTTTAGCCTATGATTGAACCAACTGTTCTTGGGAAGAGTTCCACGTCGCGTATGTTTGAAATCCCAGTCAGATACATTATAAATCTTTCAAAGCCAAGCCCATAGCCAGAATGCACATTCGTGCCATATCTTCTTGTGTCGATATACCAAGAATATTCTTTTTCGTTGAGCCCAAGCTCTTTTATTCGACTTAAAAGTTTATCCAAACGTTCTTCTCTTTGGCTTCCGCCGCAGAGTTCTCCAATGCCCGGAACAAGCATATCCACCGCAGCAACAGTCTTTCCGTCGTCATTTTGACGCATATAAAAAGCCTTAATGTCCTTTGGATAGTTTTTCAAGAAAACTGGTTTTTTGAAAACTTCTTCGGTCAGATATCTTTCGTGTTCTGCCTGAAGATTTATCCCCCATTTCACAGGAAATACAAATTTTTTGTCAGCCTTAAGCAAAATGTCAATTGCTTCAGTGTATTCCAATCTTACAAATTTGTTGTTGATTATGTTGTCAAGCCTTTCCAACAGACCTGTGTCAACAAACTTGTTTAAAAATTCAAATTCATCATGGCACTCTTTCAATGTATAAGAAATGACATATTTTATCATCTCTTCTTCGTTGTCCATAAGTTCTTCAAGGTCGCAGAAACAGATTTCTGGTTCCATCATCCAAAATTCTGCAGCGTGACGAGTGGTGTTGGAATTTTCTGCCCTGAAAGTTGGTCCAAATGTGTAGGTCTTTCCAAAAGCGTGTGTGATGGTTTCTTCATGGATTTGCCCCGAAACAGTGAGCGCCACTTTTTGACCGAAAAAGTCTTTGGAATAATCCACTTTTCCGTCTTTCATTGGCAATTTGTTTAAATCAAGCGTTGTCACCTGAAACATTTCGCCAGCACCTTCACAATCGTTTGCTGTGATAATTGGTGTGTGAACGTAAACAAAATTTCTTTCATTAAAATATTTATGAATGGCAAACGCTGCAACAGAACGAATTCTAAAAACTGCATTGAAAAGATTTCCGCGCGCCCTGATTGTCGGAATTGTTCGCAAAAATTCCACCGTGTGTCTCTTTTTTTGAAGTGGATAATCTGCATCGCTCTCGCCCAAAACTTCAATTTTTTCAGCATTGATTTCAAAAGGTTGTTGAGCGTTTGGCGTCAAAATCACCTTTCCTTTGACTTCAAACGAAGCTCCAACATTTTGTCTTGCCACCTGGTCGTAATTTTGAATTTTTCCTTTTTCCACAACAATTTGCACGCTTTTGAAAGCACCGTCGTTCAGCTCAACAAAAGCAATGTTTTTGCTGTCTCTGACCGTTCTTGCCCAACCACAAACCGTTATGGTTTTGCCCGAAAAATCTTTATATTTTTTGTTTAAATCTCTAAGTTCAACTCTTTTCATAACTTCTCCTTTTAAGGCTCCAACCTGTCTGGACCTCTGAACACAAACTCAGTCTCTTTCAGCGATGGCAAATTTAAAAGCAACATCGTCAGTCTGTCGACGCCAATCGCAAAACCGCCGTGTGGTGGAATGCCATATTTGAAAAATTGAAGATAAAATTTGACATCTTCGCCCAAACCCTTTTCTTCGACGTTCTTTTTGAGTTCTTCATATCTATGTTCTCTCTGAGCGCCCGAAGTGATTTCAATGCCCTTCCAAATCAAATCATAACCTTGCAAAATGCCATCTTTTCTCATGTGATAGAACGCTCTTTTTTGTGGCGGATAATCTGTCACAAACAAAAATTCGTGACCAAATTTGTCTTTTGCAAGTCTTTCACACAATCTTTCAGCTTCGGTTGTCAAATCAGTCTTCTCTTCTTCAGGAACGGTAAATCCATATCTTTCTTCAAGTTCTTTATAGACATCTTGAAGTTTCATCTGTGGAAATGGCAATGTCGGAACAACCAATTCCACGCCAAAAATTTCTTTGATTTTTTCGCCAAATTTTTCTTTTGTCTTTTCAAGCCCATATTTAATCATTTCCGCTTCCAAATTCATGACATCTTGAAAAGAATTGATGTAAGAAAACTCAACATCAAAGCTGGTAAACTCGGTTGCATGCTTTTTTGTGTGAGATTTTTCTGCTCTGAAGCATGGCGCAACTTCAAAAATTCTCTCTAAGCCACCTGCCATGGCCATTTGTTTGTAAAATTGTGGGCTTTGCGCAAGATAGGCTTTTCTGTCAAAATATTTCACTTCAAAAACATCTGCACCACTTTCAGAAGCGGTTGCAATAAATTTTGGCGTGTGAATTTCAATAAAATCATTGTTCAAAAGATATTCTCTCATTGCGTTGACCAAATAACTTTGAAAACGATAAATCATTTGGTTTCTTTCTGTTCTTAAATCAATCCAACGATAGTCAAGCCTTTGGTCGATTGAGCTTTCTGGGCCGATTGGAAGCGCTTCTGCATGGCTTGTGAGCTCCACACTTTCAGGCAAGATTTCAATTCCGCCAAGTTTGACATATTCATTTGCGACTGCCTTGCCTTTGATTTTAACTGTGCTTTCAAGAGTTGCATGAGAAAAGATTTCCGCGATTTCTGGCTGTTCTTCTTTGACGACCGTCACTTGAATTTTGCCTGACAGGTCGCGAATGACAACAAATTGCATACTCTTTTTGTCTCTTAAATTTTCTATCCAACCTTGAAACTCAACTTCTCCTGGTTTTATCTCTGAAATTTTCATAATCTCTCCTTTTAAACAAAAAATCCTAATGCTTTTCTTGCATTAGGACGAAATAACATTCCGCGGTGCCACCTAATTTGTCAAATGACCACTCTTTCTTTGAAAAAACTCAAAAGTGTTCTTCATTTTGATGCTTTCAAAGTGCACTTTCACCCCAACACACTCTCTCTTTGTGAAAACAATGTTCAAAATTACTGCTCTTTCTCAACGTTTTTCTTATTATAATATTGTGAACTTTTTTTGTCAATAAAATTTGTCGCTTTTTCGCAAAATTTAAGTTTTCCACGCCGAAGGACAATCTCTGTTCTGTTTAAACCAATCTGTGTCTTTTAAAAACGTGTTGTTGTTTGAACACCTTATATCCAACTCTTCATCTTTGACAAAACAAACGATATCGCCATTGAACGAAGTGAAAATGTTGTTTTCATAGTCGACCGCCAAACTTGTCACGAAAACAGCCGTGGTGTATGGTGCAATGCGATTGATGAAATCTTGAGACGGAAATTGATTGGCTGAATTGTCTGTATATTCAGAGCCACCAGCGCAACAACAAACGCAGACAACTTTTGGCTTGATGACACTCAAAAGTGTTTCAGTTGAAGACGTGTAAGAGCCATGATGCCCTGCTTTAAACAAATCCACATTTGGCAAATTGTTGAGTTTGACAAGTTCTGCTTCGCCGTCACTTTCCAAATCGCCAGTAAAAAGAAAATTTTTGCTTTCTCCGCTTTCAAAAGTCTGTGTTATCAATGTGCAGACAGAATAATCATTTTCGGTGCTTGCATTGTTTCTATAATAAAAACTATCCAAAATGTTCAAAGTTATTCCGTCGCCAATTTCATACGAACTTTTGGCGCCATCACTTTCTTCAACACACTGCAAGGCTGTGTAATGCAAAGCACCAGCGTCAATTTCGTCTTGCAATTCTCTTTTATAGTTTGAATATGTTGCAGCATTTTCTTTTTGATTTGTTCTGGCGAAATCTATGATGACTTCACAATCATACAAATCAAAAATGCTGTCCACTTTTTCACTCGTTGCAAATCCAGCATAGTGGTCTTGATGTGCGTGTGTGACGATGACATACTCCAGCGTGCCATCAGTGACATATTTGTCTAAATAACTTGAAACCGTCGAAATGCTGTTGGTCTTTGAGCCGCAATCTATCAAAATGTCCGCTTCCTTGGTCTTTATGTAAGTGCAGTCGCCAGAAAATTTGTTTCCAAGTTCCAAAAAGTGAATGGAAATGTCTGCGTCAAAAACATCAGTCACCACTTCGCCATTTGCTGGGTCATTTGAAAAATAAATCTCTTCTGAAAGCGCCAATTCGTCAGTCAAAGGCAATGTGAAATATGTAAGTCCAAAAAATCCACCAGCGGCGCCAATAAAAAGAGCAAACAGACACAAAATCCAATTTGTTTTTCTTTTCTTTGCCATCAAATTTCCCCTTCACTCACTTCAACAAAAGTGACCAACCTTATCTTCTCAATCTTAAAAAGCGTGCCATATTTGAAACATGAAGATTTGTATTTTATGTAATAAGTTCCAACTTCTTCGGCATAAAACCGCCCCAAATCATCTTGCTTTAAATCAGTTTCGATGACAACGCTTGATTGTTCATTTTTCCCAAATGCAACAATTTTTACGCCGTCATCTTCATAAGTTTCTTCCAAAGTCAACGTTATTTGGTCAGAGCCATTTATTTCAAAACAGTCATTTCTGCAAACGAGCCACCAAGCGCCAGCTCCTAAGATTAACCCCAAAACAAAAACAAGCACAACAACAAAACCTGCACTTTTAAACGTTTTCTTTTTTGAACTTGTTTCAACTGCATTCAACTCAACTTTTTTGCTGGTTTTCTCAGCTTTTCTTCTTGTTGCCATTTCTTTTTCCTTTAACAAAATTTATTTTAACATATAGTTTCTAAAATTCAAAACATATAAAATTTAAGATATGATTTATTTCGACATTAAGCTACAAAATGGGAGATATTATTCTTTGCCGAATGATGTTCTTTATTCTATAATTTTCTCAGTAAAAGGAGAAAAATTATGAACAATGACATTTTAAAAACATTTGCCCAAAAGGCAAAACGCAGATTGGTAGGCAAAGAAAAAGCTCCAACTGCAAAAATCAAAATCATCTCAAATGAAGACATCGACTTCAAAAACAAGGTGGAATTTTTGCTCTCTCAAGAAGATGTGATAACAAATCCTGTCCATTATCTTATGGACGACAAAATTTTGAAATCGCTTGACAGCGAAGCCAAAGAAAGATATCTGCTTTCAACACTTGACAAATATAACCGCTTTAAAAATCAAATTGAAAACATTTCTTCAACATCAAGATTTTGCATGTAACATTTGTCTTTGTTTTTGCATAAATAAGCCCATGAAAAGCAAAAATGTTTTTGTGGATAAAGACGTCATCATTGGCAGAAATGTCAAAATTGAAGACAATGTAAAACTTGTCGGGAACTGCAAAATTGGGGACGATGTCGTCATCAAATCCAATTCCTGTCTGACAGATGTTGTGGTAGAAAATGGTTGCGAAATTGACAGTTCTGTGATTTCAAAAGCCAACATTGGAAAAGGATGCAAAATTGGACCGTTTTCAAACATACGTCCAAACTGCATCATTTCTGACAATGTCAAAATTGGAGCTTTTGTCGAGCTTAAAAACGCCTATGTTGGCAAAAACACAAAAATTCCGCATTTGGCATATGTTGGCGACGCCGAAATTGGCGAAAATGTCAACATCGGTTGTGGAGTTGTCTTTGCAAACTATGACGGCAAAATAAAAACAAAGTCAGTCATTGGAAGCAATGTTTTTATCGGTTGCAACGTCAACATCGTGTCGCCCGTAAAAATTGCTGACAACACTTACATTTGCGCTGGAACAACTGTCACAAAAGACACATCTCCAGGCGATTTCGTCATTGGAAGGGTAAACCAAGAAAACAAAAAAAGAAAAGAAGATGTCTAAACATCTTTTTTTGTTGATTTTGTTTGAAAATTTATAATTTTATGCTATGATAAAAATATAATAAATCATAAAGGGCTTGATTATGAAAAATGTAGATGTTGAAACAACAAAACAACCTAAATTTTGGCTTGCGCTTTTGAGCGTTATTGGCATAACAATTGTCGGCAGCGTCATTTGGGGATTTTTATATTACGCTGGTTTTCTTGCATGGATAGTTTCTTATTTGATGTTTGTCTTCTCGGCATGGGTTTACACAAAATTGAATTTGAAAATGGATGTAAAAGGTTATATAATCATAACCGTTCTGACCATTGTCGGCATCACTCTTGCCATTCTCATAACTTTGCAAATTGTGGCATATGTGGCAGCTCTCGATGCCGGAATGTCCATCACTTTTATGGAAGCATTCAGACTTATGTTTGACCTGTTGCAGTCAGTCGAAGGCGGAGTTGCAAGCCTTATCATCGACATTGTGCTCAGTTTGATCATGGTTGTAGCCGGTGTTTTAACTTACTTTGTTTATGAAAAACAGCTCAGCAAAAGAAAAGCTCAATCAGAAGGCAGCGAAAACAACCTTTCAAACACCATAATCATTGAAAATTCTGACAAAACAACCGAGCCAACTGAAACAAACACTACCACAGATGATGCAAAGCTTTCCGAAGACAAACCAAACACGGAAAACACTGAAAATGAGAATAAATAATTCTCATTTTTTTTATAAAATTTAGCGCAAACGCTTGACAGTTTAAAAAATTCTAGTTATAATGAAACAGCATTCTTCAAAATACTAGGCTTATCCCCGCCAGTATTTGGAATGTTCATGATGGCTTGTAGCTCAGTCGGTTAGAGCACCACCCTGATAAGGTGGGGGTCGGTGGTTCGAGTCCACTCAAGCCAACCAGTTGAGTGGCAGTTTTGCCACTCTTTTTTTATTTTTTTCCCGCCTTACACGAACGAATGTGAGTATAAGTCCTATTGTCGGTCACCACTCAAGCCAACCACACTGAAAGTCCTTAAAATAGAGACTTTTTTTATTTTAAAATAACTTTTCAAAATCGCCCAAAACATCAAAAGGATGTAAAAATTTTCAAAAAGGATGTAGTAAATTTGCCACTTTTTATCAAAATTTTTACACTTTCAAAAAAGGTCAATTTCCTAACATAAACTAACTAAAACTTACTAAAAACTAACAAAAAGGATGTAAAAGGATGTAGTAAATTTTGCAATAAAAAAGAGCCAGAATTTCTTCTGTCTCTCTTATATTATTCAAACAAACTTGTCTGTTTTGGTGGAGTGTATCGCACAATATATTCATCTGGATTTTTCTCTTGTGGCAGAAGTTCCACATTTGGTGCAAGTTTGCGAAGGCAAAATTTGTAATACACCTGTTTGCCAGTTGGACGAAGAAGTTTCACGCAATCTTCAAGATATTTCGCCCAGTCTTGCCATTTATCTGCCGAACGATAATTGTTGATTTTACCAATTTTATAGTGGTCAACCGAGTTGTCTTCCAATGTTTTGCGAATTAGCGCCAAACTTTCTTCAGGCTCAATGGTAGGTTCAAAGGAAGCAAAGGTTTTTATGCCATTATCGTGCAAAATTTTCAGCGTTTCAAGTCTTTCGCTTGGAGTGGAAGCGTAAGGCTCCCATTCCTTAGACTTTTTCTCGTCTAAAAAAGTGAGCGTGGCACCAACTGTAATTCTATCTCCGAACTCTTTGAAAATATCCAAATCTCGGAGCATTTTCTTCCCACCTTTTGAAAGAACTGCAACAGGAACTTTATAGGCGTTCAACATTTTCAAAACAGCTCTCGTTGTTTCGCCATTATCGGCAGAATCACAATAACAATCGCCGACAAAAGACAAAAGCACCTGCTCGGTGTAAACATTTTTCTTTAAATCTTTTTCAAGTTCGGTCAAAATGTTTTTTCTCGGCTCAGGCTTTCCAAAATAATCCTCACCACGCCTTTGCAATGTGTGTGGTGCATAACAATATTTGCACCTATGACTGCAACCTATGTAAATATTTAGTGCATACGGGCTATATTCTCTCGCCATTCCTTTCGGTCTATATATTACACTCATATTTTTATGATAGCACAAAGAGTTCAAATTTTCCTACTAATTTATAACAAAATATCCGTAATGTTTGTCAATCGGATCGTGAACTGAATAATACACGACTTCTTTCACGCCTAAATTTGCTAAATATTCATAAAAAAATTCAATACCTTTTTCATTAAAAAGTGTTGGTGCTTTGTGATAAAAGTTTTTAAAACCTATGTAATCTTTAATTTCTTCTTGAAGTCCAGTAAATTGATAGGATATTGCTGTGTAGAACACTATTGTTCCTTTATTTACATCTTGTCTTGTTAAAATCTTTTTCATTAAGTCAAAAGGCAAACCATAACTATCACAATCAATCACATTGAAAGCACTTAAATCTAAATTGTCAAAAACTTTTCTAACATCAACATTTAAATTTTTTCCTTTATTCTTTTCAATTTCAATTCCAAAATATTTATCAGTTTTGATATTATTCCATAAAACATTCCGACCAGCAAACAAATCCAAAACTTTAACTTCTTTCAAGTTTTTTATTGCTTCTTTACGAATAAATATTTTGTTTGCAATTGATTTATTATCTGTTTTAGTTGATTGTCGACTCAATTTCAACTCCTTCTATATTTTTTAATTTATTAATAACTTTTAAAACTTCATCATTTTTGTTTATATCTAAACTTATCAAATAATGCACACTTTTAAGTGGCTTTAATATTCTTTTTTGAACTTTTACACAAGTTTTAAGATATTTATCAACATCAATTCCATATTGCGTAAAATCAAAGTTTTGTAGTTTCTTCAATTCTTGAAATAAAACTCCGTCATCAAAACCAGTCTCAAGATTTGTTGCATTGTGTGCTATTACATACGCTTCTTGTTCTTCTTTGGAAAGATGGTCAAGTCTAACACAAGGCAAAGTTTTTAAACCCAATTTTTTGGCTGCTTCAACTCTACCATTTCCTTCCAAAACAATATTATCTTCTCCAGCAATGCCGAGTGGATCGTTAAAGCCAAATTCTTGAATAGAGTTTGCAATATGTTCTATTTGCTCTTTTGTGTGAATTTTTGAATTGTTTGCATAATGATTTAATTTTTCAATTTCAACATATTCAATTTTTAAGTTTTCCATTATCTTTTTCTCCTTGCTTCTGGCGTAAGTCTTAAATCTTTTAAAATCTTTTCAAGTTGTTTATTGCAATCAATCAAAGTTTTGTAGTGTTCATTTTCTTTGACCATAACCTTTGGAGTTTTCCCATCACTGCAAATTCCAGTCACAATTCTTATATACCTTTCTGGATTTTTGTTGTATTCTCTCCACGCTCTATCTCTCATAATTTTGACTTGACAATATTGCCAAATTAATTCAGTATCTGAATGAGAAAGCCTATACTTTATACTTTCTTTTAAAGAATTTACAATTTCTTCGTAAGCTTTCTTTTCATCATCGGTTAAATAATCAGGAATTTTTAATATTTCATTGTTATTTTCATCAATTTCCTTTGTTAATCTTTTATTGTTTTCAATCATTTCTTTTTGCCAATCTTCCATATTCACCTCTTTTATTAAAATTATCACTTAAAATACTGATTTTCAAGTGTATATGACATAAAATAAATAAAAAGAGCCAGAATTTCTTCTGGCTCTTAATTTATTTTTATTGTTTTTGCTCTAAATTTTGAAAAACTACATCTAAATGTGTTTTAAGTGAAAGTGCTTTTTGTGATCAAAAGTGTCAGATCATATAGTTGTTCTGACTTCGGATTATGCAATAATTGACGACATTCTATTTAATGAAACAACTAAAAGTATTATGCACTTAGACTTAGATTTTGATTATCATACAACTTGGGACTATGGAACAGATTTATGAAACAGGATATTGGACAAGTTTTTCTGGGAAATTTAACGAGCTTACTGGCGAAAGTTCCTATGTAAATATTAGGAACTCAACTGATGACTATCATCTTCGTTATGATTTTATTGAACAAAAATTAGATGAAATTAATAACGATATGGTTGTCGGTTTTTAAAAAATTTAATTAAAAAGGAGATTTTATGAGTAAAAAATTGATTATTGACTTGGCAAGTTTAGGTATTGGACTTGCTGTTGCTGGTGGCGTTGGTGGCTATTTTGTTGCTGGCGCTTTAAACGAAAATAAAATACCAACAAATCAAAATGGAGAGATTACAAGTCAAGTTGAACTTACAGACTATAATCTTCCAGAAGAATTCAACTATGTTTCTTACACAATTTATGAAATAAATGATAAATTTGCTATGTTCTCTTCTTCAAGTGTTGGCAGTTATATTTTGAATAAAGAAACAAAAGATTTTATATTTTTCAACTCATCATCTATTTCCGAACATTCGGAAATTATTAATGAAAATATGTATTTCTGGCTATCTAACTATAATCTTTTCAAATTTAATGTCATCACAGGAGCATATGAAACAGTTTCTTTAAATTCAGGAGTTGCTTTCACAAACCTAAGTTTTATCGGTTATAGTGGCGACAATATTTTTTAAAAGGTTCAAGCAATGCAACAAGTTCGTTGGAATATTATTTTGCTATCTACAACACAATGAGTGGAGATTGTGAAGTGATTGGAATTTCAAGTTCACAATATAACTAATGTGTATGTCATCATCCCAATGCGAACCTTTATTGTTGACAAGATTTTCAAAATCACTGAAAATCCCTGACATCTAAATATGCAAGCATAGTTTCATATTTATAATCGTCATCAAGAACTTCTGATTCTTTTAATATTTCAAATAATGTTTTGGGATTTGTATAATCCCATTCACAAGCATTTGATGGCAGTCCTTCAATGTCTTGAATAAATAACTCTTCATCAATTCCATCAAGTTCAAAGCCTTCTTCTTTAAGTTCCTTTTCAACATCTTCCCAATCTTCATAATCGTCAAGATTTAACCATTTTGAGTCCAATGCTCTCTCATTACATTCGTTATATGAACCCCAAGATCCTATAACAATTTGAATTTTATTTTCCATAGTTTTCTCCTTTTAATTTAAAATTCTGAACCAAAGGCTATAACAGTTTTCAACTTCAAGATTTACAATTTGCCCTTTTTCGTTCTCAAATTCAATTTCTTCAAATTGAGTAAAACTGCCTTTGAATTCGTTTGTACTGTTTAGCATTTTATGGCAATATCGAATGCAATCTTCATAAGTTTTAGATTTTGTGTAGAGATTTTCATTGTCAATTTCACCATAGCCAACAAATCTAAATGAACCTTTTTTAGTGAACTTTGTTAAGCTAAACTTTACTTTTTTCTTTTCTTCATTCATCTTTTTTACCTCCTATTTAAATTTTGCCTTTCGGCACCCAACAGAACTTGCATAATTCGGTTTGAATCTTTCATTTTGTTTTCTTTTGTTGGTGTCAACAGGCGATAAAAAATATTGATTCAAAATAAAAAAAATCAGACTTACATAAGTTGCAAATCTGAAAATAAAGTGCTTCGGCGATATTTTTTAGCGACAGTTTACACCAAC
>CAJLLK010000011.1 GCA_905207515.1 uncultured Christensenella sp. | reverse complement strand
TAACTTTTGTGTTAAAATATATAATATATAAAAACCTGCAATTTGCAGATATTAATTTTGGAGGACACATGAAAAAATTTGCTCTTGGAATTTTAAGTGTTTTTATTCTCTTGGGAGGTGTTCTTTTGGCAGCTTGTGAACGAAAAATTTCGCTCACTCTTTTGACTGATGAAGAGATTGTCATTTTCACAAATGACGAGCAAGCTGAAAATTATGGTTCTGACGAAATTGAGGTTCAACTTGAAAATTCAACCGCTGGCGTCAGAGCGGAAATTGTCAGAGGGAATGATGTTATCAATCCACCGACAGTGAGAAGTTTGGGCGACAACAGATATGCAATCTCTGTGTCTTCAAAAGAAAACAAAAACAGTGGAGAGGCTGAAGTCAAAATTACTGCAAGAGATGACGACAGTCAAAGCGTTACAGTTTATGTTCAGGTGAACACGATTATTGAAAGTTTGACGAGAAAGAGCGATGACAATGTGGATGCCAGAACCAATCTTTTTGCTGTTAAGGGCGTTGAAAAGAGATTGGTGCTTGAAGATTATTTTGTTGTAAATCCTGAAACAGCGAATGTTTACAACATCGATTGGACAATTGTTGATGGAAACGGAAATTCTGTCAAACAGTTGCTCGACGAAGATGTTGTTTTGGCAGAAATTCAAAACGACAGACTTTTGGTGAATGCAAATTATGGTTTGAGTTCTATAACAATCAGAGCAACCGAAACCACAAAAGGTGAAACGGAAACAGTTGATTTTGAAATTTTGGAAAACTCCACCATAAACGAGATGTATATGGACGATGCTGGAGAATTGGTTTATCTTTATCAAAACAACAATCGTTTGACTGACCAAGTTGGCTTTGAGCTTGTCAGAAATGAATCAAATTTGTCTAGTGTCAGCGGTAGGATTAGAGTTAACACACCTTATCAAGTCACATTGCAGCCATTGGTTTATGGAAGAAACACAAATGGTCAACTTGAAATGGTGTCAAATTATTTGGATTATTTCTCTTTCACCATCACGAACACTGATGATCAAGATGGCGCTGTTGTTTACGACTTTTTGATTGATGCGCTTGATTCGACTTACACCAAAAATGTGTATGGAGAATTTGTGCTTTTCCTTAGAGTGGGCTATGTCGACTATAACTACGACGTCATGACCGGCAGCTTTAACGAAACTGGCACAATCGACGGCGTTGCCATCAATTTGGATGTTTATTACATAGCCACAGGCATTGATTTGACAAATCAAGAAGGCAACATTATAAACAACACTTCAATTGATGTGTTTTCAGATTATGTTGACGGAAATGGCTATCGAATTGTTGGAACTTTGACACCAAACACTGTTGACATTGAAGGCAAAGAATTTTATATCTCTGTAAATTTAAACCAGACAAGCCTTGACTTGTTAAATCAAAATTTGGCTGGCTCCGACGAAAATCCGATTGACGCTTTTGCAAGATTTTATTATAGAAATAGACTGCTTGAGTTTAATCCACGAGAACAAGGCTCAGAAGTTTATGTGACCACACCTATTTTGGATGGTTCAACAATCTATGTTTTGGCATCAGCTGAGATGTTTGAAGTTTTGAACGACGTCACTTTTGAGTTTGTTTCAACCGGAAATTCAAACGCAAAAACACAAGTTGTGATGAACTTTTATGAAGTGTCCGACCAAGAGACTTTGGGTGCAAATTTCATGAACGAAGATGAAATTTCAGCCGAAACCACTGTCTTTTTGCCTTCAGATATGCAGTCGGAAAGAACGCAGACTTACAGAGTGAGAATTGACGGAATTTCCACCATTTCGGGCTTGACACTTCAGACCGACGAAAATTCTTACTTCCAATTTTCCGATTTGCGAGTTGTGGATTCGCAGAACAATGATGACGAGACTTATGTCATTGTTGAATTTGATGTCACTTTGAATGGCTATGATTTTGACGACTATACCAATTTTTGGTTTGAACACATCACTGGCAGAACATCTGACCCATTGACAATTCAGGCATTTGTGCCACTTGACGATGTTTTTGTTTCCAACAACGAGCCTTCTTCGGCGGATGTTTTCAAAAGCGAAACAGCTTCTCAAGACTTTGTTCTGCAAGATGATGGAACAATCGGAACAAATGCAGACTATCAAAACACTTCGCTTTCAAAGCTTATGATGGAAGCGGGTGCAATGCTTGCGTTGAATTTTGATCACGACAATGCGTCTTTGGCGGAAGAGATTTCTTTCAGATTTTTACCTTTCCAAGCTGATAACGGAAACGATTTTGTTTCGGCGGTGAGATTTATCAATCAAATCGGAGATGATGAAGAAGCGCTTGCACTTGCAGAGCAGATGTTCGCGGACAACAATTTGAGCGAGATTGTCAGCGATTATTTTCAATATTTTCAAAATCTGAACGAACTTGGAGAAAATTATTTCACAATCATTGACGGCAATTTGAGCCTTTTGGACAAAGAATTCAAAGGTTTCTTGGCGGTGGTTTTCAGCGGTTATAACCACGCACACGAACAAGTCAGCGTTGTCAGATTTTTTGCGCTTGAAAGCTTTTATTCAATCAGATATCTCAATTCAAGCGTCGACGCAACAGAACTTTACACATCCGAAACGCTCAGCTATCTCGACATGGGCAGGTCGCAAGTCAATGTCAGAATTGAGCTTCGACCAGATGAAAAAATCCCTACATATTCAAATGATTTGAGCTTCTTCTCGTTTAAGTCAGTTTACGCTGGCGAAAATTATAATGGAGTTGACTTCTATTTTGAAAACGGCAATGCAGACGGTTCGTTCACTCCGACAACTGAGCAAGACCGCACAAACAACGAATATTACACATTGAGCGCCATCTCTTTCTCAGGGTCGGGGAGATATTTAAACTTCACAATAACAGCAAATTCGACCAATATGCAAACTCAGGTGCGAGACATTTTGAGAATTGTCTATCGCGACGCCAACGGCTTTGAAAAAGAAACCGAAATTCAGATTTCAATCAAAAATGTTAAGAGAATTGAAAGTGTTGAATGCAGCGACACTGAAGTTTATTTAAACCTCACATCATCGCAGGAAAGTGAAAGAAGCTACACAATCACCACAATTCTATCTCCAAGCGACGCAAATGACTCGGGCTTGACTTATTTCTATGACGCAATTGGCGGAAGTTCAAATGACCTTGCCATCACGACTTCTTCAATGGGACAAACTTTCAGCTTGAATATCAACACAGACACGGCAAGCTATGGCTATCTCTATCTCTTGCCAAATGACATGATCAAAAGATATGGAACAGGAAATCATATTTTGCTTTATAAATACACTGAAGATGAAAATGGCAAAATTGTGGAAACGGCTCTCTATCGACCGCTTTCAGACTTGCCAAGTTTGTATGATGCACTTGTTGCCGACGAAGACAACGAAGAATTTTCGGTTTATTTCTTGAACAATGACGGCGAAAAAATTTATTATAAGGACATTGTCAAGAGAATTTCTGTGACAATTGCTGACGGAAGCAGTGAAGGCACAGCAATAAGAGTTTACAGCGAACAAGACTTGAGAAACATTGACTATGCAAAATATTATCAAATTATGAACAACATCACTTTGAGTGGTTGGGAAACTTTGTCTGCTCACAACTTCAGCGGAATGTTGTTTGGAAACGACCCGTCAATCACACTGACATTCACAAACAACAGCCAAGTGTTTATGGACACAATCGACCAAAGAGGTGTGATCAGAGATTTGACCTTTGCGGGAACTGTGAATGACACAACCAATCAGACAAACGGCGGGTTTGTGGCAAGAGTGAACAACGGGCTTATTGAAAATGTGACGATTGATGTCTATTATGACAGAATGACGGAAAGTTATCTTGGCTCGACGCTGTCTTCTTCTGCCACAAATGTCGGCGGAATTGTAGGCGCAAACAACGGAACTTTGAGAGATTGCAATGTTTTTGGATTGAACATCACTGCAAGTTTTGCAAGCAACAACTATCTTGGCGGTTTGGCTGGAATAAATTACAACATCATCCAAGGCAGTGGAGTGGAATTTTATAACTTCGAAAACGGCGAGAGCAACAAGTTTGTTTCGAATGGCAATTCTGGCATTGCTGGCGGACTTGCAGGTTATGCAGAAACTGGCAGCTCAATTTCTGGATCTTATGTTTATGCTTATTCACTTGCTGACAAAACGGGTGACTATAGTTCTTCAAATGTCATGAGCGCAAACCTTTATCGTGGTGCTTTTGTCGGTTCCACAAGAGGTGGCGACACTGTCAGAGAAAGTTTTGCGTTTGTTGGCGACCTTACAGCTCCTTTTGTGGTCGCAAGCAGCGGAACTACATCAAACTATATTAATTCATATATATCCTATATAAATGGCGGTCAAGTTTATTCAAGAATTTTTGACAACAAAACATTTGCTTACAGCAGCGGACAATATTTCGGCAGCATTCTTGACTATGAACTTATGACAGAAGCTGACCTGCCTTTTGAAGAATTGACTGGCTCTAAAAGAAACTTTATTGACAGTTTGCCGATTGATGTTTGGACAATAAACGGAAATGACGATGTCAACTTTGGGTTTATGTATTTGACAAACACAACTCAGACCATGGCGACGGATGTTTCTGCTCTGACCGTCAACGACAACACATCTCCAATGAAATCGCTTTATGTCAGTGCAAATCAAGGCATTTTGTTTGTTTATAGAACTACAACAAACATCTCTGACAGTGCACAAAATTCTGTCTTGACAAATTTGAACACTTTGAGCATTGCTGACTTGTTTGGAATAACAGACGAGCAGGCAAGCAGTTTGCTTTTGACAAGCGACAGCACAAATGTTGTTTTTGATGCAAATTATATTCGCGTTGTTTCAAGAACAACCACACCTTTTGAAGTTGAAATTCATTCGAAAATGGATTATTCAGTTTCAAAAACCTTCCAATTTGTCATCTTAAACAATTTGCCACAGCTTTCCTTGAGCATTGGTGGCTTAAATCTTGGAAACAATCAAACCATCATGCTTCAAAAAGGCGATTTGAACACCAGAAATGTTGTCACATATCTTGACAGCTCAATTTATCTGAGCGGAAATCCAAATCCTTATCAGACACAACAAGATGAATACACTGTCGGTTTTGACGTTCAAAACGGCAACGCATCTGACAGCCAAACATATGTCAGAGTGATAAAATCTGGCAATAATCTGTCTTTGACTGGCATCAACAACCATTCTGGAAACGATGTGACTTATGTCAATCCTTATGTCACTGTTGAAGGCTTGGCAGATGAATATGTTCAAGCGTTAAAAGCTCAAACAGAACGAAGCTTTGGTGTTTCTGTTTACAACGGAGCAACAAGCTTGACAATCACTGATGCATCAGATTTGACTGTTAAACCTGCACAATCGGCTGGATTTGAAGTTGTTATGGCAACAGACAACGCTCAAGATAATTTGGTTTTCACTTTGGATTATCATTTGGATGGTCAAACGATAGAAATCACAGACGAAGATTTGACTGACAATCAGGCTCAATTTTTGGTTGATGAAAGCTTGGTTTTGGAAGTCTCTTGGACGAAAGAACAGATTGCTGAAAGCGAAAACAACTATAGCTTTAAGTCTATCATCTCAGTTAGCCGTGAAACCAGACATTTGGTAAACAAAACTTACAACTTTACGCTCAGAATAAATTCTTACAGCCAAAGAAACAACTTAGATTTTGAAAAATCGATTGAATTTACAGTTGTTCCACAAGACATCAACGCAATCGGCATTTCGGTCTATGAAATTGAAAGCACTCAAATAAGAAATTCCATTGTTTATCTTGTTCCTTCAAACGAAGTGACAAATGTTTTGTCGCCTTCTTCAGACGCGATTTTGGCTGTCACTGTTGACCCGGCTTATGCAAATGCCAGCCGCTTCACTTTGACATACACGGCGACTGGAAGCGGAGAAGTTGGCACTGTCAGCATAGCTCGACTTCTGTTCAACGCAAATTATGGCTATTATGTCAACACCACTTCGACATCACTTATTCAAAATGGAATTGAAGTTCAGTTGACCGAACAAGACAAAACTGGTGACGGAGTTTATTATTTCAGAATTCGCATCAGTGGCGCTTTCAACACAAACAGCGATTTGAGATTTAATGTGACTTATTACAATGGCTCAACCTTGTTGAAATCGGTTGACAAAAGCTTGAATGTCGATTATGTGCAAAGTGCGGATATAAAAGTCAATGGTGTTTCGACCTATCTCATGCCAAGAGGTTCGCAGGCGACTGTGACCGTTCAAATTGGGCTTGACCAACAGTTGACAGAATTTTATCTGTCAGGAAATTCAGCAAACATCAGCTTGGTTTGGAACAGAACTCCAGAGATTTATTCAACATATCAAATCTACACTGCCACACTGACGGCTTATGTCAACGCCACTTTGGCAAACGGTAAAACAAACGGTGTTTTCTATGTCAACGCCACAGTTGTTTCGACCACAGGGCTGAACCAAACGCCAAAAACAAGTTTTGCAACTGTTTGTCTCGTTGACTTTGCTGTTGATGCCAACAACATTACTGTCGCTTCAAGTGGTGGAACAGCAGTCTACAATGGAAACACTTATGATGTGTTCTATTCTTACATTGGCGACACTCAAGAATTGAGATTTGATTATCCTTTGCTCCCAGAAGAATATATTTACAACAACACAAATGTTGACGAAGTGCAAAAAGTTGAAGAATTGGAAAGAAAGAAAATTGACTTCTTAAACACAAACAGCTATATAGACGAAGATGCAGAATATTATATCAATTATAGACGCAATTCAGAGACAGGACAATATGAACAATTGACACTTAAACAACAACTTTGGTATGCATCTAGCGAAACTTCATCTTCAACAATTTTCAATGGCACAAGCATAATTCAAAACGACAGATTTTTGATTGATGAACAAAATGGTGACTTGATGATAACTGGTCAGCGCACTGGTCGTCAACTTATGAGGCTGCAGACGATAGTTTCATATCAAGGGATTGAATTTGTTTATGATTATTATTTCTTGATTGTGGTGGACGTTTGGTCGGATGAAGAAGCTCCAACACAAATCACAACGGGTGCGGAATTTGTTGAGTTTGCCACACTTTCAGAGCAGCCAGACGATTATATCTTGATGAACGACATTGTTTTGAATGAATACACTCCAATCAACACTGACTTGATTGACAGTTTGGACGGAAACGGCTTCACAATTCACATCAACAGTTTTGCAATGCCAGAAGGAAACGCATTGAATTTGGCGCTCTTCAACGAAGTCACTGAAAACACAACTTTGAAAAACGTCAGAGTGAATGTTCATCAAGGCGGACATATCAATGTCGACGTTTCGGCGGCAACTGGCTATTCAACCATTAACATTGCAGGTTTTGCTTTGACCAACAACGGCATAATTTACAACTGCGAAGTGGTTTCTTATTATGACCAAGAATATCAAACCGTTCAATATTCAACAAACGGCATCGTTGTCACTTACACACTTGGTGCAAACACTGACCCAATCAACTTGACTTCAACCATGGGTGTCACGAGCATGGTTTCTGGTTTTGTCGGCACAAACAACGCTTCAATCATGAACAGCCGTGTTGGCGGAGAAAGCTTTAGGCATGTTGTTGACATCGGCGGAAGAGATTATCTCAAAACTCAACAGCTTGACGTCTTTGTTTTGGACGGTCAAGGCGAAGTCGCTGGTTTTGTTTACAGCAACGGCACAACTGTTGTGAGCGACGAAACTGGAGTGATGGATGGCACAGGTTATATCAGTGCAAGCTTTGTCGACAATGTTCAAATTTACAACCGCATGGAAGCCACAACTTCTACAACCGCAGGCTTTGTGCTTTACAACTTCAACAACATTCAAGGCAGCTACATTGAAGGCCAGGGCGAAGCGGCTGAAGTTTACAAAAATTTGACAAACATAACGTCAATGGGCATTGTGGCTGGTTTTGTTTATTCAAATGATGGGCTGGTTAAGAATTCTTATGCAAACATCGCCATTGAAAACAGCAGTTCAAGAACGGCACTTTCTGCAGGCTTTGTTTATATGAACAATGAAACCGGAGAAGTTACACTGTGCTATGCTGCGTGCGACATTTCAAGACTTGACATAAGCGAAATGTTGTTCTCTGGTGTCAATGAAGATTTGGACAGCTTGAACCTTGGAACAATTTCGTTCTGTTATTATTACAACCAAACTAGAGAAGAACTGACAACGGAAGATAGAATTGGCTCGGGCGCTCTTCCTGTCAGTGACCACAACCAAGACACCTTCTATGGTTTCAATTTTGCTTCAGGCGATGAGACATATGACGGAATTTGGAAAAACACCGAAAACGGCATCACGCTTGTAAGTGCAAACACAATCGCACTTTCAAACAGAAACCCAGTTGTCACAAACAACGTGACAAGCTTTTTCTACAGCAGAAGCATTGCAGATGCAGACACTTTGGTGACTTATGATTTGTCTTACGGCAGTGAAAACAACCCTATCATCATCAGAAACGCAGAAGAGTTTGCCATGGCAACAGGCAGAGCGACCGACACAGAAATCTCTTCTTATAAAGAATATTACAATGACGATGAAGTCTTTGGAAACTATCGACTTGTCAACAACATTGACCTTTCCGAAATTGACCAAAATGCTGAAAATGAAGGCTTTGTTCAACTTCGAACAACCACAAAGACTTTCAGCGGACTTTTGGATGGAAATGGTTTCAGCGTTTTAAATCTCAACCTTGGAAGCAGCAACCCAACCGAAAGTTATGGCCTTTTTGCAAGGCTGGAAAACGCTGTGATCATGAACATCGACTTCACAGTTGACACGGTTCATAACAGACAGGCAAATGTTGTCGGCGCTTTGGCTGGCATCGCAATCGACTCGCGGCTTCTTTCAATCAATGTTTCGCCGGTCGGAAATCAAAGTTCTGCCAACACCTACGTGTTTGGAAGCAATGTTGTTGGTGGCGTTGTCGGCATGATTTTTGGCCAAAGCAAAATGCATGACATAAATGTCAGAGACATTGAAATTTATTCTTCTTACAACGGTCAAGAATTTAATGAATATGACAGCTTTGTTGGTCAACCGCTGAGAGAATTTATTGAAAGAGACAACATTTTGGAAAGCAAAATTTCTCGCATCTCTTATGCGGGCGCAATTGCAGGTTATGTCGACATCTATGACCAACTCAACAGCGACTATGTCAAATTTAACCAAACTTTGCAAGTGAGCGACTTCAATGTTGTCACTGTTCATGTGGAAGACGCGATTGACATCTATGGTGGCGTTGCGGGAGGACTTTTTGGTTATGTCGGAAATTCCACACTCATCTACGACGCTGGAATTGAACTCAACGCTTATATGAACTTGAAAAGGCCGTCTTACATCATCTCCAGAAATCTTTATGCTGGCGGTCTGATTGGAGAAAACTATGGTGGATTGTTTGCGGTTTACGCAAGATATGAAGACGAACTTCAAGACACCATTGAAACAGGTGAAAATGGCTATTACAACGGCAAATTGAATGCTGAAAAAGGTCAGCAGTCTATCTTCTCTTACACGCCAAACGACGCAGATTACAACACCAACACAAATGACCCGATGTTTGTCGGTGGTCTTGTTGGCTATATGGGCGGCGGATATATCTATGTTGGCTACAACAAACTCAATGTCATTTCTCATTCTGACAACACCTACGCTGTCGGCGGAGTTATTGGCTTTGCAGCGACAAACTCCACTCAGTTTGAATTGAACTTTATCACTTCTCAGCCACAAGTGAACATTTTGTTGTATGATGTTTATTCTTCTGGCGACGTCTATGCAGACGGAAAAAATGCAGTCAGTGCTGGAATTGTTGGCGCAATGGAAAACAATGGCGGCTCAACTGTTTTGATGGGCATGAAAGACGTTTTGGCGGTGAACTATTACACCTACGACGGCGCAAGATTTTCGGGCGACAATGGCGGTTCAACTGTTTCATCAGGAAGCTATCAGGGAGAATATCTCAGCGACAGACACTTCACTGTGATTGGAAACATTTTGAACACTTCAAGCGTGAACGAAGAAACGCAAAGGTTTGACACCGTTCAAATTTTGAACACAAATCTTTATCTGATAAGCTCTGACGACAGCATGTTTAACGTTTTGCAAGCGACATCAACTTCAACCACTGCGGATGCTGGCTCTTACACTGTCGGTGGCTATACAAGAGTTTTGGTTGGTCAAACAGGGCTCAACTTAAATCCTTATGGCTTTGGCGTTTCTTGGAGTGGTAACAGGTCGATTTATTCTAACATTTTGAGAGTGGATTCAATCGGCGATGCAAATTCTTCAACCATGCCAGCTGCTTATGCAAGAATGTCGACTTATTTCTTGCCAATTGGTTGGACGGATGACTATTGGACACACGAAGAAAACAAGCTTTTCCCAGAAATTGAACTTCTGCCAACGCTCGACATTCTCTATTGGGATGTCAAATACACAGCCGACGGACAACTTGATGTTGAATATCAACAAAGCATGATAAATCAAATTCAACAAAATCCGTTTATCACAGTTGTTTTGAGAGGAAAGGTGTTCTATGAGTCGCCTGAAGAAGCGGGCACAATTTGCACGGACATTGATTTGACAGGCGTTGATTTTGACCCGATTGAAAACTTCAGCGGAACATTGATTTCTTATTATGAATACACAAACACAAATGCAATGGGCACAGTTTCGGCTTCGGAGATGAGCAAATATCCTGGCGGCGCCAAGGTGTCTGGCGAAAATGTCGGTTTGATTTTGGATCAACCACTTTTCAGCAACTTGTCTGAAGGCGCAATCATTCAGGGCGTGAAGTTTTATCTGTATAATGGTCAAAACACAATAAACTTCAGTGTTGTTGAAAACAGCGCTGTGATGACCATTTTCAGAAACGATGAAATCATTTTAAACAACAATGTTTCTTTGAAATCAAGAACGATTGACAACAACGAATATGCAGGGCTCTTGGTTCCAAGAGCAGAAGACACTTCAATTGTCAATTTGCAAGTCAAATTTAGAGCGTCTGAAACGGGCAGCAGAGTTGACACGTTTAACATAACAGCAAATTCAAGTGCATCTGGAAGCTCAAATCTCTATTTCGGCGCAATTGTGGGCTTAAACTCTCAGGGCTCGTCGACAACTCAAGTCTCTATGCAACAAATTGATTTTGTTTTGCTTGACGAAGAAGACCAAGAGATTTATTCGACACAAAATCAAACTCTCTCTCCAATAAACATCAATTTCAACTATGGTTCAAACTTTGCAAGTGCTCATGGTGGGCTTTATGCTGGCAGAGTGGAAAAAATTGGCGGAAGCTCAAGAATTTCGATGGGTCTTTCAAGAGTCGACAATGTGGTTTTAAACATTTCCACAGACACAAACACCACAGGCGACAACGGCTATTTCGGTGGCTATGTCGGTTCGGTTTCTTCGCTTGACTCGCTCACTTATTCTGCTGAAGAATTGAGAGAAGGCGAGCTGACCAGCGGAATCACAGTTATGCAAAATTCAAGCTTCGAAAATCTCTATGCAGGCTTGGCATTTGGCGAAATCGACTCTTCAACAATCAACATCTCAAACAACAACGCACGAGATGCCATTTTGAAAGGCTCAATCTATCAGGCAAACGGTGTTTCAACAGGTTTGGCTCAAATCGGCGGAATTGCGGGCAGCGTTTCAAATGGTTCGATAATCACTGTGCAGGGCTTTTCAATTGATTTGAATGTTTCAAAAGCAAATGAGATTGATGAAACTTACACAAACGAATTTGAAGCTGTTAAAACTGCTTATGGCAATTTGAAACCTTATCAAGTGACAGGCGCGACAGCAAACTTTGGTGGTTTCTTTGGCTCAGTCAACAACTCACAAACGACAATTTCTGGCACTTGCAATGTGACAGGTTATGTGGATGTTGAAAGCGACAACAACGATGTAAGTTTTGCCGCTGGTGGCTTTATCGGAACAATGTCTGGCATTTTGACGAGCAACGTCAACAGCGAAAACACACTCAACATTTCAATCAAAACAGCGGAAGACACTACTTCAGCACAAACAGCAAATGTCGGCGGAATGATTGGAAATTACACATCTGAATCAAATCCAATTTCGATCAACTCGTCAGGCGCAAGATTTATTTACACCGGAAATGTTTTGTCAAACGCAAAAACACTCAACTTTGGCGGCGTGATTGGAAACATTGCTCAAAGACAATCTCAAACCGATTCAAATCAAGCCGTTTCAATCAACAACACAGCGTTTGGTGGCTCAGTTTCGGTCTATGGCGCAAACATCGACGGCGGAAACTTGACCGCAGGCGGCGTTGTCGGAAGATTTAATGACAATTTGACTGGAGGAAAAGACCCAAACACCGTCTTTGAGATTTCAAATTGTTATTCTTATGGCGATGTGTTTGTAAATTATCTGCAAAATAACGGCACAAACAATTTTGACTGGCGACTTGCAAACTATAACTTTGGCGGAATTGTCGGTTGTGCAACCAAAATGACGGTGCAAAACTGCTATTCTTTGATGACTTCTTTCAATTCTAAGACGACCTTTGGTCAATCAATTAACGGAAACCAATATAACGTTGGTGCAATTGTTGGCACAAACGCTGAAATTGTGAATTACAGCCAAAACTATTATTCTTCAGGCGTTACCATGGCTTATCAAACGGACATTTTGACCGATGAAAGCTTGTCTGACACAAACATCGACAGTTTCTATGGTTTTAGCGAAAACTATAATGAAGATTATTATGGCTATTCAAGCAAGGCAAACGGCGTGACCGAGGGCATTGCCATTTTGGACGCATTTGAAGACTTTGTGGGAAATGTCGGCGAAGTTGGCTCAAAACTCAATCCACTCGATTACAATGGCAACACGATAACTTCGTCTGCTTACAAGCTTGTTCAAAGAACTTCAGATGAACAAACCGCAGGCGAAAACGAATATTCGATTGGCGGAAATTCAAATTCTATCAGCTGGGTTATGCTCAGCGCAGACAAGACGATTGACGACGTGATTTCTGAAAGTTTGCAAAACATCGCCTTTGTCGGAAATGGCTATACTTTGACAAGACAAGACAACAAGCTCAGCAGCGAGGGCTATGAAAAACCAGAAAATTATAATGGTGTTTATGCTCGCGGCGGCATCGTCAACGAAATGAGTGGAAATTTCAGCATGATTTCCAGCCTTGTGACAGATTTGGACATTGTTGCTGACATCAACGACAACAACGGAGTTAATGCATACGGTGGAATTGCCGGAAAAACAAGCGGCAATGCGTTTATCTATGCGACCGGCGTGGAAGGCAGAGTTTCTGTCGGCGGAACATCTCAACTTCGTCTCGGCGGAATTGTCGGCTTGATGAACTCGGGCTTTATCAACGAAAGCTACACGGACGCAAACATAACTTATCGCGCCGCTGAGAACGGCTATGTCTCTGGCGTGGCAAACTTGCAAGGTTACAATGCAATTTTGTCGACTTATTCGGGCGGACAAATTGAAACTTATATAAATGTGCCAGTTTATACATTTGCTTACGCACAGAGCAATGGCGGAGTAACCAGCGGAACAGAAACTTCTTACAGAACAAATTATCTGGCAAACTGCTATTCTTACACGACCGTTGTCAGAACCGAAACAAACAATGCTCAAGACAAATTAAATTATTTCATCAACACAAATCTGCAAGACGACGGCAGCAATCAAGTCATCTCAACATTCGGTCAGGTGTTTAATGCAAGTTATGACGTGAACGCATTTGTCGACGACAACAAGACTTTGAATGTTGCCAACGATATGGCGCTTTCATATAATGGAATTTCAGTTGCAGATGTTAAAATAGGTGCAAACTTGGAAGATGATGAAAATAATCAATCTCTCACAACTTGGTATTTCAGCCCTTACACAAACTATGGCTATGCTTCTCATGGCTTTGCCTTCTTGAAAAACAGCACTGCTTTTTCAAGAACGAAAGCTGAAACAACCGAAGATGCTGAAGAAACAGCAAGAGTTGTTCAAACCTACAACTATAGCCCAGTGGATTACGCTATGGTTTGCGAAACCGAAGACAAAACTGGCTTCTATCTGGGCGTGAACAACGCTGGAAAATTTGAGCAACTGGTTTCTTCTGCGCCAGAAACAACAAGCGATGAAATGCTTCTCAATTTTGTTTTGACGCATGACATTGATATGCAAAAATTTAACACTGTAAGCTTAGGTCAAACTGTCAAATTTGCCACTCTCGACGGAAACAACAGAACACTTAATTTTGAAAATGCTTCTTCTGTCACATTTGGTTTGTTCAGAGATTTGACCGGAAATGTGGAAAATTTGAGGATAACAAATTACAACACTAATAATGTTACAAGCGATTTCGGCACTCTCGCCACAACAATGACAGGAAATCTTTCAAATGTCACAGTCACAGGCGATGCTACAACCAGAGGCAATGTTGCAGGTGGCGTTGTCGGGACATTAAATGGAAATGCAACTGGCGTGGAAGCTCTTGTCAACATCACAAGCTCTGGCAGCAGCTCAATCCTTGGCGGTGTTGTGGGAAGATTGGAAAGCGGAATCGTTTCACATTCTTCAAACAGCGGAATGCTTGTCAACGAGTCAGATAATGGCTCAGTTGGAGTGCAAACCACCGTGAAGAGCGTGAGCAATCAAGGTAATGTCACAGAAGATATCACAGCAATCACGGGCGGCGTTGTCGGGCTTGCAAATGCAGGAACTACAATCATAGACAGCTATAACGCAAATGCAGTTTTGAGTGGATTTACAACAAGTGACGAAACAAACAATGTTGCAGGCGGCGTTGTGGGCTATTCTTCGGGCGCAACAATTTCAAACAGCTACAACACTGGCTTTGTTGGTGCAGGAAATTATTCAGGCTCAGGCAAAAACTTCGCGGGCGGCATAGTTGGCTATGGCACGGCAAGCACAAACATTTCGAATTGTGCAAACGATGCACAGGTTGAAGCTTTGGGTTCAATGAACAGTGGAAATTATAGTTTGACTGTTGGAGAACCAGTTGGTAGCGAAAATCAGAGTGCCACAAAAGAGCCAGGCTCTTTGACTTATACATACACCATGACCTATAATCTTAACGACGAAAGACAAGTGTTTGCATATGGAATTGGCTTCTTGGGCGCAGAAAGTGGCGATGGAAGCATTTCCGATAGTTACTCTTCAACGGAAAACATCAAAAACGACGGCAACATCGGACAATATGTTGAAGAGCAAACAATGACATTTGATCGTCAAGCGGTTTTGGATAACGACAATGGAGATTTGCCTTTCTATGGCTCGTTCCAAGTTGGAGCTGACACTTATGTAAACGGCTATGACAGCTATGGCATGCCAGCCAGAATTTATCGCACCGACACCATCACAAGAACGTATGGTCATATAGATACAGCTTTAAGCACGGTTGCTGCTCAGAGAGCAGCTCTTGCTGAGGAAAACTCAATCGCAGCGGTCACAAATGACGCCGATTACGAGGGTGCATATGGTTGGGAAGGACGTTTTTATGCTTACGTAAATGTTAAAAATGGTACGTATGCTCCAACAGCAAAAAGTGAGGCTGCTGGGAGATATATACGTCCAGATTTGCAAGATTTACTTTTGGCTCAAACAACAGATTATTATGCTTCAGTAGAATTCTCTGGTTATGACGAAGTTCTGAAAGATGAAACAACAATTGGGCTTGTTGGATATGTATCAACTTCTAACAATGAAGTTATCGAAAATTCTTCTGAAATAGATGTTGATGGAAATATCTCAAACATTAATCAAGCATTGGAAGATTATAGCGGTGCTCTTGAACAAACGACAATTGCTGGAGAAATAACAGGAATTGTAAGATCTGGCGACAATATGTTGGCAGTGTGTGCTCCAATTCAATATACTGGCACTGTGACAATAAATTGTGACACCATAAATGCTGATATTGACAGTTTGACAAAAGATGATTTTGAAATCTCTGTTGAAGAACTTACCCAACCACAGATAACCCAAATCAATTCTTTTTTACCAAGTGGAAATGAGGTCGAAATAGAATTTACACTATACTTTGCGACAGATCCTGGTTACAGCACGGTTGATATTACCGTAAACTATACGACAAAACCACAATCAGTTTTGCTTGGTAAAAATAATGTTATAGACGAAAATGGAAATTACAAAATAAAACTTGAAGATGACTATGGCAGCTATTTAAATTCCAGTTATTTTGTAGAAGGAGACCCACAAGAAAATTGGGTATATGGCTTGTTGGGAACGTATCAAAGTCAAGTTTCTGCGTCAACTGAAAGTGCAAGTGTAGATTTAAGCGGATATTCAATAAATTACAGCATTGAAGATGGGGCTTATATTTCGATTAATTCCAATGTGTTTAATTCTTTATTGAGAGAATTGGGTGTAGAAAATTTAAATGGTGTAAACTTGCAATTTATGATAAGCAGCAATATACAGTCCAATGTTAATGTCTATGCAAATGTGGATAACTTAAACAACAATTCTGTCAGTGGGAAAGTTGCCGGGGAAACTCCAACCAACCGAACTGAAACTTTCGATGGCTACGAAGATTCAACGCTTGCAGGCATGGGCTTTTTGGCTAGCGATTTTGTTGAAGGCACTTATGACAGAACTTTTGATTTGAGTCAAATTAACAACGAGATTGGCGATCGGGGTGGCTCAAGAATTGTGTTTGGCGATGAAAATTATAACATTCAATACAACGGTTCTGGTTGGATTGTCGGCGCAAACAATGTTCCAAACATCAATTTGGAAATTTCAGGCACAACACTGACAATCACTTCAACTGGCGGCACATCTGTCAACACTTTTGTGACAGAAATGTTGAACAGTCAGATTTACTACAACTTGAAAGACGACCAAATCACTTTGGGCGAGTCTTTGCAAGGCGGGCAAATCCTTTCATTGGACAGCAATCTTGGGGTTAGGTCAAATTATTCTGCAATGAGCTCAGACAACAGATTTACTGCCGGAGATGAAACCACTTTTGCAAGCTATGTGGACACTGATTTGACAAATGACTATAACTTTGAAAGCGAAACGGGACTGACAACACACACCTTCTTTGGAATGAATTTCTATTCGATTGATGTTGAATTTTCATTCACTCAGACGGAAGATTCTGCCATTGATTTGGTCAACACAAGTGGTCAGCCTTTGGCATTTGAACTTAGCACAGCAAATGGTTATTATATGCAAAGTTTCTTGGAAGCAGGCGGCTCCATTGACATCAGCGGACTTGCAGGAGGAACAGTAGATATTGATTATCATTTTGATTTAGATTATACTTTGCAAGAAACTAATTTATCAATAGTTCCAGGGCAAGACAGATATGTTGTTTCAGACTTGTTAGACGAAGATGATAGTGTTATTGGTCAGCAATTGGATTTTGCAACAAATTATCCTGAGGGCTATGACTATACATTTACAAAGGGCGTTGAAGAAAATCCAGTGACCAACACAGATGAAACTTACTTTAGAACAGTCAAATCATATTCTATTGTTGAAAGTGACGGAATCAGCGGAACAAGCTACAGCTCGACTTACACAATCTTTGAAAGTGGAATTGTGGTAGTTGAATATTCAAATGTAACCACCACTATGACTGACACTAGTCAAACTGATAAAATTAACATTGCCGATGTTGCAAAATATATTATAGATGGAAGCAACATACATCAATACAAATCTCCGACAACAAGCACTCAAAGTTCAACGGAACAGGGCTTTACTTATACTCGTGATACAATCAATTGGGGAAATCATGAATTAGATTCAAACCTTCAATTGGCAAATGTCATGTCTTTCAAAGAAGGATTGTCTGACCCAGATCTTATTATTGGATATTTTGATGAGACTACAGTTGTTGTGACAAAACCTCTTGGATCAACAGAATACTATTCATTTTCTTATTTAGAAGAAGATAATCAAGAAAAGGTTAATGTGAATATAACGACACAGGAAATTGTTAATGCTATTCTAGAAAACCAAAATGTTTCTTTGACGCAAGGTTTGGCGAAGTCTGAGACAATTGATGTATCAAACAGACCTTATGAGTTTGTTGACGGAACATTTTCTGTAAGTTTGCAAGAAAATTCTGGCTATACAATCCAAAGTCCAGACATTGTCGGCGGGACGGAATATACAATTTCTGCAGATAGTTATAATGAACAAACTTATTACTATACTTGGGAGGCGGAATATTCACAAGAGTCAACAATTGAAAAGTCAGCTCAATCTGAAGAATTAATTGATTATGCTTACATCATTTTTGAAAATGATTTTGCATTGGAAGATGAAATTACATTTAATTCAAATAATAAGTTTATCAATGGCAAAGGACACAACATCAAATTTTCGGACAATAAATCGCTGTTTGGCACAACAGAAAATTCAATTTTAAATCTGAACATTGTTGGTTTGATGGATTTAAGTGTTGGAGTTTTATATTCAGATATTGCAATGGCAATAGATGGTGCAAGCTCTATTGATATTGAATTGAAAAACTTGATGCTTTACGGGAACATGAGAAATGTTTCTTATAGGGCGAATGCAGTTGGTTCTTTGATGAGTCAGACAACCATCACTCCTAAGATTGAAAACGTTGTCAGCCATGTTTCAATTGTTGGAGATGAAATAAGGAATAATTCTGGCGTAACAATAAACGATTATTTTGGTAAAAATTACATCAGTCAAAACCTGCTTATTTCTGGAAATGGAGCAAACGGAGAAAATGGCCAAGATGGACAAGTTACAGAGAATTCATCTTCTCTGTTAGGCCAAAACGGCGGATATGGCTTTTCTGGTGGCAGAATTGTTGTTGCGAACAATTTTGAAGGCATTGTCAGAGTCGGTCATGCTGGCTATGGTGGCTATGGTGGCAACGGCGGAAATGGATATTTTTATGGAACTAGTGCCCAATCTCGTGCACTCGGTGGTGGTGGCGGCGGCTCCTATGGTGCTAATGGTCAAAACAGAGAATTGGAAATAACAACTGTCGCAGAAATCCCAATAAACAACAGTCCTACAACATTGACAAATAGGGTAATTTGCTCAGAGCAATTCGGTGGGAATGGTGGAATTGGTGGTTTTGGAAGAATTGACACAAGGATGAATAACTTTTGGACTTCAGGCACTTCTGGAACGGCTGGCGGTGCAACAAGTGGAGATTCTGGGACAAACGGAGCTTCTAGTGCTTCATGGATGCACACTAGTGGGGCTGGAACAACGAAAGAAGGAACGGCCTTTGGATCGACTGACATATTGCCATTTTATCGTGATGGTAAAATAACATTTAATAATGGTATACGTATGCCATGGAATGTTGAAAGTGATACAGTTTATGATGCGGCAGTAGAGAATCTCTACGAAGGAAATGTGATGTCTAAATATGGCTCAGTTATAGTAAATGGACTAATTGAAAATGATTATGAAAAAGTATATTATTATAGTCATGTAGATATGGATTTGCATTTTATAGGCGGATGGAAAGGTGAACAAAGCCGCAAAGTCATTTGGACGAACTGCGACAACATCAACAGCGGTGGAAGCTTTGCTGCATCGTCGGAGGAAACGGTAAACGTTTCAATTGCTACTAGCTGAAAAGGAGACTAAATTATGGACAAGCAAAAAGATGAAAAGAACATTCACGCAGGGCACAGAGAAAGATTGTTGAATTTGGCGGTTAATGCGGGGATTGATAGCATGAGTGATATTCAAGTTATGGAATTTTTTCTGACTTATATCTTCCCTCGTGGCGATGTCAATCCTCTCGCCCATCGCCTTTTGAAAGAATATGAAAGTTTCACACATGTTGTCGATGCGAATTACATCGACCTCATGCGCATCAAAGGCTTGAACGACCGTTCCGCCAAGCGAATTTCTATGTTCAAAGAATTGTTCTATCATTTCGCAACCGCCAGAATGGGCAAAAAATGCATTATCAAAAATGTTCATGAAGCCATTGACCTGGTGGAAGATCATCTTCGTTTTAGAATAAACGAAAACATGATTTTGTTTGCACTTAGTCCTGTTCACATTGTCACTCACAAACGCCGAATTAACAACGACAGTTCAAGTGAAGTGGGCATAAACACGCTTGAATTTACAAGTTTTCTTGCTTCTTCAAAACCTGCAGCTTTGGTTGTGGGGCATTGTCATCCTTATGGAAGCGCCATTCCTTCAAAGGCAGATGAAAAGGCCTTTCAAACGATGACCCAAATTTGCGAAACCTGTGGCATAAACATGATCGACAGCTATATCTTGGGCGAAGATGGTGTTTACAGCCAAAACGAAAAGAGGTTTAAAAGGCAATATTTTGATGTTGAACAATTGACTTCAACAATCAAAAAAATTGCTGGGCAAGATTAGCTAAATAAAAAACTCTGTCAGATTGACGGAGTTTTTTTAAAACATTTTTAGAATAAAATAGCACACCAAAATTCCCAAAATTGTTCCAACAAGCGCGGAGACAAAACTCAACACAATTGTTGCGACATTAAGATTTTTTTCGTGGGTTCTTTCTCTTTTTGCATGTTTTGGTTTGTCGTTTTCCAAGGTTTCAAAACCATATGGCAAAACAGTCAAACAATAGACATCGTCGTCGTCATATTTGATTGAAATCATGTCTTGGCGTTCGAGATAGGTCAAAATATGTTTGACGGCGTCGCTTTCCATGCGAAAATGCTTTGGCAAAGCCATGATGATGTCAGAAATTTCAATTATTTTATAATTTCGGTCATTGCATTCGTGTGCCAAAATCTTCAAAACCAACTTCGTTTTTGTGTCTATCATGAAATTATTTTTTCAAATTTGGTTTTTCTTATACATGTGAAGAAGCTAGCCTTAGAATAAAACCTTTCAAATTTGCAAAAATTAATCAAAAGATGACAAAGAAAGAGCGAATGGTGATGACATATCTTTGCAACAAATGCCAGCAAAAGCGGACATATCTTATTTCGCCGCAAGAAATCACGCAGGCGCTTTCGAAAAAATATGTTTTGTCGGTGGAAGAGATTGACGAAATCATGGTGCAACTTTCCAACGAAAATTACATTGATTTTGTGGTTTCAGACAGCAAAAAGGGCTATTTTTATTGCGTAAACCTGAAAAAAGCGGGGCAAACTTTCAATGCTGACATCAAAAAGAACCGCAAAACGTTTGGTCTTTTGGTTTTGAGAAGCATGTTTTTGGCGACGGTCAGTTTTGTGTTTGGAATCATTTTGAAGGCAATTTTTAAGGGGTAAGGCGACTTTGTCATGTTGAGATGTCGCCGAGATTCTTCGACACAGCCTGACGGCTGGCTCAGAATGACAACGGCGATCCGACTTTGTCATGTTGAGCGGAATGAAATGAAGTCGAAACATCTCTGAGATTTCTCGACACGTGCTTACGCACAGCGACGCACCAGCGTCAAGATTGCCCGTCAGCGAGTAAGACTGTCGGAAATGACAAAGTAAGAGCAGTCGAAATGACAAATGGGCGGTTTAAATGACAATAAAAGATTTGGATGGTAACAAAACGAAGAAGTTTGGCGGAAATCGTCAGACTTTTTTTTGTTTTTATATAGATTTTTGCCGCAAATGTGGTAAAATATAGGCATGGATGAAAAATTTGAGTTGAAATCACCTTACAAACCCGCGGGCGACCAACCGCAAGCTATTGAAAAGTTGGTCGAAGGTGTCAAAGAAGGTCTCAAAGACCAAGTTTTGCTTGGCGTGACTGGCTCTGGCAAAACTTTTACCATGGCAAACATCATTCAACAAGTGCAAAAGCCGACACTTGTCATCGCGCACAACAAAACTTTGGCGGCGCAGCTTTGCAATGAGTTTAGAGAGTTCTTTCCAAACAACCGCGTGGAATATTTTGTCTCTTATTATGACTATTATCAGCCTGAAGCATATATCGTTTCGACCGACACTTACATCGAAAAAGACATGAGCGTCAATGAAGATATCGACAAACTGCGTTCTTCGGCGACGTCGTCGCTTTTGGAACGCCGCGATGTCATTGTTGTGGCGTCGGTTTCGTGCATTTACGGCTTGGGCAGCCCAGAAGAATATCACAACTTGCACATTTCGCTGCGCGAAGGCGAAGAATATGACCGCGATGACTTGATTGAACACTTGATTGCCATTCAATACACGCGAAACGACATCGACTTCAAGCGAACAACTTTTCGCGTCAACGGAGATGTTGTGGACATCTTCCCCGCCAACCAGAGTGAAATGGCAATCAGAGTTCGTTTTTTTGGCGACGAAGTCGAAAAAATCTATGAGTTTGACCCGGTCAGCGGAAATCTTTTGAACGAAGTGAGCTATGTGGCGATTTATCCGGCGACACATTATGCTGTCGGCAGTGACACGCTCAAAAATGCCATAGCTCAAATCGAAATCGACCGAGAAAAAGCTATTAAAGCTTTTGAAGAACACAACAAACCACTTGAAGCCGAACGAATTGGTCAGCGTGTGGCGTATGACCTTGAAATGATGAAAGAAGTGGGCTATTGCAGCGGAATTGAAAATTATTCGCGTTATTTTGACGGCAGAAAGCCAGGCGAACCGCCTTACACTTTGATTGATTATTTTCCAAAAGACTTTTTGACAATCATAGACGAAAGCCACATGACAATTCCGCAAATCAGGGCGATGTATAACGGCGACAAGGCGCGAAAAAATTCGTTGGTTGAATATGGTTTCAGGCTGGAAGCCGCGCGCGACAACCGTCCGCTTAAGTTTGACGAATTTGAAAAGCGTTTGAAGCAGACAATTTTTGTTTCGGCAACGCCAGGGCCTTACGAACTTGAAAAGGCTGGGCAAGTGGTGGAACAAGTTATCCGTCCGACTGGGCTTTTGGACCCTAAAATTGAACTTAAACCGATTGAAAATCAGATTGAAGTTTTGATGCAAGAGTGCAAAAAGACGATCGACCGCGGTGCTAGAGTTTTGGTGACAACTTTGACAAAAAAAATGGCAGAAAGTTTGACGACTTATCTGGCAGACAGAGAGTTTAAGGTCAAATATTTGCATTCCGAAATCGACACCATGGAAAGAGTGGAGATTATCAACGGGCTTCGTCAGGGCGAATTTGACATTTTGGTGGGCATCAACCTTTTGCGAGAAGGTCTGGACATGCCAGAAGTGGAACTCGTTTGCATTTTGGACGCCGATAAGGAAGGTTTTTTACGCAGCGAAGGGGCACTTATTCAAACGATAGGTCGTGCCGCTCGAAACGCAAATGGCAGAGTTATCATGTTTGCCGACACGGTGACAAAATCTATGCAAAGAGCCATTGACGAAACCGAAAGGCGAAGAAGTTTGCAAGAAAAATATAACAAAGAACACGGAATTGTTCCAAAAACCATCATCAAAGAAGTTAAAAACACCCTTGACATCTCGAAAAAAGTCACGGCAAACTCTATCGCCAGAAAGGATATTCCGAAAGAGATTGATCGCTTGACTTCAATGATGAAAATCGCTTCTTCTCAGCTTGATTTTGAAAGAGCAATCGAACTTCGAAACCAAATCAACATTTTGAAGAAACGTTTAAACAGAAAAGAGCATATAGATTGATGAAAAGGGTGTTGACATCGGGCGACTTTTGTGTTAGAATTTTAACAGGAGAAAGTAAATGACAAACTTGGGTGGAGAATTGAAAATTGACAAGGTAAACAAAAAAATTTTTGTGGGAGACAACGCGTGCAACGAACTTTTTGTCTACTTAGTCAGAATTCCAAGAGAATCTTTTTCAGAAGACGGATTTTTGATAAGAAACAGAAGCGGAAAATTAAAAAAACTTGCCAATATCGAAGAATTCAACCAAATTTTTGGCGAAAATGTTCAAAAGCCTGAGTATGCGAGAATGTTAAACTATTTAGATGTCAATCAAGGCCTTGGTTTTTATGGCTTTTTTGATGAAAAAGGCTTCAATGTTTCTGTTCACTGCAGAGGGAATTTGCTCAACAAAAGATATAAGGATTTTGCAACTGCTGTGGACGATTTGAAACAGGAAGCAAATGAAACTGCACTCACTTTTGCAAAATAATATTTAAAAAATCAGCTTAATTTAAGTTGATTTTTTTATGCACACTTGTTAAAGCGTGCTTTTTGTGTTATAATAAACAGATAGCAAAAACAAAAACGGAGAAGAAAAATGAAAAATTACTTTTTACAGCTTTTTAACAGCATGAAAAAATGGATTCCTCAAATGTTCGGAGGTTTTATTAAATGGATTATATTATCTCTTATTACAGGTACGGCGGTAGGCTTTATTTCTTCGGCATTTCATATAGGACTGGAAAAATGCGCTGATATAAGAAAGGAACAGCCCTATATTATTCTCCTGCTTCCCGTTGCAGGACTGCTTATCGTAAGTATTTACAAGCTGCTGAAGCTTACTCATGACAAGGGCACAAATATGGTTCTGATAGCGGTCAGGGACGGAAGCGGCATGACCTGGAAAAATACGCTGAGTATTTTTACCGGTTCGATTCTGACACATCTTACAGGCGGTTCTGCCGGACGTGAAGGTGCTGCTCTCCAGATAGGCGGCAGTATCGGCTCTCAGCTTGGTATCTGGTTCAAGCTGAATGAACAGGATCACAGACTTATTACTATGTGCGGTATGAGTGCCGGATTTTCTGCTCTTTTCGGAACTCCTGCTGCCGCTGCATTTTTCTCCATGGAGGTTATCAGCGTAGGGATTATGCATTATTCCGCTATTATTCC
>CAJLLK010000010.1 GCA_905207515.1 uncultured Christensenella sp. | reverse complement strand
TAAAAGAAAAATTCCCAAAAAAACGTTTTTTTGGGAATTTTTTATTGATTTTTTATTAAAAATTTATTTTTTCAAATTATTTTCGTTAAGCATAGAACCATATTTTTCATTTAATTGAAAATCAAAAAATGCTTGACAGCTCAATGAAACACTTTTAGCTTGCTTTTCACTTAATTTTGGAAAATGCTTTTTTAAAATGTTGTTGACGTTTGTCACGGTTTTTGGTTTGTGTGAATAATTTAAAATCTCAATCACTTCAGCTGCACAAAACAAAACTGGCGAGTTGAGATGTTTTTCTAACGTTTCATTTTTGTTTTTAAAATGTTTTTCAAACCAATTATACATTTTGGCGTCTTTTACCAAAATAACATCTTTTGAAAGATTGTCCTCTCCAAAAGTCTTGCTCAATTCATATAAAATTGCTCCATAAGAATAAGCGTTGTTCGAAACATATCTTTTCATGTGAATTGTCGAAGAGTTGTTGTAAGCGTTAAACAAAAATTTGTTGTTTGAATAAATTTTTTGTGCATTCTTGTTTTCAACTCCAACAGAAAGCGTGATAAAATCATAGCCCTTTTGTTTTGCATAAAGCCTCACAAGTTCAATCAAAGCATGGCCACAACCCTTTCTTCTGGAAGATGGATGAACATAAAGTTCTGCCAAATCGATGTAAGTGTCATTGTCGGCAGCAGTTGCAAAACCACAAATTTGGCCATAGCTGTCATACACACAAAAAACCGACTTTTCGTCTATTTCATCAATCAAGCTTTCCAACGATTTTTTGTATATCATATTGCAATCTTCCACCAAAACCATCAGCATTATTTTGTCATTTTGACTTATTTGTTTGATAGATTTAAAATGTTTATATCTCATTTTTGTCACCTTTTCGTTTTATTTTAGCATAAAAATATGGAATTTTCAATAGCCAAACGAAATAAAAAATCAATAAACTTGACAAACGTGAAAAAAAAGTTTAAACTAAGAATGTTTTTGCGCAGGGGTGGCGGAATGGCAGACGCGCAGGTTTCAGGTACCTGTGGTGGCAACACTGTGTGGGTTCAACTCCCATCTCCTGCACCAAGTGAGAGCAATCCGAACCGATGGGTTGCTCTTTTTCTATTTCTTCAAAATCTTCTGGATTGTCCAGTTTAATATTTTTGTTTTCATCGTCAGAAGTGTTGAAGTATATATCAAAATAATCGTCATACAAGACAATTTTGTTCACAAACATATCAATCATTCGTTTGCAAGCCAGTTTGTCGGTTGTGTCAATGTTTTGAAATGATAAAAACCAATCGTAAACCTTGTCAGCATCAAGCGGAGTGATTGTCTTTGCTTTTTGTCTTGCAATTTTAATTTCTAAATTTTCTTTTTCTTGTTCAAGTTCGTTAAGTTTTTGGTTTGTTGTTTTTGAGAATATTCCATTCGCCACTGCATTTGCTAAATTGTTGAGTTGTCTATCTATCTCTTTCATTTGTGCATTAAGAGAGTTTAACACCACATCTTTGCCGATATATTCGTTAAATATTTCAGCAACTGCTTGTGACAGTTCTTTCAGTTGTCTATTGTGTTTTAAAAACTCTTTCACGGCACAAACAACATAGTTTTCAATATAATCCTTTTCAACACTCTTTTTGTCGCAAGAGTGTTTTCTTTTTCTGTTCACGCATTTGTAATAATAGTGAATGCCATTTCTTCCTGTTCCGCTGTCGCCAGTCATATTTGCTTTGCATTTTCCACAAACAAGTTTGCCTGACAAAATAAAAGGAATTGGCGCTTTCTTTTGTGCTGCTGTGCGTTTACCTGTTTGCAAACTTTTGTTAACCCTATCAAATAATTCTTCACTAATAATCGGTGGATAAATATTTGTATAAACTGTATTGTCAGCATAGACCTTTCCGCAATAATATGGACTTCGTAGCATTCTTGATATTTGATTTATTGTCCAGTCATTGCCGTTGTTTGTCTTTATACCTTGCTTTTTAAGTTTAATTGCAATATCTTTTAATCTCATTTCTGAAATATAGTCATTGTAAACTTGTCTAACAATATCTGCTTGCTTTTCGTTGATTTTAACAACCTTATCTTCCACAGTATAACCAAACGGAACTCGACCACCAACATACTGCCCCTTTATTCTGCTTTCTTTTCGTCCACGCTTGACTTTTTGAGACAACTCGGCAGAATAATACTCGGCAAAACTTTCAAGCATTCCTTCAAGTATTATGCCTTCTGGTGTGTTCGAAATTTGTTCAGTGGCAGAAATAACCTTAACACCATTACGATTTAGAATTGCTTTATTTACAGCACTATCGTGGCGAGAACGAGCAAATCTATCAAACTTATAAACAAGTACATAATCAAAACCTTTCTTTTTGCTGTCACGAAGCATTCTTTGAAAATCTGGTCGATGGTCGTTTGTGCCTGTCATAGCCCTGTCGATATAGGTATCCACAATCTTGATATTTTCTCGCTCTGCATATTCTTTGCAAACCCTAAGTTGTCCGTCAATACTTTGCTCCGACTGACTATCACTTGAATATCTCGCATATATTACTGCTTTTTTCATAAAACACCACCTTTTAATCAATAATATCACGAAACAAGAAAAAAGTCAGCGTGTTTGACAAAAATATTATAAAAAAGTATTTCAAATCAATTATTTTTGTGTTATAATTTATTAAGGAGATAGTTATGGACAATAAGATTTTTTTAAGCATCAATAGGGATATTAAAAATAAAAACGATTTAATGCAAAGATACAAACAGGCAATTGATAGAATATCACAATTTAAACCTTTTATGATTGGCGACAGAATGTTAGAAAACTACTACAAATTTTGTGTTGAAGGAAATATAGATGTTGATGAGTTTATGCGCTTATTTAATATCAACGAAGAAAAAAACTCTTTTGTCACAAGAGCTAATAAAGTTATTGAAGAAAGTAAAAAAACTTATTTTCAGAGTGTTGAAAAAAATGTAGAGTTAACTTTATGGATTGGTTATGATGAATACACAAAAAAGACAATAAAAGATATTTATACATTTATTTCAATCTTACTAAAAAAAGAAATCAAGTCATTAGATATAAAGCTATTTATCCCAGAAAATGGATTAAATAAATTTGATTTGCAAAATTTATTAGATTTAAGTGAAGTTGTAAATCAAGATTTAATTTTTATGGACCCATATGATGAGGGATGTTTTGCAGAGGTCTCTTTGAGTCAAGTAATTAAAGCATATAGAACAATGAACGATTTTATTGATAGAATAAATTCTCTTAACCTATCGCCTTTTGAAAAATTTTTGTTAGTGCATGACTATGTAGCAAACAGGATTTATAAACCCGAAGATAAAAATGTATTTCAAAATAATTCAGAAGAAAGTAGGTCTTTTGTGAATGTTATGACAAGAGATAACATAGTTTGTGTTGGGTATGCACAAACCGTTAAAGAGTTTTGTAAACATTTAGGCATTGAATGTGAATATATAGCAGGGGCTCCTTTGGATGAACTTTTTGATGAACAAGGGCTTAGCACTAACGCAACTGGACATGCAGCAAACATTATCCATATTGTAGATGAAAAATATGGAATAGATGGTTATTATTTTTGTGACGCATGTTGGGATTCTAAACAAGGTGCTGAGCAAACAAATAGAGATTATTTCTATGCTGCATTACCTATACAAGATATTGATAGAATAGGACAATCAAAATATTTTAGTGAACCTGTGTCTAAAATGGATATTCCTAAAACCAGCAAGCCTATTTCTGTTGACACTTTTAGAAAGGCACTAAATAAAATTTATTCAAATCAAGAACAAGTTGAAGAAGATTTACAAAGAACCGTGAAAGCAGCATATAACTTGTGCGAAATAAAATCTGACAACGATTTTATAAAAGAACATTTCAGACAACGAGAACATGCTTTAGAATAATATATTGGGAGCCAACATCTATTTCTATAAATTTTATATATAGAGATATTTTTTATCTCAAAAAAGTGGTGTTTTAACCAGATTTTTAAGTAAAAAATTGCGAAAATTGATTAAATTTACAGTAAGCAGGATAAGGAATAGGCTCAAAATCGTGTTTTTGGTCGCTAAAATGCCTATAAATAAAGGCTTTTAGACGACTCACCCTAGAAATGAAGAAGTTTCGATTTTGAGTCATTCCCCATACTAGACCCAAGTGGGACACCCACTTCTCGTCAAAACTCAACCTTTTGCTTAAAATTTTGTTTACAAAATTTGTTGCGCTCTTGCGGTTGGTTTTGACTTTTACCCAAAAGTTTATATTAAAACTTTTGGGAGCTCGAAGAAAAATATAGCAATTTTAATTGAAATATGTTATACTTGATTTATCCAATTTGTTAACCAAATCCATAGGCTATTCCTCACAAAGATTTATTCTTTGGAGGAACTATGAAAAACAACAAAATGGATAGTCTTGATTGTTGTAATAGTTCCTTGCAAAGCAAGAACACCGTCCGTTGCAACCTGTCCACAAACAAACTCACAATAGGTTGCTGTGAGTTTGATAAAAAGCAAATGAAAGAAATCGCCTTTCAGTTTGCTCACGATCTAATGGACTATTTTGACAACGGCGGAGATTTGACAAACCTGTCCGCAAAAAGCGTTTACTCACTCCTTTCGGACATATTCAAATCCAGCAATTAGGACAACGAAGAGAGAAGTCCAATCCAAGCTTCTCTCTTTTTGTTTTGAAATATGAAAGTTATATGATATAATAAAAATGCTAAAAGGTGGGTGTTTATGAAAGATTTGTTGAAAAGCAATATCTACGATTGCTCTGATGAAATAATAATTGTTGGAAGTTGTTTAAAAGCAATGCAACCAAAAGCTTTTGAAGAAATAGAAAATATGAATTTGCCAATTTTTGAAATATGCCTAGAACAAACTCACATCAATATGGCAATCACAAAGATTTTGGGAATGATCAGAGCAAACAAAATTAGAAGAATTGTTTTTGCAAGTGTTGATAAATCTCCTCATTGCATTCAACTTCATTACATACAAGATGAAATAAGAAAATTGGGATTTGAATTAAGTTTTGAAAATTATGTCGCAGTGAACAATGCTCTTATCAAAATTTCTAAAGAAACAATTACATTATCAAAAAATTTAAGCGAATTAAGTTTAGTAAACTATAGATAAAATATTAAATTTTACTGTTAATCTTACATAACCTAAACCAACTTGGACTTGTAGGCGGTTCGGATACTTTATCACTTGTCGCACCAACGAAGAAAACTGAAGAGGTTTGTTTTTTGAGCCGGTAATGCAAATTGGAGTTGAACGGGCGGAAAAGCGAAGGCAACTGTGTTTGCGTTCGCCCGCCCCGGCGTGATAGCGGAACGGCTTACATCGACGGGCAATCCGCGGAGCAACTCCCATCTCCTGCACCAACGAAGAAAACTGAAGAGGTTTGTTTTTTGAGCCGGTAATGTAAATTGCAAAGCAAATGTTAAGTGCAGTTTGTGACGCGGCGATTTTGCGCGTGGACAGAGTGGCTATGGTTCTTATCATGGCAAACGAAGTTTCGATTTGTTCTCGCATGAAAAAAGCATTGTGAAAAAATTTAACTACATTGATTTGCCGATAAGATATCAACCATATTCGAAGAAAAAAGAAAAGTTGATAAAAATGTTTTTAAAATAGTGCTTAAAAACTCAATTTGCTTTTCTGAACATTCAAAATGTGATATAATCAAACCATGAAACACGAAGTGGAAATTTTTGACATCTCTTATGAAGGTGCGGGCGTTGGAAAATTGGACGGCAAAGTTGTTTTTGTGCCCAAATGTTTGAAGAGTGAAAAAGTTGAGATTGAAATTGTAAAAGAAAACTCAAAGTTCATTCAAGGCAGACTTTCAAGAGTTGTTTTGCCAAGCGAAAAAAGGGTGGAGCCATTCTGCCCTTATTTTTCTGTCTGCGGCGGATGTGATTTTCAGCACTGCGACTATGAAACTGAAAAAGAAATCAAACTTGAAATTCTGAAAGAAGAATTGAAAAAAGTTGATTTTTGTGGAGATATAACTTTCGAAGAAAGCAAAGACCGATTTTTTTATCGAAACAAAATCAAATTTGAAGTCAAAGAAAATTCTTTGGGTTTTTTCAAGCCAAAGTCACATGAATTTTTTGCGGTCAAAAAATGCCCAATTGCTTCTCAAAAAATCAACCAAACAATCCCTTTGATTGAAGAGTTTTTGAAAGCCAATGACTTTAAATTTTTGAAAAATCTTTACATAAAACAATTTGGCGAAACTGTGGGAATTTGCTTTTTGTTTGAAAAAAGCGTAAAAAATGTCAAAAAAATTGAAATTTTTGATAATTTTTTGGTGTTTTTTGCATTTGGAGAGATTTTGGAAAGCAATTCAACAAAAATTGTCAAGGTTTTTGGCAACAAAAATTTTTCTAAAAATGTGTTGAATTTGAAAGTGGAAAGTGATATTTCAGCGTTCAATCAGGTCAATGATGATGTGGCTGAAAAACTGTATGATTATATATTAAAAAACACCGCAGACAAGCGTGTGGTCAATGCTTATTCAGGGCAGGGGTTGTTGACTGCTCTGATTGCAAAAAAGGCTAAATTTGTTTATGGAATTGAATTTCAAAAGAGCGCTCACGATGCTGCTGAAAAACTGTGTAATCAATTTTCTGAACATAAAATAGAAAACATTTGTGGAAAAGTTGAAGATGTTTTGCCACAAATTTTGCTGAGAGACTATATAGATTTAATCGTGATTGACCCAGCAAGAGAAGGGTGTGACGAAAAAGTTTTGAATGCGATTTCGTCTTCAAAAATCGAAAGTGCCATTTATGTGTCTTGCAATTTCTCGACATTGGTGAGAGATTTGAAAAAGCTGTCAAAAAATTATGCAATTGAAAGTGTAAAAATTTTTGATATGTTCCCTTGCACAGCAAATATGGAAACTGTCGTGATTTTAAAGCTGTTAGCTTTGTAAAGTCGAAGTTTTAAATGAAAATTTTGTTACATAAAATATTTAAAAATCTTTAACTATTTTTGTTGACAAAAAATTTGGGCTATGTTATTCTATACATTGAAAAATCCTGTTGGATTTTAAATCGATTTTTGGAGTGTCTGTGACATCTTTAAGTTATAAAAAAATTTTAAGCTTTGTGTTGATTTTGGTGTTGGCATTGGCAACAGGTTTTTCTGTTGGAAAACTTTATGTCGACTCACTTGGAACTGAAGCTGTTGTTTCTGCAAAAGAAGAACAATTGCGAGAGAAAGACGAAACTGTTGAAGCTTTACATCAAAGAAGTTTGACTTCAAGCCCAGAAAATTTTTCGGCTCTTGAACTTTACCTGATTGCAGAATACAACTTAAACCATGCAGAAAATTTTTATAAAGAAATGACGGGGACAGTGAATGCGTTGGTCGTTGAACAAAAAATGAAAAGCATAAAAATTAAAAACGGCGACATTTTGCTTTTCAACAAATATAGCCCTGGTTCCACATTTGTGGCTGACATCTGCACGCAAACGATTTACAACTATCAAACAAACGAAATTTCAATCAATCAAGGCACTTTTGTTGACACAAGCGTTGAAAACATGAAAGGCAATTTTGACCCAGATGCTGCAGTGCCTTACACTATGGAAGAATATAAAGAAGTTTTTAACACAACTCCTTCTTCTGTGATGTCTTATATCATTTCTTCGATAACTTGCCAAGATGAGAATTTTTCTGCTGTCACAAAAAATCAAGACGGCACTTATAGTTTTTCAATAACTCTTGAAGGTGACAGGTTGAGCTTGGCTGCACTTTATTATTCTTATGAAATCAAATTTTCAAGTGGGCTTGCAAAAGCTCCGTCTTGGGTTTCTTTGAAAATGGATGTCACTGTTGATGAAAATTTCAATTTCAAAACAATTGGCTATGATGAAGTTTACAAGATGTCACACCCTTTGGCAGGCTCAGTGACTGTTGTTGACGACTTTGACGAATTTTATCTGTTTGAAAACGTGCCTTCGATTGAGGAGGTGGCGTAACTATGGAAAGACCAATCAAAACCGCGGGCGGATTTTTTCCGAAAATGTTTAAAGTGCTTTCTATATATTTTATTGCCACTTTATCTGTCTTTTTTGGTTATATTCAGTTTTTTGGCAATGCAAGCCCGACAATCATAACGCTTCCAACCGATGATACCAACGCGGAAGAAAATTCTGCGTTTGGTGGATTTATTCAAAAAATTATGGCGTTTGAAAATGTAGACACAGATTTCACATTGGCACTTGTCAATGATGAAACCAATTTGGCAGCTCAAGGAAATGTTGTTTTCGACCTTCCAACTTCCAGTTTGGCACTTGATTTGGACATGATTTATAATGAGCAATCTTTTGATGTTAAGGCGACAGCTGTTTCTGAAGATTTGTTTTTGCAAATAAACGAACAAACTTACAAATTTGGCGGTTACACAAATTTAGATTTTTCAAGTCTTATGCCACTCATTTTAAACAGCATAAATGTTGACACAAGTTTTATTTCAGACATCGAAGAGTTTTTGGGAATTGATTTTGACAATCTAGACGCCGACCAATTGATGTCTCAACTTAAGGTGGAAGAAAAAGAAACCGAAAGTGGCTATCAAATTGTTGTCAGCGTTGGAAATGTCATCAGTGCACAGATTGTTTGCGACAAAGAATTCAACCTTCAATCTGTCAAATTGAAAGATATTTTAATTCAGGGTAACGCGATAAAATTTAATGCCAATGTCAACAGCATGAACAGTTCTGAGATTTCTGTTGACTATCAGCCAACAGGAGCTGAAATTGACCTGGGACCTGTTTTTGATTATGTAAACTTTGCTCAAAACACTTTTGACAATGATTTGGTAAAGGTTGAAATTGAAGCCACTTATGACGAAAATCAATATTTTGGAACACTCATCTGTGATTTGCAAACACCGAAATTCCAGTTGACCTCGCAAGTTGAAGGCATTGATTTTGCTGTGGCATATGCTGACGAAAAGGTTTATTTAGATGTTGAAAATTTGAAGATTTCGTTTGATGTCAACGATTTTGAAAATTGGAAAGAAACAATCTCGCAATTGATTGAAACTTATACTTCAAAACCTGCAAGCGAAGTTTTAAATCAATTTATTGAAAAATATTTGCCAGATGATTTGCAAAATTTTGATGTGTTAACTTGGATTGCAGCTGGGTTTGACCAGTCTGAAAAGATAAATTCTTTCTTGCCAAGCGAAACAGTCACAGCTGAAAATGATTTCACAATGTTGTGGAACAGTGGCTTGAGTGTTGTTTTGACAAAGGCGGAAGATCAACTTTCAAATGCCAGCATTTCTTATGAAAAACTCAAACTTAATTTGGCTTTTGAAAAAACTGAAGAAAACTTTGAGATTGTGGGCGACTATTTTGACCTTTCAAATCTTTTGCCGCTCGGTGAGACTGTTGACCAGATTTTGGCTCAACAGCAGTTTGGCGGCGAGCTTGTTTTGAATTGGCAAGGCCGTGAAATTGAAGCAAATTATGTTGTCGATTTTTCAGATGAAATTTTGGCAAAAGTTGAAACGACCGCTTTTGGCGAAAATGTGGCGCTTTATTTGAATGGAAATCAAATTTTGCTTGTCGTTGGAGAAATTGTTGTTCAGGGTGACATCGAAAAATTGGATGAATATTTGCTCAAAGTTGACCAAATTTTTGATACAAACATTTCTGAGCAGACAAACATTCAAGTTGAAACAAAACAAATCATTGAAAAATTGGCAGAAGTTTTGGAGCAGCTCAAACTTTCTGAAAATGAAGATAACCTTGCCATTTTCGAGTTTTTAAACAACAAAGTTTGCTTGATGATGAAAGATAATGTTGCAATATTGAAGTTTTCAAATGAAAATTTTGATGTTTCTGCAACAATAAAAGCCACAGACGAGCCGATAACTCTTCCAAATGCCACCGACGAAACAGAAAATGTTTTGAACAAGATTGAAAATGTCAAAGATTTTGTCGAAGCAAAGCAGTTTGCTTTTGAATTTGCTCTCAATTATCAAAATTTGAATTTGTCTGGAAAAATTTATGTTGATTTGGTGAACAATGCTTATCGTGTGAGCGACATTCTGATTGAAAACAACATTTTGAGCGTCGGTTATCAAGACCAAACAATTTTTGTTGATTATGGCGCGCTTAAATTTAAGTTGGAAGAGCAGAACGTTGAAAACATTTTTGAAATTATCATGAAAATTGTTTCGGAAAACGAAATCGAAAGTGACACAACTCAAATTTTGACAGATATTTTTGGCGAAGATATAACCGCTTTGTCAGTGGAACAAATTTTGAACAAATTGAGCGTTGATATTGATGGTTCGCTCGACAATTTGACTGCTTATTTGACACTGGGCACAACCAAACCGGTTTCGGCAACAGCAAATTTGACTTTTGAAAATGACAATTTGAAAACTGTAAATTTGAACGCCGACAAACTAAATTTGTCACTCAATGTTTTGCCTTTTGAAACGATTGAGTTTTTGGCTGAAGAATATTACAATTTGACAAGCACGCAAACTGGCTCTGTTGTTTTGACTTACGATGACGGCGTGGAAAAGGTTGATATTTCGGCAGATGTTATGATTGATTTGACTGACAAGATTTATTTTGAGTTAAGTGCAAATCTCTTTGGCGAAAACTTTGAAATTTTGGTTTTAGACAACAAACTCTTTGTGACAGTCGGAGAAATCTCACTGGAAACAGATTTCAACAATGCAAGCGAACTTTATTCTTACATTGTCGAAACTTTCAATGTTGTTTTGCCTGAAGTTGATGGACTTTTGACCGATTTGAACTTAAATTCGTTTAACTTTTTTGATGTTGAAGGTTTGACGATTGATGCAAATCAAGAAAAGGTTGAAATCAACTATATTATCAATGACAAGTTGACAGTTTCGGCGACGCTTAATGATGAACAGACATTGAGTGAAGAAATTGTCGTTCCAACAAATTGCGAAGATTTGAAGAACGCTCTTGCAAAAGCCAAATCTTTGAAAGACTACATTGAAAAGAGCATTTTTGAATTTGATTTCGATTTGTCTTACAACACTTTGGACTTTGTCGGTGAGTTTAAATATTTCCAAAACAACTTTGAAATCACAGTGCAAGCTTGTGGAAACGAAGTTTTGATAAGAAAACAAGGCGACACAATTTATCTTTCTTATGGAAACATGAAGCTGAAGTTTGACATCTCTCAAAGCACAAATCAAACCGATTTCAAAGAAGCTTTAAGCACAATCACTTCTGAAAGCTTGGGCGTGGAACTTGACTTTGGCGTGTTTGAAGAACTTTTGAACATTTTGCAAAATTATTCGCTTGAAGATATGTTAAACAAACTTGTTTTGAGTGTTTCTGGCTCGACTGACGAAATTTGTTTGACAATTTCAAACAAAAAAGATTTCACAACATCTCAAATTTTGACGGCAAACATAGCTTTTGAAAACAACAATCTTGACACAATCAGCTTAAATCTCTATGATGTTGTCAAAGCTGATTTGAAAGTCAACAACGTTGAAAACTCGACAATGTCAGATTTTGATGAAAGTGATTTCAGCGACTATTCAACTGATTTTGTGGACGGAATGCTCAACAGTTTGAAAGTGACCAATGATGTCTATGCTTTCGGCAGCGACATTTCTATAAGATACAGCAAAAATCAGTTCTATGGCGAGCTTGTTGTGATGTTGGTTGAAAAGGCATATCAAGAATATATCCCGGCTGTTTCACTTCACACAACTTCTTTGGGCTTGAACAGCTTTATCTATTTGATTGGAAGCGACATTTATGTAGACATAAACGGCTTGCAAATCACTGCAAACTTGAATGAAACCACAATAGACGAAATTTTGACGTTTGTTGAAAAGTTTATGCCAAAAGAAGAAACAACCGAACCTGTTGAAAAGGCGGTTGAAGCATTCAAGGTGATTTTGCCAGCAATTGACCAAGTCTATGGCACTTGGCTTTCAAGTGGAGTTCAGTTTGATATCGACGGAAAATTGTTCTATTCTGAAAGTTCTTATTTCTATGACATTGTTGTTCAGGCGCTGATTGAAAACTATCAAAATGTCATCGTTCCGACAGAAATTGTGATTGGCGCAAACATTGAGGACCCAAACACAACAGTTTACACAGACTATAGCGACAGCTGGCTCAAAGACGGCGAAAATGTTTTGGAAAATGAAGCAACTCAAAAACTGAACTTTGCAACTTATTTGACAAATGTTCAAGTTGGGCAATTTGTCAGCGATTTAAAAGGCATCTTTGTGGGCGACTCTTTCAAAGAAATCACAGCAGTCAAATCTAACGACGGAACAACAAACCTGAACGATTTTGTTTCTTACAAAGTTTTAATAGAACTGGTCGACACAATCTATAACTATGTAACATCAAATCAATATCAAATTGGTTTTGACGGAAGTTTGGCTGGCACAACTTCGACCACAACAATTTCGGGTGATGTCGTTGTTGAAGTGGACGATTTGTCAAAAGGACAGACAAACACCAGTGGATTTGAGCTTTTTGACGGCAAATATTTGAAAGTTCAGGGCGGGCTTGATATAACTGCAAACAGCGTCAGACATTTGATTGATTTGTTCTATGAAAGCAACGAGTCAAGCGCACTTTATGCGACTTACACTCATGGAGATTATATAGCTTCGGGTGACAAATTCAGAGCAAAGATAAACAATGCAAACTTAAGTCAAATCATCTCAATGGCTTTGGCGTTTGCTGGGTTGAATGTTGGCGAAGATATTTCAAATGCGCTGAGTTTGCAGCCTTGTGAGACTGACTTCAGATTTTTGCAAAGCTTGCTTGGCATAACGGGTTCAGATGTCAGTGACGATGTTTCGCAAGTTGACCAAACTTTGAGTTCGGTTGAAAACATTGCAAAAATTGTTAAGAAGATTAAGCTTGAAAAATTACAAGTTGAAAATGGTTTGGAAGAAATCAGTTTGAGCGTCAATGTCGATTGGGAAAATACACTCGCAGCGTTGAAAATCACTTTAAATGAAGAACGTCAAACTGACGGTTCAACGCAATTTAAGCTGAGAGAAATTTCGATTTCAAACTTTAAATTTGGCGACGATATTTTGAATTTTACTCTCCAAATCGAAGACTTTGATGCAAACAATTTTGATTATGACACAACACAAACACATCACGATTTGAGCAATCTTTCGCAATTTATGGATGTTGCTGTCAACACTATAAACACCAAAGGGTTCAGCTTCAGAGGAAGCGCAGTCGTTTCCATCATAGGCATTGATGCCATCACAGTTGACTATGACTTGTTTGTTTCGCTTGATGACAATGGAGAACTTTATTTCTATCTCGAACTTGATGTTCCAGCTTTTGTTGATGTGACCTACAACGCTGGCGGCTTTGGAGAGACTTACACAATCTATTCGGCGTTTGGTTTTGACAACAGAATTTCCACACTTGAATATAAAGACGGCGTTTTGGATTTGACACAAAACACTTATGGAAACCGTTATATATGGTCAGAGGCTTGGTCGCAACGAGATGAAATTGATGCGCATCCTGAAGCCACATGGACAAAAGATGAGATTGGCTCAAACATCATGGAAATTTTTGCTTATGCGCTTGGGCTTACGGACACAGCTTTTGACGACATAAAGAGTTTGATTGCCAGCATGACACCAAATCCGTCACTTGAGAAAACAATTCTTGGGTTCAGCGTGCTTGAAAACGGCTATCTTCTCAGCCTTGACGGCGAAACTTTGACAGGCAGCTCGGCGTTCAGTGATTTGAATATAAATTTGGGCTTGTCAGAAATTTATACCAATGTAGACGGAAAAAATTATCAATTTATCGACAGTGTAAGCACACAAATTGACATCGGTGGCGGCGCGTTGAAAATCCCTGTAAATCTTCAATCTTCTTCTGGAACAAGTTACACAACTGGCGCGGGCAAAGAGATTTACACAAATGATTATTACAGAAAAATTTATATTGATGCAGCCAGATATAAAAAGGTGACATTCAAGACCTATTGCAACACGGCAGAATTTGACAGCTTGATGTTGACGCCGGGCGAAACGATTGTCTTTCCGACGTTGACGACCAAAGAAGAAACTGTTGATGGCATGACAACATATTACGATTTTGACGGCTGGTATATGGACGCGCTGTTCAAGACGCCAGCAAATGTCACAATCATGCCAGACAGCGAAATCACATTCTACGCAAAATGGAAATTCAACCGTGTGGAAAAGACCAGCGCTGTGAACATCTATCACAATGGCGAGCTGGTCACCACTTTGCGTGTTAAGTCGGGTGACACAATAGACTTTAGCAGCGTGGAAATCATTGACGAAAACACCAAATTTTATTTGGATGCCGATTTGAAGCAAGAAATGACTTCGTTTGTTATGCCGACTGAAGATTTGAATATTTACATTCGAAACAAATATACGGTCACGGTCGAAAGTGCTTATGGAGAAAATGGTCCGACAAATGTGACCTATTTCGACTATGAAGGCACGGCAATTTCACTTCCAACGTTCAAAGATTATGTTGTCGACGATGGCAACACTCGAACGACTTACACATTCCTTGGGTTTAGCCAAAACTTGACTACCATTCCAAGTGAAAATGTCACAATAACGGCAAATTGGTCGGTGGATGTGAAGCATTATTACACAATAACTTTCCATTTGGATTTCTACACTCCTTTGGGCTGGGTAAATCAAGGAAGTTTGGTCACTGCACCTGAAGAGATTGGCTCTATAAAAGTTTTGGAAGGGGCAACGATTGACTTGACCCAATATTCACGAACCACAGTCAGAAAATATGGTCTGTCAACAAGGACATTTAAAGTGGTCGGTTGGGACACTTCAAAACCTGGCAATTTGAGCACAGAAAAGGGCTTTACAAGCTTTACAGTGAGCGGAAATCAAGACCTTTACGCTTGCTGGGAAAAACAATAAAACAAAAAAAAGCATATCGTTTTGATATGCTTTTTTATTTAAATATCAAATTTTTTCACAAAAATTGCGTTTTTTTGACAATTTTTCAGCAAAAACTTATTTTTTCAAATCTTTGATGTCAAATGGTTTGGAAAGTTCTTGCTTATATCGCTCAATGGTTTCGTCATCAAGGCGGGCGAAAAGTGGCTTAGGCAAATTGACTTTGTGAGCTTTTGAGATGTCAATTTTGCTTGCTTCTTGCCACAGATTTGCGTCATCAGGACGACCAGAAAAATTCAACTGTTCTGACCAAATTTCTGCTGTTCTGTTTGGCATGATTGGGCTGGCAACAATAGCCAAAGCCTTTGCCATGTTAAGACAAAGATACAAAACTTTTTTCGCTTCGTCAAGGTTATCGTTTTTGATAAGCGTCCATGGAGCAGATTTTTCGAGATAGGTGTTTCCGATGCTGGCAAAACGCATGATTTCTTTGTAAGCCGCTCTAAACTCCGTTTTGGCAAAAAGTTTGCCTATTTCATCAGGCAGAGTTTCAATAGCCTCAACCATTTCTCTGTCATTTTCATTCAAATTGTCTTTTATGTCAGAAAAATCAATGCCCAGCTTGCCTTCAAAATTTTTGTTAATCATGTTTAAAGTTCTGTTGAAAAAGTTTCCATATTTGCCAACGAGCTCTGCATTTGTGTTGAGTTTGAAGCCTTCATAAGTGAAGTCGCTGTCTTTGTTTTCTGGGAATATCGACACCAAATAAGCTCTCAAAGCATCAATATCAATGTCACTTTCCATCAAATTGTTGCAAAAAATACCAATTTTTTTAGATTTTGAAAACTTTTGCCCTTCGAAATTTAAGAAATTGAAACCGACAACATTTTCAGCCAGGTTATATTTTTTGCAAGCAAGTTCCATGCTTGGGAAAAACACTGCATGAAAATCAATGTTGTCTTTGCCGATAAAGTTGTAAATTTTGCACTTATCGTTTTGCCATCTGTCTTTGACCATTTCATCACCACCAAGTTCTTTAGTGATGGAAATGTAACCAATCGGCGCGTCAAACCAAACATAGAAGACCTTGTTTTCAAAACCTTTGAGCGGAACCTTTATTCCCCACGGGATGTCACGCGTGATGCAACGCGGTTTCAGCCCTTCTTTAAACCATTTGTTTGTCATGCTGTAAACATGTGGGCGCCAAACATCTTTTTTGCTTTCCACCCATTTTTGAAGTTCTGGTTGAAGCTTGTCAAGTGAGATATAGATATGTTTTGTTTTTTTCTTAACTGCGCTTTTGCCACAGAAACTGCATTTTGGGTCAATCAAATCGTCAAGTTCATAAGTTTTTCCGCATTGGTCGCATTGGTCGCCATAGGCCTTGTCATAACCGCAGAAAGGACAAGTGCCATAGACAAATCTGTCCGCAAGTGCAATTTTGTCGTGTTCGCAGAAAAGCATGGTGCTTTCTTTTTCTTCTGTATAACCATTTTTATAAATCTCATTAAAAAAGTCCAACGTGACTTGTTCATGTGTTTTGGTGTTCGTGCCACTGAAAATGTCAAAGTCGATGCACAATTTTTTGGCAATTTCTTTGATTTTTCCATTCATTGTTGCAATAAATTCTTCAGGCTTCATGCCGACTTCTTTTGCCGAAATGTAACTTGTTGTGCCATGGTCATCGGTTCCGCTCACATAAACGACATCGTCGCCACAAGTTTTGTGATATCTTTTAAAAATATCTCCTGGCAGCCAACAGCCCACAACATGACCTAAGTGAGGCAATCCATTCACATAAAGCAAAGCTGATGTAACTAAAATTTTTTCTTTCTTTTTCATATTTAAAATCCTTTTAATTGTTAAAATTTTCAAAAAAATAACGTTTTTTTTAAGTTTTTTGCATTTTTAGCCTTGCATTCGGTCATTTTTTATGATTTCAACAATTTTTTCAAGTGAAAGTTTTTGTTGCTCTGAAGTTTCCATGTTTTTCAAAGTATAAAGTTTTGTTTGCACTTCCTCTTCACCAACAATAACAACAAATTTAACTTGACGGCGATTGGCTTCTTTCATCTTTGACTTGAAAGATTTGTTTTCATAAAAACAATCTGCTTTTATGCCTTGTTTTCGCAAATTTGCCATAAGTGACAAGCTTTCATCAAAAGTGTTATCAAAATTTATGATTGCACATTCAATTTCGTTTATTTTGTCAAGATTGTAATAATTTTTTTGCAACAATAAATCAAACAGGCGGGTGATGCCAACGCTCATTCCAACGCCAGGCATCTTTTGATTTGAAAAATAACTGCACAAATTTTCAAATCTTCCGCCACCGCCAAGAGCAATTCTCTCTTCTTTAACAAAAGCTTCAAAAACGGTTCCAGTATAATAGTCATGACCGCGAATGATTGACATGTTGTAAGAAACATTTTTTGTGCCAAGCAATTTCAAACATTTATCTACTTCTTCAAGTTCAGAAAAACCTGTCTTAAAAAGTTCATTTTTGCAAAAATTTCTCAATTTTTCTGCAATTTTTTCAAAATTTCCGCGTATTTTTGCCAAATCTAAGATGTTTTCACTTTCGTTTTCGCTCAATCCAATTTCTTTAAGCTGCGCCAAAGCTTCTTCCAAAGGTATTTTTTCAATCTTGTCCAAAACAGTCAAAATTTCTGTTGTTTTTTCTTCTTTTTTAAGAAATTGAATGTATCCAGAAAGAATTTTTCGATTTGAAACTTCAATTTCTACATCCAGATTTATGGCATCAAAACATTTTGAAAAAAGTGAAATGCATTCTGCGTCGGCGACGAGAGAAAGTTCGCCGTTTCCAATTATGTCGGCATCGCACTGATAAAACTCTCTAAAACGCCCTTTTTGTGGTCTTTCGCCGCGATAAACCTTTCCGATTTGATATCTTTTGAAAGGAAAATTCAGCTCTTCTTTGTGCATAGAAACAAATCTTGCAAGTGGAACAGTCAAATCATATCGCATGCACATGTCTGTTGAGCCTTTTGTGAAGCGATAGATCTCTTTGTCAGTGTCGCCACCACTTTTTGCAAGCAAGGTTTCACTATATTCCAAAACAGGCGTGTCCAGCGGAACAAAGCAGTTTTGTTTGAAAACTTCTTCAATTTTGGAAAGAAGCTGTGAAAAAACCATCTGTTCTTTTGGCATAAGTTCCCAAAAGCCTTGAAGTTTTCTTGGAATTATCAGCTTTTTATTATCCATTTTTTCTCCTATTTTAATTGAATTTTATTTGTCATTTTAATACAAAATTCTGCAAAAAGTCAAACGAAATTTGGTTCTAACCTGACAAAAGTTGTGCACATTTATTTTCCACTTATCCACAAATTTATAAATATTCAAAACGATTTATGAATATACAAAGGTTAAATTTGGGGGTTAACAGGTAGAAAACTACATGAGTTATCCACATTTCCACATTTTTGTGGACAATTCTTTCAAAAATCCACTCATACAAGCCGATATTTTGGAATATAAATGTGCAAAACTTGAAAATCGGTTTTTTTACAAATTTTTCAAGAATTTACAAAAGTTGGATAAGATTGAAAATCAAATTGTTTCTTGGAATTTATATTTGTCTTGATGAATATTAATTCACGGTTGTTTTTCTCGTTTTCGTCAAGAAATGACTTGGCTTTTTGTCGCTGACAAAATAAAGTTTGTGCAAAGCTCTTGTTGAAGAGACATAGAGAAGATTTTTGTCGAGTTCGTTGTTGAAATTTTCTTTGTCGGCAAACGGAACAATGACGCAATCAAACTCAACGCCTTTAGCTTTTGTTGGGGTGGTGATAAATTTTCTGTGTCTTGACATTGTGCTGAGTTCGTCCAAAACCTTAAATTTTTTGATTATGTCGCTTTCTTTTTGCAATTTCTTGATTTCAGACTTGGTTTTGCAAATGATGGCGATGCTTTGTTTTTTCTTCAGTTCTTTTGCCAAAATTCTTTCAACGGCTTTTGTGCAGTTTCTGGTTTTGATGCATTCGACTGGCTCACCGTTACGATTGACGTTGTTTGCAATGCGTTTTCCCAAAATTTTTTGTGAAAAAACAGAAATTTGCAGCGTGCTTCGATAAGATTTGTTCAAAAATTTGATTTTTGATTTTGTTTGCTCTGTCAAAAGCTTAAGGTAATCCAAAGAAAGTGTGCGGTCAACGCTTTGATAAATGTCGCCAAGATAAAGCTTTCCGCATTTCCAAATCTTGTCAAAAAGATAGAAGTGGCAGGGCGTGTAGTCTTGCATTTCGTCTACAATGACATATTTTGCACTGTAGTTGGTTTTCAGAGAAAACAGATTTTCTTTTATCAGCAAGATTGGCGCGATGTCATAAGGCCCGATGTGGTCAATTTCTTTAAGGTCATTGCTTCGAAGAAAAATGTTGTAAATTTTCAAAACATCTGTGGTCAAAAAGCTTTTATACAAGATTTGCTTTGCCCTTTTCACCAAATCTTCATGGTTGCTCTCTGAAACTTTAAATCTTTCGGCGATATATTCTGCCAAAACATCAATTCTTTTGTAAATCGGCAAGTTTTTCAGTCGATTGAAATAGATGTCTTGCATATCTTGTTTTGTTATGGTAAGGTCACCAAACACATATGTTTTTGGAATAAACAAATTGCAAATGTCATTGTCCAAAAACTTTTTAAATTCTTCGAGAAACTCAAAACTTGATTTGACAGCAATGTTTTCAAAATCTTTTTGATTTTGTTTTTCTGTGATTTTTTCAAGCAATTCTTCTCGCGTTTCATAATCATTTCCAAGCATGCGCCTTGCCATGTTGTAAAATGTGGTGGTGTAAGGTTTTTCTTCGCCAAGCGACGGCAAAACGTCGTTTATATAGTCAGAAAAAAGCTCAGAAGGCGACAAAATGAGGATGTCGTCAATTTTGAGTTTGTCTCTATATTTATAGAGCAAAAACGAAACTCTGTGCAACGCAACAGATGTTTTTCCCGAGCCGGCAACCCCTTGGACAATGATGTTTTTGAAATCTTCAGAACGAATGAGTGAGTTTTGTTCTTTTTGAATGGTCGAGACAATGTCGTGCATTTTCGAAGTGGCATTTTTTGACAGCTGTTCCATCAAAATTTCATCGTCGATAATCATGTTGCTGTCGATGTAATAGTTTAAATTGCCATTTTCGATTTTATATTGTCTTTTCAAAGACAAATTGCCCTTTATCTCTCCGTCTGGGCATGTGTAAGAAGTTTGACCAAATTGGTCTTCATAATAAAGCGAACAGATGTCTGCTCGCCAGTCGTATACATAATTTATGTCGTTGTTTTGAATAAGTCCGACGCCAATAAAATATTTTTGCGGCGTTTTTTCATTTGCGCTTTGAAAATCAAAGCGACCAAAATAAGGATTGTTTTTTTGTTTTGAAAGTCTTGAAATTTCTTTGTTTAATGCTTCTTTTTGAATTTCTAAGTGTTCAATTTGAGCATTTATTGTTGCAAATTCGTCTTCGTTGCCAAATTCTTTGCTGTCGCCAGTGTGCAAGTCATAAAAGCTGTCAGAAAAAACTTTTTTTAAGGTTGAGATGCTTTTTTCGTTGTTTTTTATTCGTTTTTTGTCATCTTCTTTTAAAAAATCAATTTTTTCTTTGACAGTTTCAAGATATTCCTTTTCTTGTGCTAAGATTTTTTTGTTCATTTTTTCTCCTTCCAACTGGAGTAGGGTGGTTATTCTTGGTCGTCTTGCTCTTGCGGCTGAGCATTCTCTTCTTTTGGTTCTTCTTCGTCTTTTTCTGTGAGAGCGACACTTGTGATTTTGGCATCGTTTTTGAGCTTCATAATTTTCACACCTTGGCTCACTCTTGAAAAATGACTAATATCTTCCACATGTGTCCTGATGATAATTCCGCTGTCGGCAATCATCAAAAGGTCGCAATCGTTTTCAATTTGTTTCAAAGCCACGAGCTTTCCTGTTTTTTCGGTAAAAATTCCCGCCTTTACGCCACTTCCACCACGTTGTTGAAGCCTAAATTCTTCCACATCGGTGCGTTTTCCATATCCATTTTCGGAAATTGTCATGATTGTGGCGCCGTCATGCACAATTGCCATGTCGACAATGTAATCTCCGTCAGAGAGTTTCATGCTCTTGACGCCTTGACTGTCTCTGCCGACTGCTCGAACGTCTGTTTCGTTGAAGCGGATGCATTTTCCGTCGTGAGAAGCAATCAAAATGTCATCTCTGCCAGAAGTTATGTCAACGCCAATGAGTTCGTCGCCTTCGACAAGTTTTATGGCAATTTTGCCCACTTTTCTGATGTTTTCATACTCAGAAAGTGCTGTCTTTTTGATAAGACCGTTCTTTGTGGACATAATCAAATTGCCTTTGGCGTCTTTTTTGAGTGGAATGATTGTGTTGACTTTTTCGCCAAGAGAAAGTTGCAAAAGATTGATGATTGCTCGACCTTTTGCCTGCCTTTGCGCTTCAGGAATTTCATACGCTTTGGCGCTGTAGACCTTTCCCAAATTTGTAAAGAACAAAAGGTCATCGTGAGTCGATGTCACAAACATCTTTTCAACAAAATCTTCGTCCTTTGTCTTGTGAGCGGTTATGCCAACGCCACCACGATGTTGAGCCTTATATTCGTCGGTTGACATACGCTTGATATAGCCCATGTGCGTCATTGAAATGATGACGTCTTCTTCAGCAATCAAGTCTTCAATGTCAATTCCGCCCATATCCATGCTGATTTCAGTTTTGCGCGCATCGCCAAACTCTTGTTTAACCTTTTCAAGGTCATCTCGAATGATTTTCAAAACTCTTTCAGGTTTTTCCAAAATGTCTTTCAAATCGGCGATGGTCATTTCCAAAGATGCGAGTTCTTCGTTAAGCTTTTCCACTTCCAAACTTGTGAGCTTTGAAAGTTTCATTTCCAAAATGGCATTGGCTTGAATTTCGTCGAGTTCGAAGTTGGTAGTCAATTTAAGAACGGCTTCTTGTCGGTCTTTAGATTGTTTGATTGTCTGAACAACCTCATCAATGCTTGCAAGAGCAATCACAAGCCCTTTGACGATGTGTTCTCTTTCTTCGGCTTTTCTAAGGTCAAATTTGGTCTTTCTCACCAAAACTTCTTTTTGGTGTTCGAGATAATAATAAAGCATTTCCTTCAAGTTTAAAACTTTAGGTTCGTTGTTGACAAGTGCAAGCATGATAATGCCAGAGTTTTGTTGAAGCATGGTGTGCTTATAAAGTGAGTTGAGCACAACTTGAGCGTTTGCTTCTTTTTTGATGTCAACAACAACTCTCAAACCTTCTCGGTCGCTTTCTTCTTTCAAGTCGCTGATGCCTTCAAGTTTTTTGTTTTTGACAAGGTCGGCAATTTGCGTGATAAAACGTGCCTTGTTGACTTGATAAGGCAATTCGGTGATGACAATTCTCTGTCTGCCAGAAGAAGTTTCTTCAATTTCAGCGCGGCCTCTGACCAAAATCCCGCCACGGCCAGTTTTGTAAGCGTGTTTAACCGCCGTTCTGCCCATGATAATTCCGCCAGTTGGATAGTCAGGCGCAGGAATGATTTTGATAAGTTCGTCAATGTCGATGTCAGGGTTGTCAATAAGAGCCTGAACGCCGTTTATGACTTCTGTCAAATTGTGCGGTGGAATGTTTGTTGCCATTCCGACAGCGATTCCGTCAGCACCGTTCACCAAAAGATTTGGAAATTTTGCTGGCAAAACGGTAGGTTGCATCAATGTGTCGTCGAAGTTTGGATAAAAATCAACCGTTTCTTTGTCGATGTCTTCCAACATCAGCGCAGCGATTTTTGAAAGTCTTGCTTCAGTGTAACGCTGTGCAGCAGGTGGGTCGCCATCGACTGAACCAAAGTTTCCGTGGCCGTCGACAAGAGGATAACGAATGGAGAAGTCTTGCGCCAGTCTGACAAGAGCGTCATAAACCGAGCTGTCACCATGCGGGTGATATTTTCCCATAACTTCACCGACAATTCTGGCACTTTTCTTGTGCGGCTTGTCGTAAAAATTGTTAAGCTCGCCCATAGAGAACAAAATTCTTCTATGAACAGGCTTCAAACCATCTCTAACGTCCGGAATGGCACGGCTGACGTTTACTGCCATGGCATAAGCTATGAAGGACTTTTTAAGTTCTCCAACGACTTCAATCGGTTTGATTGTTTCTTTGGCGATGAGTTCTTTTAAATTTTGTTTGCTTTCTTCTTCTTTCTTGCTCATATTTTTTCCTTTTATTAAACATCCAAATCAGTCACAAGAGTGGCGTTTTCTTCAATAAATTGGCGTCTAAGCTCTGGGTCTTCGCCCATAAGTTGACCAAAAAGTTTGTCGGCTTCAATGGCATCTTCCATGGTAATTTTCAAAAGAATTCTGTGTTCTGGATTCATGGTTGTTTCCCAAAGTTGGTCTGGGTTCATTTCGCCAAGACCTTTATATCTTTGAAGAGTGGTGCCTTTTCTGCCGTTTTCTTCAAACCATTTGTTGAGTTCTTCATCAGAATAAAAATAAATTTCTTCCTTTCCTCTTGTGATTTTGTAAAGTGGTGGTTGCGCTGCGTAAACATGTCCGTTTTCAATCAGTGGACGCATAAATCGGAAAAAGAATGTCAGAAGCAAAATTCTGATGTGAGAACCATCGACGTCGGCATCCGACATGCAGATGATTTTGTTGTAACGAAGTTTGCTTTCGTCATAGTCATTTCCTGTTCCAGCGCCAAAAGCGGTTATCATGGCACGAATTTCAGCGTTTTCCAAAATTCTGTTCAATCTTGCTTTTTCAACGTTCAAAATCTTTCCACGAAGTGGCAAAATGGCTTGAAATCTTCTGTCTCTGCCCTGTTTTGCCGAACCGCCAGCGGAATCACCTTCCACCAAATAAATCTCGCACAAACTGCTGTCTTTTTCGGTGCAATCGGCAAGTTTCCCTGGCAGAGTAGTGTTTTCCAAAACGCTTTTTCTTCTGGTCAACTCTCGAGCGTTTCGAGCAGCATCTCTGGCACGTTGGGCGGTGATGCTTTTCATGATAAGTTCACGTGCTTCGTTTGGATGTTCTTCCAAATAATCTCCAAACGCTTCTTGCATGGCTTTATAGACGATTGTTCGCATTTCGCTGTTGCCAAGTTTGGTTTTTGTTTGACCTTCAAACTGCGGTTCTCTAAGTTTGACAGAGATGACAGCGGTGATGCCTTCTCGGCAATCTTCGCCAGAAAGTTTTTCACTCTCTTTGATAAGCTTGTTTTTGACAGCATAGTCATTGATAACTTTTGTCAACGCATTTTTAAAGCCGTCGAGATGAGTTCCGCCTTCTTCGGTGTTGATGTTGTTGGCGTAAGAGTTGATGATTTCGTTGTAAGAGTCGTTATATTGAAAACAAACTTCCACTTCATTGACCACTTCGCCTTTGTCGTTGTGGTTGAATTTGTTGAAATAAACCGGATAAGAAAGCAAAGTTTGTTTGTTTGTGTTAAGGTAGTTTACAAATTCGACAATTCCACCTTTAAATTCAAATTTGTCGCTTCGTTCTTGACCTGGGCGACGGTCCTGCAAAGTGATGACCAGCCCTTTGTTTAAAAAGGCAATTTCACGGAAGCGGTTTTTGAGATTGTCATAGTTGAACTCAACAGTTTCAAAAATTTCTGGGTCTGGCCAAAATGTGACGGTTGTTCCGGTTTTGTCGGTGCTGCCAATGACTTTCAAAGGTTCCAAACTTCTTCCGCGAGCAAATTCAATGAAGTGATGTTTTCCGTTTTGATAAACATCCACGGTCAGTTTTGTGGAAAGTGCGTTGACGCAAGAAACTCCGACGCCGTGAAGACCGCCAGAAATTTTGTAACCTTCGCCGCCAAACTTTCCGCCTGCGTGAAGCTTTGTCAAAACAACTTCAACCGCACTCTTGCCTTCTTTTGGAATGATGCCGGTTGGAATTCCACGACCATTGTCGGCGACAGAACAAGAGCCATCTTCGTTGATGACCACGTCAATTTGTGTGCAATAGCCAGCCAAAGCTTCGTCGATAGAGTTGTCGACAACTTCTTGAACCAAGTGATGAAGCCCATGGCTGTCGGTGGAGCCAATATACATGCCCGGGCGTTTGCGCACTGCGTCCAATCCTTCCAAAACTTGTATATCTGAGGCTGTATATGTTTTTGCCATCATACCTCCTGCTTTATTCATCAGATTAGAATTATGCAGAGTCTGCATATCGTGTTATTATACATCTTTTTCCGCATTACATTCAAGTGCGAATTCATACGGAATACTCATTCTGTTTAATCCGCACTCAGCTTTTGCCATATAGCCACATTTATTTTGGCGTATTTTCTCCAAGGCAATGACGTAATCGTTTCGCTTTTTCATAAAGCAGCCCTATCTCTCTATGAGCCGTAAGTATTTCTCGATAAAAAAGCTCTGCATTCCTTTTATGAATGCAGAGTTTACTCTAATATAGTTTTTTATATTCATGATGTGTTTTTCTATAGCCACATCATAGATCTCAGGCGGATTTGTTAATTCTGGTCACCATCACTGTCATATCG
>CAJLLK010000009.1 GCA_905207515.1 uncultured Christensenella sp. | reverse complement strand
CCTATATGCCGAGTTGCAAAAGCAACTCGGTAAAACCATCCGGAACTGTTTTCGCAAACACGCCGGGTTACGCAGTAACTCGCTGGAACTTCCGACGGAAGTTCCATGTTATGCCCAATACATATTTCCTCTGTCCTCAAAGATCAGGGAATTCTTCAGGCATCCGATTGCCTTTAACAGTCCTTCCTTACCAGACATCAGGCTGTCTTCATGCTCGATGCTGATCGCATAGTCATAACCTGCAAGACGAAGTTCGGAAGCGATCGCTTTCCAGTAATCTTCGCCATGACCGTAACCAACAGAGCGGAAGATCCAGGAACGAGTCAGTTCTTCGCTGTAATGCTGTGTATCCAGTACGCCGTTTACTGCAGTGTTGATTGCATCCACTTTGGTGTCTTTTGCATGGAAATGGAAAATCGCATTTGCCTTGCCAAGCTCTCTGATTACTGCGATCAAATCCATTCCCTGCCAGATCAGGTGGCTGGGATCGAAATTGATTCCAAGGGTGGGCCTCCACTCAAAGGTATCCAGCAGCTTCTTCGTGCTCCAGTAGTCAAAAGCAATCTCGGTGGGATGCACCTCAAGGGCAAGCTTCACGCCGCATTTATCATATTCGTCCATAATCGGCGTCCAGAGTTCCTTTACCTTCTGATACCCCTCTTCCACCATTTCATCAAGCCCTTCAAGCTTTGTGGACTTAAATCTCTTGTTGTCGGTGGCGATTGTCACATCTGCGCACATATAACCTTTCACAGCATTACTTTTCATCAAAATTCTTATTGCACAGCCCAAAATGTCCAAAACTTTTGGACTGTCAGTGCCATAAGTTCTTGTGCTGTTGCAATCCACTGCAATCACATAGTCGCAGTCAAAATATCTTGGAATGTTTGCCGGAATGGTGTTTTGCAAACCGCCGTCGCAAAGCAGTTTATCTCCAAATTCCACTGGTTGAAAAATGCCCGGAACGCAACAGCTTCCTGCGACCGCCTTTGCCAAATTTCCATGGCTGATGCAAAGTTCTTTTGTGCTTTTCATATCAACAGCCACAGCAGAAAACGGTTTTTTCAATCCCTCGATGTTTATATCGCCAAAAGTTTCTATCATCAAATTTTCTATGCCGTCCGTTTTTGAAGGCATGAAAAACAATTTGCTGGTTCGAATGTCTTTCACCTTCAAACTTTTTGCAATGTCATAAATCTCTTTCCACGTCATGCCGTTTGCGTAAGCTGCGCCGATAATGCTTCCCACACTTGTCCCTGCGACATAATCAAAATGAATGCCAAATTCATCAAAAGCTTTGATGACGCCAATGTGAGAAAACCCTCTGGCTCCACCGCCACCAAACGCAACACCAATTTTTGGTTTCTTTTTAAAAACACTAAAAAAGTTTTTCATATGATTATTATATCAAACTTTGCTTTAAATTAAAAATAATTTAATCACACAAAATCCAATGAATAACAAAAATTTTGGACAAATATAATAAAACATGAAAAAATTTTCTGTTCTTTCGTTTTTTATGCTGGTTTTAGGAATTTGCACTTGTATCTCTTGCGGATATTTGATTTCCACATATATCGTCTCTTCAAATCTTTTTCAATATGCATCCACAGTGGAATGTGAAGAGCAGACCGTCTATGCAATTTCCATGGCAACAAGTGAAAATAGCGACGAATTGAAAGCACAAAAAACTCAACTCCAGGCTCAAAACGGTGCTGGCTACATCTTTGAACAAGATGACAAATTCTATCTTTTGGCAAGTGTCTATGAAAATGTCAATGACGCAGAGAAAGTCAAAGACAATTTAAAAAATCAAGGCTATGAGAGCGAAATTTTGAATATTACGCTTGAAAAAAATAAAATTGAAGGCAATTTTTCAAATGAAGAGAAAGGTATTTTGGAAACATCGCTGAAATCAAATTTTGATGTTTTCAAAAGTTTGTATGATGTCGCAATTAGTTTAGACACAAATGTTTTTGATTTGACCAAAGCCAAGCTGGAGTGCAACACGATTTTCTCAAACCATGTTTCCACAAAAACAAACCTGGAAACATTCTTTAAAAATCAAACAAGCGAAATAAAAACTTTACAACAAAACCTTGACGAAACAAACGACAACTTGTCAAATTTGATAAGCGAAAACTATGAAAACAGGTCTCAAACATTTTCTTCGCTGATAAAACAAACCTATTGCAAAATTTTGTTTGATTGAAAAATTGTTTAAAAACACACAAAAAATGCAAAAAAATCCAAAAAGAAGCGTTTTTGCTTCTTTTTTTAAATAAATTCTTTCACAATTGTTTCATCTTTGTCGTTCATCAAAATTCTCACGCCAAAAACTTTGGTCTTTATCAATCTGACTGTTTCTTTGGCAAAACATTTCGCAAGTTTCAACTCTCTCGCTGTCGGCTCGCCGCCGCGTTGAGTTCGACCGACCACTTGCGTTTTCACGATGTCAGCTCCAAGCATTAGATTAAGCTTTTCAGCAATCTTTTCAACCTCAACAATATTTTCTCTGACAACAACACAAGCACTGTCTGAGCGAACAAGTTTTTTCAAAATGACATCTTTGATTTTTTCATAGTCCAAACTTTCTTTATTGCAAATCACGTAGTCAGCTTGCACCGCTTTGGCAACTTCCTGACAGATTGCGTCATGTTTTCTGCCCATAACTTCAAACAGACAACTGTTATTCATGGAATAAATGCTTGGCATGGTGTTTTTTATTGCATAAATTCCCTCTTTCACTGCCGTGTCAAAGCCAATGCTGTAAGAGCTTTCTTCAACATCGTTGTCAATGGTGGCAGGAACAAAAATTGTGTTCACGCCGTTTTCAAACAAGGCTTTTGCACCTTTTTCGGAGCCATTTCCACCTAAAATGACAACAACATCAAACTTCTTTGCATTTGCCAGACCAAGTTTGAAAAATTTTTCTTCTTTAAACTCTGGACATCTTGAAGATTTGATGACAGTTCCAGCGCAATTTTTGCTTTTTCTTTCAACAATGTTTCTAAGCGGGAAAATTTGACCTTTAATCAGCCCAGAAAAACCAGAATATGCATAAAAAGTCTCTTTTTTAAATTTCTTATAGAGGTTCCAAACAAATTTGTTCATGCCTGGCGCATCTCCACCACTGCAAAGCACTAAAATTTTCATATTTTCTCCTTTTTATTGAACGACAATGTTTTCGTTGCCGATAATTCCACTCAGCTCATTGATGAGATAGTTGTTTATCTTGACAGAATTTTGATAGACAAAGCTTTTGTTTGACGACGTGCATTTGATGACAACCTGGGTTTCGCCTGGATAAGTTGCTATCGAATTTTTAACTTTGCAGAACACATCAGGATTTTTAGTGTCAAATCGCAAACACAAACGTTCTTTTGGTTTCGCTTTTTGAGCCTGAGCTTCTTCGTCTTTCCACAAAATAACAACTTCTCCAACTGCTGAAGGCGGTCTGTCGTCTCGAATGTTTATTCTGCCTTTGATTGTCACCAAGTTGTCTTCTTCGACAATTTCACGATATTTCGAAAATGTGTTTGGAAAGAGTGTGATTTCCAAAGTTCCTTTCAAATCTTCCACTTTCAAATAACACATCTCTCTACCATTTTTGACACGGTTTTTCTTCACTTCAGTGATAATTCCGCCACAGACAAATGCTTGTCCGTCTTGCAAATTCGATTCGTTTTCTTCTTGCATTTCGCCGTCGAAGCTTTCGTCTGACGCCATGTCTTCTTGTGTCAGTGCCATCATTTCAGATGTCAAGTTGTAGCTATCAAACTTTTTCACATAATCTTGAAGTGGATGACCTGACATATAGACTCCAATGATTTCTCTCTCATTTTTGAGCAACGTTTTTTTGTTGAATTCTTTGATGTCTGGATATTCAGTAGTGTCTTCAATTTTGCTATCGCCGAAGAAAGAAATCTGCCCCATTTGGTCGCTTTTTCGGTCTCTCACTGCTCTGTCAACAAGTTTTTCATAGACCGCCATATATTGCGAACGCGTGTGACCGAACTGGTCAACCGCACCACTCAAAATCAAGCATTCAATAGCTTTTTTGTTGACGCCAACTTTGACAACACGAAGAACAAAATCGTCAAAAGTCTTAAATTCGCCGTTTGCTTCTCTCTCTTTGATGATAGCTTCAGTGACAGCTGTTCCCACATGTTTCAAACCGCCAAGACCAAATCGAATTGCCTGATTTTCAACCTTGAAATATGTAAAACTTTTGTTGACGTCCGGTGGCAAAACATCAATTTTTTCGTTTCTGGCAAGTGAAACATATTTTGTTATATCATCAGCGTTGGCAATTCTGTCGTTCAAAATTGCGGTCAAAAATTCTGTTTCATAATAACACTTGAGATATGCTGTTTGATAAGCTACATAAGCATACGCCGCGGCGTGAGATTTGTTGAAAGCATATTTTGCAAACTCTTTCATCTCATCGAAAATTTTGTTGGCAACTTTTGGGTCGTGATCGAGTTTAATTGCGCCCGGAATGCTCTTTTTGCCTTCTGGGTCCTGCCAGCCGTTGATAAACTTTTCACGCTCTTTGTCAATTTTGTCGACTTGCTTTTTGCCCATAATTCTTCTAACGTTGTCCGCTTGCCCCAAGCTGTAGCCGCCCATAACCTGAAAGATTTTCATAACCTGCTCTTGATAGACAATGCAGCCATAAGTGACATCCAAAATTGGTTCGAGACATTCGTCATCATAAGTGACTTGAGAAGGGTCTTGTTTGTTTCTGACAAAGGTCGGAATAAAATCCATCGGCCCTGGTCGATAAAGCGAAACACCCGCGATGATGTCATCCAAACATGAAGGTTTGAGTTCTTTCATAAACTTCTTCATGCCAGCACTTTCAAGTTGGAACACCGCATCCGTCTTGCCGCTGGCGATAAGGTTGTAAACATTCGGGTCGTCATATTCCATGTTGTAAAAATCGATTTTTATGCCATGATTTTCATAGATATAGTCACACGTCTTCTTGATGTCGGTCAAAGTTCGAAGCCCCAAAAAGTCCATTTTCAAAAGCCCTAAGTGTTCAAGCTCTATCATGCTGTATTGCGTGACGCGTTCGTTGTCAGTCTTTGCCACTGGAACAAAATTTGAAACTGGGTCTGGTGCAATCAAAATTCCGCACGCATGCTGAGAGGTGTTTCTTGGAACGCCTTCAAGTTTGATTGCCATGTCAGCGATTTTTTTGATGTTTTCGTCATTGTCATAAAGCTCGCGAAGCTCTGGAATGATAAATTTGTCATTTTCTGGCTTGCCAGTTGTTCCAAAATAATATTTCAAAACAGGTGGCTTTTTTATTCCATCTGGCAACTTGTTTGGGATAAGCTTTGTCAATTTCATAACGTCAGGATTTGGCGTTTTCAAAACGCGCGCAACATCTCGAATGGCGTTTTTGGCTTGCATACATCCAAATGTGCCAATTCCTGCCACATGGTCCTCGCCGTATCTGCGTTTGACATAATCAATGACTTCTCCACGTCTATCCATGCAAAAGTCGACGTCAAAGTCGGGCATGGAAACACGTTCTTTGTTGATAAATCTTTCAAAGAACAAATTATAGCGCATCGGGTCAACTTTCGTGATTCCGCTGGTGTAAGCCACCAAACTTCCCGCGCCGCTTCCACGACCTGGGCCAACAGGAATGCCCTGGCTTTCGGCATAGTTGATATAATCCCAAACAATCAAGAAATATTCCACAAATCCTTGAGAACTTATCGTTTCAAGCTCCATTTCAAGACGGTCAATAAGCTCTTTTGTGACTTCCTTATATTTTTTATGTAGACCTTCATAGGAAATTCGGCGCAAAAATTCATAAGGCTCTTCGCCAGTGCTTGGTCTATAGACTGGAATGTAGTTCATTGACGGCAAGAGCTTATATTTTTCGTCAATCCCCGGAATTTCGCCCAAAGATTTGGTTTTGATTGTGACATTGCACTTGTTGGCAATTTCGACCGTGTTTTCAACCGCTTCTTCAAAGCCCTGCATAGCCTCCATCATCTCTTCGTAAGTTTTCAAATAAAACTCATCGGTCGAGAACTTCATTCTGTCAGGGTCGTCAAGATATTTGCCCATCTGAACGCACATCAAAACATCTTGCATCTCTGCGTCTTCTTTATAAAGATAGTGAGCATCGTTTGTGGCAACCATTTTGATGTTGAATTTTTTTGACATTTCTGCCAAATATTGATTGACAATTTTTTGCTCTGGAATGCCATGATTTTGAATTTCAAGATAGAAATCTCCCTCTTCAAACATTCCTTTCAATTTGAGCGCCAGTGCATCAGCTTCGTCATATCTGCGTTGGAGAATGAGTGTTGGAATGTGCCCCGCAAGGCAAGCAGTCAAACAAATCAAGCCCTCACTGTGTTCTGCCAAAGTTTGATAGTCTATTCTTGGCTTGTAATAAAATCCTTCACAAAAAGCTATTTCGTTGAGTTTCATCAAATTGTGATAGCCTTCGTTGTTTTTTGCGAGCAAAATAATATGACCAATGTCATCTTTGCCTTGTTTTTTATGTAAATCATTGCAAATGTAAAACTCACAGCCGATGATTGGCTTGATGCCTGCCTTTATGCACTCTTCAAAAAACTGCAAGGTGCCATACATATTTCCATGGTCAGTGATTGCCACCGCGCTGTAACCACGCTCTTTTGTGATTTTAACCAATTTTTCAACTCTGGCAATTCCGTCCAAAAGAGAATATTCTGTGTGCACGTGCAAATGAACAAAATCTTTCATTATTCCTCCAAAGCGTTTGCAATTTTGATAAGTTTTCTAAATCGGTGGTTCAAGCCCGACCTTGTCAGTTTGATTGTGGAAAGCTTTAAAAGCTCGTCCAAGCTCTCTTCTTGATTTGCCAGTCTCAAAACTGCCACTTCTTGCAAATCTTCTGGCAAACTTTCAAGACCGATTGTGTTTATGATTGTGTTGATGGCGTTGACCTGCTTAAGGCTCGCTTCAACTGTTTTGTTGATGTTTGCGTTTATGCAATTTACCTGTCTGTTGACCTTGTTTCGAAGCTCTCGTGTGACAATTTCGTTTGACAAACTCAAAACACTTTGGTTTGCCCCAACGAGCGCCAGCAAATCTTGAATTGTGTTGACGTCTTTGATGTAAAACACATAAGAATTTTTGCGCTCAAAAATCTTGCCAATGATGTTATATTCTGCCAAAATGCTGGAAAGCTCCAAAAGGAAATCATGGCTTTTTGAAACAAATTCCAAATGATAACCCGAGCCACAACTTTGATAGGTGTCGCTCGAAAGTTTTATGCTGGAAGTGCTGGCACCAATGTAAACACCCTTGATAAACGCCCTTTTGGCTTCTTCTTCCAAGATAAGATTTTTGTCAATTTTGAAGTTGAAGGAGAGCCCACTTTCAGAATAAGTTATCACGCCGACATCAAGCAAAAGCGGTTTAAATTTTTCCACTTCAAAAGAAATTTCATAAAAAGTGTTTTTGTTGACGCTGTAATTTTCCGAAATTTCAGGTTCGACATCATTTCCGTAAAGTCGCTTGATAATTTTTTGGCAGAAACCAAAGAGTTTTTCCACATCTGAAACAATTTTTACATAAATTTTGTTGTTAAGTTTTTCAATTTCGCCGCAAGAATAAATCAGCCCAGCCAAAAATGCCAGCGCTGCACTGTCGTCTTCAATGTCAGTTTTTAAAATTTCTTCTTTAGACTCTCTTGAAAAACTCATTAAATCAGTAACCTCGTTTTTTATGAAATTTTGGGATTTTATCAATGTTTGCAACTTGTGAAATCGGAATATTGTGTTTATAAATCAAATTCATGCCGTTGTTCACTTCGCCAACGCGTTCTGGACGATGTGCATCGGAATTGACAATAAACTTTATGCCTTCCGCTTTCATGATTTCAATCTCTTCATCTGTAAAACAAATGCGTTTGCCGTTGAGTTCAACATAAACGCCTTTTTGTTTTGCCATTTTTGCAACCGCAATCGTGTCGGTTTGAAAGCCATAGTTCAAATGCGTGATAACGTCAATTGGATATTTGTCCAAAGCTTTCAAAATGGCTGTGGTGTTTCGGTTTATTCTCTCTTTGCTTGGCTTGAAAGCACTTCCCAAATTGTTCGCCCAGCAAAGAAGAAATTTGTCTTTCATTGAAGATGTGTGCACCATTTTGTGATAGCCCATCAGCAATATGTCCAAAAATTCGTAATCCTCTTCTTTGACATCAACTTCGCCATCTAAAGAAACCAAATTTGCTTCCACACCAAGCAAAATGTCGACGCCAGTTATTTCCTTGGCGTTCAAGATGTCTTCTTGAAGTTCTGGAATGTTTTTTCTCCTAATGCCAAAAAACTCGTGATTAAAACCATGGTCAGTGATGGCGATTTGCTTCAAGCCTTTGTCAGCCGCCACCGATGCGTTTTCAAGCACTGTCCCCTTGCCATGATTGTGTCTAGAATATGTCGTGTGAGTGTGATAATCACCAAATAAAATCATAAAAAACTCCTTGCAAATATTTTACCAGTTTTGCAATTTTTTTACAAGTCCAAAGGCTCAATTTACAAATTATTTCTCCAATATAACAGTAAACGGTCCAAGGTTGGTTTGTTCAATTGTCATATCAGCTCCAAAAACACCAAGCTTGACCGACAAATTGAAATTTTCTTTCAAAAGCTTTGCCAAAGCCAAATAAAGCTCATTTGCTCTTTCTGGATTTTCAGCGTTTGTAAAACTTGGTCGATTTCCATGCTCACAATCACCCGCCAAAGTAAACTGCGAAACAAGCAAAATTTCGCCCTTTACATCTTGCACAGACAGATTGGTTTTTCCATTCTCGTCAGAAAAAATGCGTAAATTTGCCAATTTTTTTGCAAAAAACTGCAATTTTTCATTCAAATCGCCTTTTTCAACACAAAAATACACAACAAGTCCTTTGCCAATTTCTGAAACCACTTTGTTTTCGACCGACAATTTTGCTTGTCCAACAACCTGAATAACCGCTTTCATATCTCTCCTTCTATCAAATTAAATTTCCCCAAAAGAATGATTTCAAGCTCCGGAAAAACATTCTGCTCCGCCAATTTTTTCTGCACAAAACAAATCAAAGAAAAAATTTCGTCACTTGTTGCATTCCCTGAATTGACGATAAATCCAGCATGTTTTTTCGAAATCTCTGCTCTTTTTATTTTAAACCCTTTCAGTCCCAAATTGTCAATTATTTTTGCAGGATAAATTATTTTTTCGTCAGTTTTTATCTGTTTGAAAATGCTGCCAAGCGACGGAAAATCACAAGGTTGGTTTTCATGCTTAATTTTCAAAAAAAATTGCATTTTTTTAAGAATTTTTTCGCTTTCTTCGGATTTTAATTTCAATTTTGCTGAAAGAATGATTTTGCCTTTCAAATCTGTCGCTCGGTAACCAAATTTAATTTCAGCTTTTTTCAAAATTTTGATTTTTTCGCCGTCCAAAACCTTGACGCTTTCCACGAAGTCAAAAACTTCACTGCCAAAACAGCCGCCGTTCATATAAATCAAACCACCAAAACTGCCAGGAATGCCAAAAGACCATTCCATTCCAGAAAGTTCAAGTAGCGCCAATATTTGATTTAATGCAAAAAGATTTATGCCAGCACCAATCTCAACAAAATTTTTTGTTTTTTTGATTTTATCAAAATGCTTTAAAGAAATCAAAACTCCATCAAAGCCATAATCTGAAAAGAGAATATTGCTGCAATTTCCAATAATAAAGCTTTTTAAGCCATTTTTTTTGATAATTTTCAAAATTTGCCGCAATTCTGTGACATTTTTTGGAAAAATATTATATTTTGCTTTTCCGCCAGTTTTCATTGTGGACAGCTTTGACAAGTTCGCATTTTCAACAAATTCAAAATTTTCAAACATAATTTTATATATGAAAAAACAAAAAAATTTGCACAAAAAAATTTCTATGCAAAATAAAAAAACTTCCAACATAAATTGGAAGATTTTTTGTTAAACTAATTCAACGATTGCCATATTTGCTGCGTCGCCACGACGTTGACCAAGTTTGATAATGCGAGTGTAACCGCCACCTTGACCAGAAGTCTTGGCTCTTTCTGCATATTTTGGTGCATAAACATTAAAGATTTTTTCAACAATTGGATGATTGATGCCTTCAATGCGAGCTTTATAAGCAGTGATAGATTCTTTAGGTTTTCTTTGTTCCTGCAAATCATAAACATAACCCATGATCTTTCTTCTTGCAGCAAGTTTTTTTGGACCATCGTTAAGCACTTGTTTTTTAACCTTCTTGCCATCAGCGCCTTTGACATCTTTAACAACTTTAACAGTGTCTTCATAAGAATTGATTGCAAGCGTGATCAACTTTTCAGCCATTCTTGCAGTTGACTTTGCTTTTTCTAATGTAGTTTCAATTTTTCCGTGCCAAAGAAGAGTGGAAACTTGTCCACGAAGCATAGCGTCTCTTTCTTTTGAAGGTCTGCCTAATTTTTCGTTAGCCATATTTTGCTCCTTTTTCTATAATCACAATTTTATTCTTCGTCTTTGCGAAGTGTAAATCCATAGCTCTCAAGTTTTTGAATAACTTCTTCAACTGACTTAGCCCCAAGATTTCTAACTTTAAACATATCGCTCTTAGATTTCTTGAGCAAATCTTGAATGGTGTTAATTCCAGCTCTTTTCAAGCAGTTGTAAGAACGAACAGAGAGATCCATTTCTTCAATTGGAAGCTCCATAAGTTTCACTTGTTTGTCTTCTTCTTTTGAAACCAAAATTGACATGTCACTCATTTCACTGCAAAGTTCAATAAACAAATTTACATGTTCGTTGATGATTTTTCCAGCAAGGCTGACAATTTCTCTTGCAGAAGTGGTTCCGTTTGTTGTGACTTCAAGTGTCAATTTGTCATAGTCGATGCTTTGTCCGACACGAGTTGCATCAACACTGAAATTTACTTTTTTAACTGGTGAGAAAATGCTGTCCATTGCAATAAAATCAATGTCGTCATATTTGTTTTTGTTGTCTTCACTTGTCACATAACCTCTGCCATTTCCAATCATAACATCAAGGTCCAAAACGGCACCTTCATCCATGGTGCAGATGTGCAAGTCTGGGTTTAAAATGTCGACTTGGTCGTTTGGTTCAAAATCTTTTGCTGTAACTTCGCCTGGAGTGTTTTTTCTTATTCTCAAATATGTGACAAAGTTGTTGTCTTGATTGTGGCATTTAACTGCCAAGCCCTTCAAGTTTAAAACGATGTCAACAACATCTTCTGTCACACCTCTGATTGTTGAAAACTCGTGAGCGACGCCAGCAATTCTGAAAGCGATTGGTGCAGAACCTGGAAGAGATGAGAGAAGCGTTCTTCTCATGCAGTTTCCAAGTGTAATTCCATAGCCTTTTTCGAGTGGTTCAACAACAAATCTTGCAAAATTTCCACCGTCAGTTTCTTCACAAGTGATTTTAGGTTTTTCCATTTCTATCATATTTTTATCCCCCTAATTCTATCTAGAATACAACTCGACAATAAGTTGTTCTTTGATGTCTGTGTCAATATCTTCTCTTGCAGGCAAAGCAAGGATTTTTCCTGTCAAAGTTTCAGTGTTGAATTCCAACCACTTTGGCATAACAATTTTCATGCCTTTCAAGTCTTTGAACATTTCAAGGTCTTGTTTGTTTTCTTTAACAGTTATCACATCTCCAACCTTAACTCTGTAAGAAGCGATGTTCACACGTTTGCCATTGACGCAGATGTGTCCATGGTTTACGATTTGACGACACTCAGCTCTAGAAGCTCCGATACCCATACGATAGATGACGTTGTCAAGTCTTCTTTCGATAAGAGACAACATGTTTTCACCTGTTACCCCTTTCATTCTGACTGCATCTTCATAATACCTTTCGAATTGTTTTTCCAATATGCCGTACATTCTCTTAACTTTTTGTTTTTCACGAAGTTGAAGTCCATATTCTGTCACTCTTTTTCTTGAAGCACCATGTTGGCCAGGAATGACAGGTCTTCTTTCCATTGCACATTTTTTGGTTGTGCATCTTTCGCCTTTAAGGAAAAGTTTGCGTCCTTCTCTTCTACATTGACGGCAATCAGGTTCAATAGTTCTTGCCATTTTTTATCTCCTTTTAAACTCTTCTTCTTTTTGGAGGTCTGCAACCGTTGTGAGCGATTGGAGAAACATCCTTAATAAGTGTAACATCAAAGCCAAGAGTTGAAAGGCAACGAATAGCACTTTCTCTGCCGTTTCCTGGGCCTTTAACATACACTTCAACAGTTTTCATTCCGTTGTCGAGTGCAACTTTTCCTGCAGTTTCAACACATGTCTGTGCAGCAAATGGAGTGCTCTTTTTTGAACCTTTAAGTCCAAGTTTGCCAGACGAACATGAAGAAATAACATTACCTTCCATGTCTGTGAAAACGATAATGTTGTTGTTGAAAGAAGTCGTGATATGAACTTGACCTTTTTCAATGTTTCTGCTTATTCTTTTTCTGGTTTTAACTGCTTTTTTCTTTCCAGTTGATGATTTAACGTTTGCCATTGTCACACTCCTTACTTACCTTTCTTAGCGCTTCCGCTAACGACTTTCTTAGGACCCTTTCTTGTTCTTGCGTTGTTTTTTGTGTTTTGTCCGCGAACAGGAAGTCCTTTTCTGTGACGAATACCACGATAGCATCCAATTTCGTTCAGCTTTTTGATATTCATACTTACTTTTGATTTAAGTTCACCTTCAACAATTAAGTTGTGTTCGATATAGTTACGAAGTTTGGCAACTTGGTCTTCTGTCAAATCTTTGACACGAATATCCATAGAAATGCCTGTTTCTTTGCAGATATTTCTTGAAGTTTCAGCGCCAATTCCATAAATATAAGTCAAACCATACTCCAATCTTTTGTCTCTTGGAAGGTCAACACCAGCAATTCTTGCCATTTAATTTTTTCTCCTTGTCTTTTTGATTTTTGTTTTTTAAATGAAAGATTATAAAATTTTAGCCTTGAGTTTGTTTATGTTTTTTGCTCTTTGAGCAGATAACCATAACTTTTCCGTCTCTTTTTATAACTTTGCATTTATCACACATAGGTTTAACCGATGCTCTGACTTTCATTTTTTGCTCCTTTTTAACCTTTTTCTCTCCAAGTAATTCTCCCTTTGGAAAGATCATACGGACTCATTTCAATTTTTACCTTATCGCCTTCGATAATTCTGATGAAGTTTTGTCTGAGTTTTCCTGAGATGTATGCGGTGATGACATGGCCGTTTGACAATGTGACTTTAAATGTCATGCTTGGCAAAACTTCTGTTACCACACCTTCAAATTCAATAACATCTTTTTTAGACATACAAACTCCTTTCTTTTAAAAATTTTCTGACTTCCGCATTAGTTTTTTCTTGTCCAGATTTGAGTTTCTGCGCATCAAACCCAATTTTAGAAGCCTTCTGAACATGTTTTAGGCTTTTTTTCTTCGGTTTAGTCAATTTCAATCGTTTGCCATCCACCAGATAACAAAATTTGTCATCGGCTTCAAGAACAACAAAAATCTGATTTTTTTCTTTTCCAGCGGTCGCAACCACCACATCACCTGCTGTAATATTCATCATCTTGCTCCAATGTGAGAATTTGCACTCCATTTCTTGTGAAAAGAACTGTGTTTTCGTAATGTGCTGAAGGTTTTCTGTCTCGAGTGACAATTCCCCAGCCATCACTAAGCATGTTGATTTCTTTTTTGCCAGCGTTTATCATAGGCTCAATCGCAAGCACGGCATTTTCAACAATTACAGGCCCGTCGGTTTCTTTCCCAAAATTGAGAACCGAAGGAGCCTCATGCATTCTTCGACCTATTCCATGTCCGCAGAGCTCTCGGACAACCGAAAATCCGTTGCTCTCTGCATGAACTTGAATGGCGTGAGAAAGTTTTCCAATTCGGTCGCCAATTCTGATGTTTTCAATGCCTTTGAAAAAGCATTCTTTGGTGACTTTGATAAGTTTAGCTTTCTCTTCGCTTATCTGTCCGACAGGAAATGTCCTTGTAGCGTCTCCATGATAACCTTTGTAAGCCACAACAATGTCAACGCTGACAATGTCGCCTTCTTTTAAGATGATGTCTTTGCTCGGAATGCCATGAACAACCACTTCGTTGACCGAAATGCATGTTGCAGCCGGATAGCCTTCATAGCCAAGACACGCAGGCGAACCACCACTATCTATTATAAACTTTTCTATGGATTTGTCAATATCAAAAGTCGAAACTCCAGGCTTTATCAAGCTTTTGGCGTAGATAAGAGCGTCTCGAGTAAGTTCACATGCTTTTTTGATTAAAACAATTTCTGCAGGTGTCTTTTGAATCAACTTAAACTCTCCCTTTCAAAAAGTTTTTCACAGGTTTGTATGTGTCTTCAGGCTTTCCTTGACCTTCAATCACAAACAACCTATCAGCGTAGAAGTTTATGAGTGGTGCGGTTTGTTTTTCATAAACTTCCAGACGATTGTTGACTGTTTCCAAATTATCGTCATCTCTTTGGAACAGTGGTGAACCGCAAAGCTTGCAAGTAGGTTTATTATAGGTAGAAGTGTTGTAAATTTCACCACATTTACTGCACGTTCTTCTGCCCAGACATCTACGTCTGATTTCATCAAACGAAACATCCAATTGAATCACCGTGTCGATTTTTGCAATGTTTTCGAGCGCTTTGGCTTGTTCGATTGTTCTTGGAAAGCCATCGAGAATGAAGCCTTTTTTGCAATCATCCTTCGAAATACGTTCTTTGAGCATTGAAATCGTCACACTGTCAGGAACGAGTTGACCTTTGTCCATGTATGTTTTTGCCAATTTGCCAATTTCCGTTCCGTTTTTTATATTTTCACGGAAAAGGTCGCCGGTCGAAATTTGAGTAAGTCCAAAATCTGCAACGATTTGACGTGCCAGCGTTCCTTTCCCAGAAAACGGAGCACCAAGCAATATGATATTCATAAAACCTCCATATTGAATAGTGTTTTTAATTTAAAAAGCCTTTATAGTTTCTCATCAACATCTGTGCTTCGAGACTCTTATCAAATTCCAAAGCAACTGAAACTATGATCATAAGTCCGGTTGTGCTGAATGCATTGATAAGACTGGTCAATGTCACATCATCTATCGCCCTAAACGCCAAAGATGGAATTAAAGCGATGAAAGCCAAGAAAACTGCACCAAACAGCGTTATTCTCTTGGAAATTTTTCTCAGGTATTCTGAAGTTGTCTTGCCCGGCCTGATGCCCGGAATAAATCCGCCCTGTTGTTGCATTCGTCTGGAAACTTCGTCTGTGTCGAACGAAATCTGCGCATAGAAGAATGCGAATGCAAAGATAAGCACCGCAAGCAGAACAATGTAAGCCCAAGAATTTGTGCCCATATAGTTTTGATACCAATAATACGCATCTGAATTTGGCCAGAAAATGCTCATGATCAGTTGTGGCAAAGTCAAAAGTGACGTTGCAAAGATGATTGGCATAACTCCAGAAGCATTCAATTTGATTGGAATGAATGTGTCTTGACCGCCATACATTTTTCTGCCCTTGATTTGTTTGGCATATTTGACACCAACTCTTCTTTCTGAAGAATCAATGAAAACAATAAGCCCGAAAATCAGCACCAAAGCAACGATGTAAATTATGATCATCCAAAGATTTTCAATGTTTTCGCCAACTTGAGAAATTGCTGTTGAAATGCCTTGAGCTGAAGATGAAATGATACCAACAAAGATGAGCAAGCTCATACCGTTTCCGACACCAAGTTGTGTGATTTTTTCGCCAAGCCAAACAGTGAACATTCCGCCTGCCGTCAAAATCAAAACAATCCCTGTGATAACCAGCCATTCAGGCATGCCAAGCAAGTCTGCTGTGACATATTGTCTGTAAGTCAACACAATTCCAATTGCCTGTGCAACTGCCAAAACCAAAGCGCAAATTCGAGTGTAGAAAGTGATTTTTCTTCTGCCATCTTCGCCTTGTTTTGAAATTCGCTCAAGCGCAGGAATTGCCACGGTCAAAAGCTGAATGACGATCGACGCCGTGATATATGGCGAAACACCCAGCGCGAGAATGGAACCATTTGACAGTGCGTCACCAGACAACAAGTTCATAAGAGAGAAAAATGTTGTTCCATTTGTGGTTTCAGATTCCATAGCGTCAGCCAAGTCGAAACCAGGGCACACCAAAGCACACCCAACTCTGAAGAGAATGAGCAAGCCCAATGTGATAAGAATTTTCTTTCTCAAATCCTTAATTTTAAAAGCGTTTACAAGAGTTTTAAACATAAATTGCTCCTCTAATCTATTTTAACTATAACGTTGTCAAAGAGCAAAATTACTCTTCAATAACAATTTTTCCGCCTGCTTTTTCCACTTTTTCGATTGCAGATTTTGTAGCCTTTTTAGCTTTGATAGTCAGAGGTTTTGTAATTTCTCCATCTCCAAGCACTTTAAGACCATGTGGTTGTCTTTTGCCTATAACTCTGTATTCATACAAAAGTTCTTCAGTGATTTCTGTGTTAGGTTCAAAAATTTCAAGGTCGCCAACATTAACCGTTGAGAAAACTTTTCTGTTGTTGAAATTGTTAAATCCACGAATTGGGATTTTTCTGATCATAGGGATGTTTCCGCCTTCAAATCCAGCTTTAACACCGCCGCCACTTCTAGCCCATTGACCTTTGTGTCCCTTTCCAGAAGTTTTTCCAATTCCTGAACCAATTCCACGACCAACTCTTACTTTTTTTGTGGTTGAGCCTTCAGCAGGTTTAAGATTTTCAATTTTCATAACTCTTCTCCTTATTCTTCAACCACTTCAACAAGATGCTTAACGTGAAACAAACTTCCACGAATGCTCTCGTTGTCTGGTAAAATTCTGGTTTGATTAAGTTTTTTGAAGCCAAGAGCTTCCAAAATTTTCATTTGTTTTTTGTTGTAGCCAATAGCACTTCTCACCCAAGTAACTTTCAATGTTTTTCCTTTTTTCATAATGCCCTCCGATTAAATTTCCTCAGGTTTTTTGCCACGACGTGCGGCAATTTCTTCTCTTGTTTTAAGAGAAAGAAGCCCATTTATAGTTGCTCTAACAACGTTTATTCTGTTTGTTGAACCATGGATTTTTGTCACAATATTTTTTACGCCAGCGACTTCCAAAACTGCTCTGGCAGCGCCACCGGCAATAACTCCGTGACCTTCTTCAGCAGGAAGCATCAAGATGCTTGTTGTGCTGAATTTTCCAACAGTTTCATGTGGAATTGTGCCATCAACAACAGAAACCTTTTGCATGTTTTTCTTTGCAACAACTGTCGCTTTGTCGATTGCATTTGGAACTTCGTTTGCTTTTCCAATTCCCATTCCAACATTTCCCTTGCCGTCTCCAAGAACGACAAGTGCAGAGAAACGCATGGTTCTTCCGCCTTTAACAACCTTTGTGACACGACGAACAGAGATAAGTCTCTTGTCCATTCCGTCATCTTCTCTTTTGACAGGTCTTTCACGACGATTGTTTTTAGGATTTTCTTCTTTTTTCTTTTTCAATTCTTCTGCCATGCTTCCCTCCTAAAATTTAAGCCCAGCGTCTCTAGCACCATCAGCAACTGCTTGAACACGCCCTGTGTAAAGGTATCCACCTCTATCAAAAACGACTTCTTTAATTTTCTTTTCTTTGGCTCTTTTGCCAATAACTTCGCCAACAATTTTGGCAGCTTCAGTTTTGGTCTTTCCTTTGATCATTTCAGCAACTTCTTTGTCAAGTGTAGAAGCAGAAACAATTGTCTTTCCTTTTTCGTCATCAATGACTTGAGCATAGATGTTGTTTAAGCTTCTGTAGACATTAAGTCTTGGTCTTTTTGAAGTGCCAACAACAGTTTTTCTCACTCTTGCATGACGAACAATTCTGTCTTTGTTTTTATCTTTAACAGTAATCATTTTTCAATCTCCTCCTACTTCTTGCCCTTGCCGGCAGCCTTACCAACTTTTCTAACCAATGGTTCGCCGTCATAGTGAACGCCGTAGCCATGATAAGGTTCGTAAGGTCTTTTTGTTCTTATAACTGCTGAAAATTGACCAACTTTGTGTTTGTCAATGCCTGAAACCACAATTTCTGTGGCTGATGGGCATGTAACTTTTAAATCTGATGGAATTTCTATTTCAACTGGATGAGAATAGCCAAGCGACATAACAAGTTTGTTGCCTGAAACTTGAGCCTTGTAACCAACACCTGCGATCACAAGTTTTTTGTCCCAACCTTTCGTTACGCCAACGACCATGTTGTTTACAAGAGCTCTTGCAAGGCCTTGTTGGTCGTTGAGTTCTTCATTGTCATAAATGAAGTGGAGCTCATCACCCTTAACTTCGGTTTTGATGTTTTTGTCAATTTTTTGTTTTAATGTTCCTTTTGTCCCAGTGATTGTGACAACGTCTCCTTCACGAGCAAAAGTGACACCATTTTCAAGTTTGATTGCTTTATTTCCTATTCTTGACATGCTCGCACCTCCTTACCATACATAAGCGAGAACTTCGCCGCCAACATTCAAAGAGCGTGCAACTTTGTCAGTCACAATGCCTTTGTTTGTTGAAATAATGGCAATTCCAAGCCCGCTTATAACCTTTGGTAAATTGTCTTTGCTGGAATAAATTCGAAGACCAGGCTTTGAAATTCTTTTCAAACCTTGGATAACGCTTTGACCTTCTTCGTCATATTTGATTGTGATTTCAATGTTTTTGAAAGCACCAGCGTCAACGAGTTTATATCCTTCGATGTATCCTTCTTCCAAAAGGATTTTTGTGATTTCCAATTTTTCTTTAGATGCAGGGATTTCAACGGTCTTATGTTTTGCACTGATAGCATTTCTAAGACGAGTTAACATATCTGCAATTGGGTCTGTAACAAACATAATTCCCTCCTTACCAACTTGACTTCTTCACGCCAGGAATTTCCCCGCGGTTAGCCATTTCTCTAAAACAAATTCTGCATATGCCATACTTTCTGAGCACTGCGTGTGGTCTGCCACAGATTGAGCAACGTGTGTAAGCTCTGGTTTTATATTTTGGTGTTCTTTTTTGTTTTGCAATCAATGATTTCTTTGCCATGAACGTTCCTCCTATCTAGCAAAAGGCAAACCAAGTGCCTTCAAAAGTGCTTTAGCTTCTGCATCGGTTTTTGCAGTGGTAATAAAAGATATATCAAGACCTCTGATTTTGTCTACCTTATCGTAAGAGATTTCTGGGAAGATAAGTTGTTCTTTAACGCCCATAGAATAATTTCCTCTGCCGTCAAAAGACTTATCTGAAATGCCTCTGAAGTCTCTCACTCTTGGAAGTGCAATTCCAACAAGTCTATCAAAAAATTCATACATTCTTTTTCCACGAAGTGTGACTTTTGCGCCGATTTTCATGCCCTGTCTAACTTTAAAGTTTGAAATAGCTTTCTTAGCTTTTGTTGTGACAGGTTTTTGTCCAGCAATCAAAGTCAATTCGTCAACAGCCACGTTAAAGCTTTTTGAATTGTCTTTAACATCGCCAAGCCCCATGTTAAGCACGATTTTAACGAGCTTTGGAACTTCGTTTACGTTTTTATATCCAAATTCTTTGATAAGTTGTGGAACGATTTCTTCTTTATAACGTTTTGCAGTTTGATTTTGTTCTTTCATTCTACACCTCAACCTTTAGAAGAAGTTTTCTTTGCCGACTTTTGTGTTACGGTTCTTACACCGCTTGTTTTGTTTACAGCTGCTTTCTTCACGCTTGTTGTTTTGGCAGCAGTGGTTTTTGTTGCAGGTTTTCTTCCTGCTGGGTTGGCTGAAGTCTTTTTAGCTGTTGTCTTTGCAGGTTCTTCAGCTTTTGCAGTTGCAATGTTCTTCTTTGCTTCTTTCTTTGTTGCCTTAACAAATTCTTTATCCAAAGAAGCAGAACATTTTTTGCAAACTCTTGCTTTCTTTCCGTTGATTTCTTTGTGACCAACTCTTGTTGCCTTGCCGCAAGTTCCGCAAATCACCATAACATTTGAAGCTTCAATTGGAGCTGTCTTTTTGATGATTTCGCTTTTTTCTTGTTGCGTTCTTGCTTTTTTGTGTTTTGTCACAATGTTGACACCGTCAACCAGAACTCTGTTATCCTTTGGGAAAACTTCCAAAACTCTGCCAGTTTTTCCTTTGTCTTTTCCTGCGATAACCAAAACGTTATCGCCTTTTTTAACTGTCATACTCATTTCTTAACGTTCTCCTTTTAAATAACTTCTGGTGCGAGAGAAATGATTTTCATGTAACCTTTGTCACGAAGTTCTCTTGCAATAGGTCCAAACACACGAGTTCCTTTAGGTTGTTTTTGGTTGTCAATAATCACTGCAGCGTTGTCGTCGAAGCGAATATGAGAACCATCATTTCTGTTTAAACCTTTGGTTGTTCTGACAATAACAGCTTTGACAACATCGCCTTTCTTTACGCTTCCACCAGGAATGGCTTTTTTGACAGATGCAACAATGACATCGCCAATGTTTCCACTTCTTCTGAAAGAGCCACCAAGAACTCTGATGCACATGATTTCTTTTGCACCTGTGTTGTCTGCAACTTTAAGTCTTGTTTGAGGTTGTACCATAATTCACTCCTCCTATTTAGCTTTTTCAACGATTTTAACAACTCTGTGATATTTGTCTTTTGAAAGTGGACGTGTTTCCATAATCAAAACTGTGTCACCAATGCCACATTCATTGTTTTCATCGTGTGCTTTGAATTTTTTTGATTTTTGAACGACTTTTTTGATTTTTGGGTCTTTAACTCTGTAGTCAACTTTAACAACAACGGTTTTGTCCATGCTGCCAGCACTGACAACAACACCTTGTCTTGTGTTTCTCAATTTTCTACTTTCCATTGTTGTTTCCTCCATTTGCCATTTCCTTTTCTCTGATAGCAGTTTGAACTCTGGCAATTTCTTTTCTTACATTTCTGATTGCAAGTGGGTTTGCCAAGTTTCTTGTTGCATGTGAAAAACGAAGATTAAAGAGTTCGTTTTTCAATTCTTTGTGTCTTGCATTCAACTGTTCAAGAGAAAGAGTTTTAATTTCTTCATTCTTCATTTTTCTCACCGCCTTCTACTTGAGTTGCTTCTTTTTTGATGAACTTCGTCTTGCAAGGAAGTTTGTTTCCAGCAAGTCTAAGTGCTTCTCTGGCTGTTTCTTCTGAAATTCCTTCTATTTCAAAAAGAACTCTGCCTGGTTTTACGACTGCAACCCAAAATTCTGGATTTCCTTTACCTGAACCCATACGAGTTTCAGCAGGCTTTTTTGTCACTGGTTTGTCTGGAAAAATTTTGATCCAAACTTTTCCGCCACGTTTGATATATCTTGTCAGTGCAATACGAGCGGCTTCAATTTGGTTGGATTTGATCCAGCAAGGTTCTGTTGCAATAATGCCATAGTCGCCATAAGCAAGAGTGTTGCCTCTTGTGGCTTTTCCGGTCATTCTTCCACGCATAACCTTTCTTCTTTTAACTCTCTTAGGCATTAACATTGTTTTTGTCCTCCTTTATGGATTGTTTAGACAAAATTTCACCTTTGTAAATCCAGCATTTGATGCCAAGCTTGCCATAGTTTGTGTAAGCTGCTGAAGTTGCATAGTCAACATCTGCACGAAGAGTGTGAAGTGGAAGAGAACCTTCCATATATTTTTCCGTTCTTGACATTGTGTTTGCGCCGTCAATAACGCCGCTCACTTGAACTTTGCAACCTTTTGCGCCAGCTTTCATAACTCTTTGCATAGCTTGTTTCAAAGCTCTTCTCCATTGAACACGCTTTTCAAGTTGAGAAGCGATAGAATCAGCAACTAGTTGTGCGTCAAGGTCAGGTTTTTTGACTTCTTTAACATTCAAAACAAGCAATTTCACTGGACGAACAATTTTGTTTAAATCTTTTTTGATTGCTTCAATTCCAGCGCCCTTTGTGCCGATAATCATGCCAGGCTTGCCAGTGTGAATGTCAATTTCAAGTTTGTTTTCTGTTCTCTTGATTTCAACTTCTGCAATTCCAGAAGCACTGTGCTTTTTAGAGAAATATTGTCTGATATCATGGTCTTCTTTAAGATTTGCGGCAAAATCTTTTTTGTTGGCATACCAAGTCGATTGCCAATCTTTGTTTATTCCCAATCTAAGTCCGTATGGATTAACTTTCTGCCCCATTATTTTGCCTCCTTCAACTCGTCAAGAATGATTGTGATATGACAAGTTTTTTTCAAAATTCTGTCTGCTCTTCCCCTAGCTCTGAAAGAAATTCTTTTCAAGATTGAGCCTGGAGTTGAATAACATTCTGCAACATAAAGATTGTCAGATGAAAGTCCTTTGTTGTTTTCAGCGTTTGCAATTGCACTTTTCAAAACCTTGAGTGCTTCTGCGGCGCCAGTTTGTGGCATATATGAAAGAATTGCAACAGCTTCATTCACATTTTTGCCTCTGATATTGTCAAGAACAATTCTAACCTTTGAAGAGCTCATGCGAATATCTTTTGCAACAGCATAAGGACGATTGTCTTTGTTTGCGGCTCTTTTTTCCGCTTTTTGTCTTATTCTTGTAGCCATCTCTCTTAACTCCTTATTTACTCATTTTTGCGGCTTGTTTTTGTCCCGCATGCGCTTTGAAGGTTCTTGTCAAAGAGAACTCACCAAGTTTGTGACCAACCATGTCTGCTGTCACGTAAACTGGAATGTGTTTTTTGCCATTGTGAACAGCAAAGGTAAATCCTACAAATTCTGGATAGATAGTTGACCTTCTTGACCAAGTTTTGATAGGTTTTTTAACGCCACTTTCAGCCATTTCGTTGACTTTTTTCATAAGTTTTGGGCTGACATAAGGCTTTTTGATTTCTTTACTCATTTTTGGCGTCCTCCTAGTTTATTCTCTTAACCATCAAACGGTTAGATTTGTTTTTCTTCTTTCTTGTCTTGAGTCCAAGTGCTGGTTTGCCCCATGGTGTCATAGGTGATTTCATACCAACAGGGCTCTTTCCTTCACCACCGCCGTGTGGGTGGTCGTTAGGGTTCATCGTCACACCACGAACGGTAGGACGAATGCCCATGTGTCTTGACCTTCCTGCTTTTCCAAGAGAAACAAGTTCGTGGTCAACATTTCCAACAGTGCCGATTGTGGCACGGCAGGTGAGCAAAACCTTTCTCATTTCGCCTGATGGAAGTCTAAGTGTGGCATATTTGCCTTCTTTTGCCATAAGCTGAACTTCAGCTCCGGCAGAACGGGCAAGTTGACCACCTTTCTTTGGTTCAAGTTCGATGTTGTGAACAAGAGAGCCAACTGGAATGTCAGAAAGTGGAAGATTGTTTCCCACTTTGATTTCAACTCCGCTTCCGCTCATAAGTTCGTCGCCAACTTTAAGCCCAACAGGAGCGATGATATATCTCTTTTCTCCATCTTTATAAGAAAGGAGTGCAATATAAGCTGTTCTGTTTGGGTCATATTCGATTGCAACAACTTTTGCTGGAATGTTGTCTTTGTTTCTTTTGAAGTCGATAATACGATATTTTTGTCTGTTTCCACCGCCCTTGTGACGAACGGTAAGTTTTCCCTGAGCATTTCTGCCAGCATGTTTTTTCTTAACAGCAAGGAGAGATTTTTCAGGTTCTTTTTTTGTCAATTCTTCTGTCGAAAGCTTTGAATAAAATCTTCTTCCGGCTGAAGTTGGATTACTTTTTATGATTGTAGCCATTTTCTCCTCCTAATTAAGATAAACTTTCGAAGAATGCAATTGGTTTAGATTTTTCTGTGAGAGTGACAATCGCTTTTTTATAGTCACTTGTTCTGCCAACTGTTCTTCCTTGTTTTGTGTTTTGTGATTTTTCATGCCCTTTAACGATGCATGTGTTAACTTTTGCCACTTCAACGTTGAACATTGTTTCAACAGCTTTTGCAATTTGAACTTTGTTTGCATTTTTCTTCACAACAAAACTGTAAATTTTGTTTTGAATTCCTGCATAGCTCTTTTCTGTCAGAAGTGGTTTGATAATGATTTCGTTCGCTTCCATTATGCGTTAGCCTCCTCTAAGTATTTGACTGCAGACTCTGTCAACACAACGTTTTTGTTTGAAACAACGTCATAAGTGTTTAAAAGTTCAACATTGACTGTGCTAAGGTTTGGAATGTTGTTTGTTGCTTTAAGTTCTTTGTCAGAGTTGTTTGAAGAAACAACCAAAACTGAACCAGCAAATTTGAAAGCATCCAAAAATTTTTGAGCATCTTTTGTTTTTCCGCTTTCAACTTCAAACTTGTCAAGCACTGTGATTTCTTTTTGTGCAAGTTTTTGGCTGAGTGCAGAAAGAAGTGCTGCTCTTTTTGCCACTTTGTTGACTTTCTTTGAAAAGTCTCTTGGTTTTGGAGCAAACACAACTCCACCACCGATGAATTGCGGTCCTTTTGTCGAACCTTGTCTTGCCCTGCCTGTTCCTTTTTGTCTGTGAGGTTTTGCAGCATGTCCTCTCACTTCACTTCTTGTAAGTGTGCTTTTGTTGCCCTGTCTTTGATTGGCATTGTAAGCGACAATAACTTCGTGAATGAGTGGCTCGTTGTATTCCACACCGAAAACGTCGTTCTTCAAAGAAATCGAACCAACTTCTTCGGCTTTCATATTATATACTTTAACTTTTGCCATTTCCTTTCTCCTTCATTACTTAACAGTTTGTCTGATTGTAAGGATTGCACCTTTTGCTCCAGGAACGTTTCCTTTGATAAGAAGCAAGTTTCTATCTGCATCGACTTTTACAATTTCAAGGTTTTGAATGGTAACTTTTTCGTTTCCATATTGTCCAGGCATATGTTTGTTTTTGAAAACTCTTGAAGGTGTTGAGTTTGCACTCATAGAACCAACTTCTCTGTGAACAGGTCCAGTGCCGTGTGTCATTTTAAGCCTATGTTGGTTCCATCTTTTGATAACGCCAGAAAATCCATGTCCTTTTGTGATTCCTGAAACGTCAACCTTGTCTTTTTCTTTAAACACGTCTGCTTTGACAACGCTGCCAACTTCCAAGTCGCCATCAAGGTCAAATTCTCTCAAAACTTTAAAAGGTTCAACCTTAGCTTTGTCAAAAATGCCCTTTTGTGGTTTTGTGATGTTTTTCTTCTTTTGGTCAAATGCGCAAACATAAGCATTGTAACCATCAACTTCAGCCGTCTTCTTTTGAACAACTGTCATTGGACCAGCTTCAACAACTGTCACTGGTATAACCAAACCGTCATCAGTAAAGACTTGTGTCATACCAAGTTTTTTTCCTAATATAGCTTTCACTTTTCTTTACCTCCTTACAGTTTGATGTTAATCTCAACGCCTGCAGGCAATTCCAGCTTCATCAAAGCGTCGATAGCCTTAGCGTTTGGATTGTAGATATCAATCAATCTCTTGTGGGTTTTGCTTTCAAATTGTTCTCTCGAATCTTTGTACATGTGTGGAGAACGAATCACAGTCACCACTTCTCTGTCTGTTGGAAGTGGAATTGGCCCAGAAACTTTTGCACCATTCTTGCCAGCAGTTTCAATAATTCTTCTGCAAGCTTCATCAATAAGTGAGTGTTCATAGGCTCTAAGTTTAATTCTCATTTTTTGTGTTGCCATTTTTCTTTTTTTACCTCCCTGTATTAACAAATCCAAAACGTTGCATTTTCTTAATCGGGCATTTCAAGTTTTGAAAATCAAGTCCCCACAAACAAATTTTCAAACCTTGGAACACTACCCCGCGTGTGTCATGCTGATTGACTTAAAAAAATGTCATTTTGGTCGCCCCGGCATCTTTGGCCGAAACTCTGGTCCATGCAAATTTTCTTCTCGTCGCTTGTATGACGCAAGTAACCTTGCACTTCGTCCCATAAATAACAGCATTCGTATTATAACAGACCTTTCTTCTTTTGTCAACGGTTCCACATTTTTTTCCAGCAAAAGCGGATATTTGCGGTTCAGATAGCAGCTGATAAAAATCTTCTGTCCGAGAGATACGCCGACCTGAATCAGCAGGTATAACAGGTAGTTTGGCAGTACCAGCAGTCCCAGAAGCTGCAGCACCACGGAAACCGCTTTGCTGATGGCATCCGCGTTTGTCTGGATATAGTTTTTCTGCTCCGCATTGGCAAGACTGTATTTGTATGCAACAAAATACGTTGTCACCGTGTTGAACAGAAACAGCAGATAGTAAACCCCGCAGCTGCCTTAGAGTCAGATAATCTGCATTTTTGACAATCCAGGGTAAAAACGGTACCAGTGCAAGTCCGATGACAGCAATCACGATGGCAATGGTGCGGTACGCTTTTTTATACAGCTGCATGTAGGATTTGATTTTTTCCCGCTCGCCCCGCGCTACCGGACCGTACAGGCTGTAGTTTAAAGCAGTTCCGACGCCAAGCTCCGCAAGGGAA
>CAJLLK010000008.1 GCA_905207515.1 uncultured Christensenella sp. | reverse complement strand
GTTCTTTTGGCGAAATTTTCTCTTTTTTTATTATCTTGGCATAGACATTTCCTTTTGACGGATGGTCTTCAAAAAAGTTTAAGGAATACATCTTTCTAAAATTTTTGCGGTCGATGTTATATTTTTTGCTGTAATATTTCACATAAGGCTGATCAGAAAGTGTGACAACATATAAAGCATGATTTTCTTTAAGTTTTTTCAAAAATTCATCTGAAATTGTCTGTATTTTGTCATGTGAATGCATGTAAATATGTTTTCTTATATATCTTTTCAGCTTTCGCAAATTCAAATTTTCGTTTTGACAAATCTGCAAAACATTTATGTAAGATGTGGAAGGTTTGACATCATATTTTTCGCAAATTTCTTCCAATCTTTTTTCATCTTTCACGACCGATTTGAACGCCGTTTTCAAATATGTTCCCCAATTTGTCCAAACAGGCGTTTCTCCTCTGTATAGTGTGTCATCAAAATCAAAAACCACTGCTTTTATCATAAAAAATCCTTTTAAAACGTAAAATTCATAAAAAATTGCTAAAAGATTCAAAAAAAATTGATTTTTTGATATTTTTCTTATTCTTCACATCTCAACTTTTGAATTGCTTTTGCTCTGTCAGCACTGTTGAAAACATATGAGCCGCTTACCAAACTGTCAACGCCATAGTCAATCAGTTTTTTGGCAAGGTCTGGGTTTACACCACCATCAAACTCGATTTTGAAGTTCAAATTGTTGGCTTGCCTAAACTCATAGACTTCTTTGACCTTTTCAATTGTTTCTTCCAAAACAGTTTGTCCACTTTCGCCTGGCTCGACGCCCATAATCAGAACGACATCACAATTGTAGGCAAACGAACGGACATCTTTGAAAGGCGTTTTTGGATTTATCGCCAAGCCCGCAAGTGTGCTGTTTTCTTGAATGTATTTCAACACATTGACCAAATCTTCTTTGTTTTCAAACGCTTCATAATGAACAGTCACAATGTTTGCGCCCGCTTCGATATATTTTGGAACATCGTCGCTCGGTTCGTTGACCATAAGATGAACGTCAAGCATGATGAGAGTGTTGCGATTGATGTTTTTGACCAAACCATAATCATAATTGTTTTTCGAAACAAAATTTTCGTTCATAACATCACAGTGCAAAAAGTCTGCAACACCTTGCACTTGTTTTGCATATTCGATGATGTTTTGATAGTCATCAATTGGGTCAGTCGAAACTGAAATGTCAATATATCTCTTCATTTTTGCTCCTTTTTTCAAAAAAATCAATTTTTTTGCAAATTTTCTTGAATTATAACAAAATTTTAGGCAAAATCAAAATCTTTTTATGTTTTTCACAGTTTCATAAAGCTTTAAATAATTTTGATATCTCTCTTTCGAAATTTTTCCTTCTTCAACTGCTTTGACAACGGCGCAATCTTTGGCTTGCAAGTGGGCACAACTTTTATATTTGCACTCGCCTGCAAATTTCAAAAAATCTGGATAATAACTTTTTATCTCGTTTTCTTTTAGGTCTAAAAGGCTTTCATCCAGCTTAGAAAAACCTGCAGTGTCCGCCAGATAACAGTTATTGGAAAATTTATAAAGTTGGACGGTGCGCGTCGTTTGTTTTCCACGCTCAATTTTTTTGCTGAATGTGTCCGTTTGTGCCACATTTTCTTTCTTTAGAGCATTGATGATGGAAGATTTGCCAACTGCACTTTGTCCCGCCAAAACGCAAATGCCTTTTATCAAGCCACATAACTTTTGCACACTTTCATCAAAACTTGAAAAAATGACGGTTTTTGCAAGTTTTTTATAGATTTTTGCCAAATTTTTGCAATAATTTTCATCCAAATCTTTTTTGTTTATGCAAACGATTGATTCAATCGAATTGAGAGCGCAGAAAATGAGCAGCTTGTCCAAGAGATATAAATCCGCTTTTGGAACTGGCGCAACAACAATAAACATTCTGTCTATGTTTGCAACTGGTGGTCTTATAAGCAAATTTTTTCGGCTTTCAACCTTTGAAATTGCGTTGTCTTGGTCAAGCTCAACATGGTCGCCAACAAAAACGCCCTCTTGTTTCAAAACTTTTCGTGCAACACAAGTCAAAACTTCCCCACTTGAAAGTTCAACAGAAAAAACATCCGCCTGTTTTTTTAACACCAAACCTTTCATCACTTTTTCTCCACTCTGTTGCGAAGTTGACCGCAAGCGCCTTCAATGTCTTCTCCCATTGTGCGTCTGACAGTGGCACTGATGCCCAATTTTTCAAGTTCTGCCGCCAACACATAGGCTCTCTTTCTTGAAACACCAATCAGTGATTTTTCTTTGACGGAATTGAGCGGAATGAGATTGACATGGCAAGAGCGGCCTTTCAAAATTGAAGCAAGTTGTCTTATGTCTTTTTCACTGTCATTTACGCCGTCAATCAAAGAATATTCAAAAGCAATTCTTCTGCCTGTTTTTTCGAAATAATAATCACACGCCTTCAAAATTTCTTCAATTTTGTAGGCATTGGCAATCGGCATAATCTTTTTTCGAAGTTCGTCATTTGGAGCATGCAAAGAAATTGTCAAAGTGACGCTGAAACCGTCGTCAGCAAGTTGATAAATTTTTGGAACAATTCCGCAGGTTGAAAGTGAAATATTTCTCTGGCTGATATTCAAACCATCTTCGCAAGAAACCAGCTTCAAAAATTTTGTCACATTGTCAAAGTTGTCCAGCGGCTCTCCGCAGCCCATCAAAACAACATTTGTGACCTGGCGTTTTTTCAGCGTTCCGCCCAAAAGATGATTAAAAAACAAAACTTGTGTCAATATTTCGCCCGCCGAAAGATTTCTTTTCAGCCCGTTTAAAGTGGAAGCGCAAAACGAGCAACCCATTCGACAGCCAACTTGCGTCGAAACGCAGACCGTGTAGCCATATTTATATTTCAAAAGCACGCTCTCAACAATGCTGCCGTCAGGAAATTTCAATGCCACTTTTTGCGTTTCATCTTTGCTTTTCAGATGAGCTACAACTTCAAATTTTGGATAATCTTTTTCGATTTTTTCTTTAAAGCTTTTCGGCAGATTTGAAATTTCGTCAAGTTTTTTGCCAAGCAAGCACGCTTCAAAAAGTTGTTTGGCACGATAAGTTGGCTCACCCAAATTTTTGATATATTCAGAAAGTTCTTGCAAACTCATATCCAAAATCATACGCCCACCACCATTGTTTTGAAGCGATAACCATTCAAAAAGCTGCTGGCATCCAAAACTTTGCCGCCAGGCGCCTGACATTTCAAAATTTCAAAAACTCCGCCGCCCGCTTGAATCAGAAAGCGCTTTTTGTTTGAAATAACCTGCCCAACAGGTGCATAAGTGCTCATGTCGCCAACTTTTGCACTGTAGACCTTTATTCTATCTTCGCCCAAAAAGAAATATGCAACTGGGCTTTCGACAAAAGCTCTGACTTTGTTGACCAAACTTTGAACAGGCATAGAAAAATTGAGCAAACCGTCTTCTTTTTGAATCAATTTAACAAAGGTCGCTTTGCTGTCGTCTTGTGGAGTTAAAACCGCCGCTTTAATTTCAATTTTTTTCAATGTTTCAATCAAAAGCTCCAGCCCGACACGTGCAAGTTTTGGAAGAAGCGAGTTATAGTCATCTTCATCCAAAATTTCCACTTCTTTTTGAACGAAAATGTCGCCGTTGTCCATTCCGACATCGGTTTTCATGATTGTCACGCCAGTTTTTTTATCACCATTCAAAAGCGCAGTTTGAATTGGAGTTGCACCGCGATATTTTGGCAACATTGAAGGATGAACATTGATGCAAGGCTTTAAGTCCAAAAAGCTTTTCGGCAAAATTTTTCCGTAAGACGCCGTCACAGCCAAATCATAGTCCATGTTTTTGAAATCTTCGATGTGTTCTGAAATTTTCTCAAACTGAAAAACTGGAATGCCTTTTTCTCTTGCAAGTTCAACAATGTGCGGCGTTTTCAGTTTGTTTCCGCGCCCTGCTGGCTTGTCGTTTTGACAAACCACCCCGACAACATCAAAGCCGTTGTCAAAAAGACCTTGCAAAACAATTTCAGCGAAAAGTGGCGTTCCAAAAAAAAGAATTTTCATCATTCAACTCCGTGTTCTTTTTTATATTTTCTGCCATCTTCGGTCAAGTCCACAAACAAAACACCGTTCAAGTGGTCAATCTCATGGCAAACACAGCGAGCAAGATAATCTTCCGCTTCAAACTCAAAAAATTCGCCATTTCGGTCTTGCGCTTTGATTTTGACATATTTTGGTCTTGGCACATCAGTGTAAAACCCCGGAACACTCAAACAGCCTTCAGCGTCACAAACTCTGCCTTTGGTTTTCACAATTTCTGGATTGACAATTTCCAAATATTCGTCTTTGTCAAGCTCGATGACGATTGCGCGGCGCAAAATCCCAACTTGAACAGCTGAAATTCCCACACCTTTTTTTTCAATCATAGTTGCTTTCATGTCGTCCAAAAGTTCGCCAAGAGACTTATCAAAATCTTTGACAGGTTTTGACTTTTTTCTCAGTGTTTCATTTCCGATGATAACTATTTTTCTTGTTGCCATGTTTTTCTCCTTTTAACTCAAATTGTTTGGATTGATTTCAAAAAAGACGCTGGATTTGCACTTTTCGTCCACACAATCATAGATTTTCTTTTCAATTTCGTCCGCTTTGTCAAGTTTGAAGCGCATCATAATCTGATAGCGAAATTTGTTTTTGATTTTGTTGAGTGGCGCTTTCATAACGTCAAGATAGACAAACTCTTCGCCATATGCGTCTCTCACTTCTTTGACTTTATTATAGCACACTTTGCACTCTTGCGCCACAATGTTTTCGTCTTCATGCGTAAACAAAATTCTGACAATGCGTGCATAAGGCGGAAAATTGGTCACTTTTCTAAGATTTGCTTCTTTTTTGAAGAAACCTTTATAGTCATAGTTGGTCGCAAAGCGATAGACATAATGTCTTGGGCTGTAAGTTTGCAAAATCACGCGACCTTGCTCAGAGCTTCTTCCTGCCCTGCCCGCAACTTGTGTGATAAGCTGAAAGGTTCGCTCAATCGAACGGTAGTCGGCTTGATACAAACTTTGGTCAGCGTCGATAATCCCTACCAACAAAACATCTTCAAAGTCATGCCCTTTTGCAATCATCTGCGTTCCGACAAGAATTGCTGGTTTGGTGTTTTTAAATTCGTTTAAAATTTCGCGATGACCGTTCTTTTTTGAAGTTGTGTCAACGTCCATTCGCAAAATGCGAACTTCTGGAAAAAGTTTGTGCAACTCTTCCACCACTCTTTCGGTGCCGACTGCGCCCTGCTTGATATCTCGGCTTCCACAACTTGGGCAGACGTCGAGCGCGCGATAACGTTTTCCACAATAGTGGCACTTGAGCTTGTCTTCCGCTCTGTGATAGACAAGCGCCACATCACAATCAGAACACTTTGCCACATATCCGCACTGCCTGCAACGTTGAAACGAAGAAAAGCCGCGACGGTTGATGAAAATCATGGCTTGTTTTTTGCGTTCGATGATATTTCGAAGCTCGTATATGAGCGGAATGGAAAAAATCTGATTGTTCCCCTGTCGCATTTCCATAAGCATGTCCACAACCACAATCTTTGGCATTTCCATTCCATTGACACGCACTGGCATTTCAACAAGTTCATACTCGCCGTCAATTGCCTTTGCATAACTTTCAATTGAAGGTGTCGCCGAGCCTAAAACAAGCGTGCAGTTGTTATATTTTCTTCTAAATTCAGCCACCATGTGCGTGTCATAACGTGGATTGCTTTCAGAAACATAACTCTGTTCGTGCTCTTCGTCGATGATGATAACTCCCAAATTTTCAATCGGTGTGAAAATCGCCGACCTTGCACCAACGACCACCCTTGCCTGACCAAAGAAAATTCGTTTCCACTCGTCAAAGCGTTCTCCTGCAGAAAGCCCACTGTGAATGAGCGCAACTTTGTCGCCAAAGCGAGCTTTGAAATTTGCCAAAACTTGTGGAGTCAGCGAAATTTCTGGCACAAGCATAAGCGCGGTCTTGCCTTGGTCAAGCTGACGTTCAATCAAATTCATGTAAACTTCAGTCTTTCCGCTTCCTGTGACGCCGTGCAGAAGATAGGTTTTGTTTTCTGTTATCGTGTCAACAGCACGTTGTTGAAGCGGTGTGAGAGTGCGTTTTTGGTTTTCGATTCTGTCAACCGCTGGCGTTCGGTTTTGCTGTTCTTCTTCCACTTGAACAGTGCCGCATTTGACAAGTACAGCAAGCGGAGCGTAGCCAAACTTTTCCGACACTTCAGAAAACTTCTGCTTGCCATTTTCTTGAAGATAATAGATGATTTCGAGTTGTTTTTTTGCCCTTGCAGAAGGCAGAACAAAATTTTCTGAGAGCTTGACAAACCTGACGAGAAGTTCTTTGACTTTGTCGGTGCGCATTTCACTTGGCAAAAACAATCTCAAAATGCTGGCAAGTTTGAGATGAAGTTTGTCTGCCATGTGAAACATAAGCTCAAGCATTTCTTTTTTGATAACAGCAAAATTTTCAATTTTTCGTTCTATAAACTTCAGTTTGCTTTCGTCATATTGGCAAGCCTCTTCAAATCCAACAATAAAGCCTTGAAGATAACGGTTTCCAAACGGAACAATCACTCTTTCTCCAACTTCAACACTCATATCTTGTGGAATTTTATATTCAAAAACTTTGTCAAGCGCCTTGGCATCTTGGTCGATTATGATTTTGGCAAACAAAACATTCTCCCTAAAAAAATAATTCTACTGTTTTTACACAGCAGAATTATATCATAAAAAGTTTTGCCAAATCAATCATTTATTTCGCTTGGAACAACTTTGCCTTCATAAATTTCATCCAAAGCAATGCTTATAGATTTTTTGTCGGCAGTGGCAAGTTCGGCACGCCTTGTGGTTTCAATTTCTTTTGCTCTTTTTGCGGCAACAATTGAAAGGACATATTTGTTTCCGTTGGCTCTTTTTGCAAGTTCGTCAATTGGTGGTTCAATCATCATAACTTTTGTTCTCCTAAAAATAATTCTAGGCTATTTTAACACACATTTGCAAAAATGTAAAGCCTTTTGCAAAAAATTCTGACGGAATGTTTTGTTGAACTCTGAGATTTCTCGACAGGCTCGAAATGACAAAAAGTAGTCATCCTGAGCCGCGAGTGAAACGAGCATGTCGAAAGATCTCGATGCCTTTCACTGACCATAGCCGAGCGAAATCAAAAGTGCTCGATTGATTTCTTTCATTTTTCTTTCGTCCAAAACGGTTATTTTGTCCTTCAATCGCTTTTTGTCAAGTGTTCTGATTTGTTCCAAAAGCACAACGCTGTCTTTTGGCAAATGATATTGAACTGAAGAAAGTTCGACATGAGTTGGAAGTTTTGCTTTTGAAAGTTGGCTGGTGATTGCCGAAACAATCACTGTTGGCGAAAATTTGTTTCCCACATCATTTTGAATGACGAGAACTGGGCGCACGCCACCTTGCTCACTCCCAACAACGGGACTAAGGTCAGCAAAATATATGTCTCCGCGCTTAATCAAATTTTCCATAAACCTCGCCAATAAGATTTTGAAAATCTAAAAGGTCGGCAAGTTCTAAGTCAAGAAGTTCTTGATAGACTTGCTCCATTTCAGACCCCAAAGAAGAATAGATTTCTTCTATTTTCATTCTATGTTGACCTTCAAAATTTGTTGAGTTCACGACATAATTTTCCAAGCTGCCGTAAAGCTCTTCAATTTTCTTTATTCGTTTCAACATCAAATGAAATTTGTCCATCAATCATCTCCCTATAATTTGAAAATAGTTTAGATAATTGAGTGGATTTTATTCATTGGCATAAAAAAGAAATGCCACACGCCTTTTTGACGTTTGTGACACTTCGTTTCGCAACAATTTTGTTAAATCAAGATTTCAACAACTGCCCCGACCACACTCTTTTGATGAGAAATGGAAACTTCGATTTGTTTTGCTTTCAAGTCATCAAATCTTTTTTGCGCCTTGCCATAAAGTTTGACAAAAGGCTTTCCGTTTTCGTGATGACAAAGCTCAATTTCTTTAAACGAAATTTCTCCGCTTGAGATGTCAAGTGCTTTGAAAACAGCTTCTTTGACCGCCCAAAGGCTGGCGACTTTTTCTTTTTGGTTGCGCGAAAATTTCTGTATGTAAGCAATCTCGTCAGGAAGCGCAATTTTCGAAAGAAGTCTGCCTGCGTTTTTTATTCTCTTCACTTCTTGCAAATCAAAACCAATCATAATTTTCTCCTAGATGAGAAAGGGCAGATTTTGTTGCTTGTTGTGCCACGTTATAATCATACCCTTTGTAAATAAGATGAGCAATGCACTTTTGCTGTAATTTTGGCTCATTTTGACGATTTTTAACGAATTTCTCAGCAAGCGTCTTTGCCTTTTCAAGTTCTGCTTCATCATCGACATTTTCGAGCAGATTTTCGACAATTTCCGCCGACACGCCCTTTTGTTTAAGCTTTTGAGCAATGGCTCGTTTGCCCTTTGAATTTGATAAGCTTTCGAAATAATTTTTTGCAAATTTTTCGTCGTCAACAAAGCCATATTCGTTCAATTTTTGCACAGTTTTTTGGATAACAGAAAAATCAAAGCCCTTTTTCTTTAAATAATCTTTCAGTCCCTTTTCGCTGACAACATATTTTTCAAGATAAGTCGCCGCCATGTCAAAAGCGACTTTTTCGTCGTTTTCTACCTTTATTTTTTTGAACTCTTCATCGTCAATTTCTTGCTCGGTTTTCAAATGATAAACCGCCAAAATTTCGTCCAGAAAAACGCCGCTCCACTTTTCATCAACATAAACATGAAAACGATTTGTGTTTCCAATCCGTTTGATTTTTGTGATTTTCATCTATGCTCCTTCCAACACCAAACTTGCCACTTTTGAATAAGCTCGCACCAATCCGCCCGCGCCGAGTTTTATTCCACCAAAATATCTTACCACAAAAACGCAAGCATCCGCAATTTTTTTCTTTTGCAAAACCGACAAAATTGGTTTGCCCGCCGTCCCGCCAGGTTCACCGTCGTCCACGGCTTTTTCGAGAAAAGGATTTTTGAGCGAATAAGCATAACAAATGTGTGTGGCTTTTTTGTGCTGTTGTTTCAGCTCTTTCAAAGCATTTTGCACTTCTTCCACACTTGCACAACGCAAAAAATAACCGACAAAGCGCGATTTCTTCTCAATATGTTCAATTTGTTTTGCAAATTTTGTCATCAATCTTCCAATCCGCACAGATAGTCTGTCGAGACTTTGAAAAATATCGCAACAGCTTTCGCATTTGCCAAACTTGGCTCTCTTAAACACCTTTCCCAGCGGCTTATAGTAATGTTTGTTACGCCAATCTTTTCTCCTAATTCACGAGTTGTCAAATTTGCTTCAGTCCTTAGTTCTTTCAGTCTCTCTGCAAAAATTTCCATATAAAATCTCCTTATATGAAAATTATAACCATTTGGTTATGAAACTGTTTGACTGAAACCAAATGTTTTCAGTATAATATGTTTGAAACCGTTTGGTTTTACACAACTATTTAAAAGGAGAACTCAAAAATGAAGGAAAATTTTGTCACTTTTGAAAACACAGTCGAAATTGAAAAGATAAAAGCATATATGAAAAAGCACAATCTGTCTGAAGCTGATTTTGCAAAAAAATGCCACCTGAAATTGTCGCAACTTATGAAAATTTTGAACAACACAGAATTTTTTGAACCAATTTGGTTGTTGCAAATCGCTCATGCAATGGGTGTGGAATTTTCCAGTCTTGTCAAGCCATAAACTCACAACGCTAAGTTCATGTTTCGATGTATCAATTTGTAAATCCTTGCCAATTCTTGTGGAGTTTCTTGCATTCCACTTTTCAACCAACGCATTTCCAAACTGAAAAGTTCACCAATAAACATCTGTTCTGAATATTGTCTTATGCGCGTCATCTTTCTATCTTTCCGCAAAAAAGAATATGCCTTTTGATAACAATCATACAACAAAAATTCCAGGTTTTTGCTCAAAAACAGCCTTATGATATCTGCATATTTTTTGAAGTTTTCCAATGTAGTCGTCAAAACCTTGCGCATGCTGAAATCAAGCGCTCTTTTGGCTTTTATCTCTTCGATTGTCTCCACAAAAATATCCAAAATATAACTTTCAATCACATTTTCTTTACTCACGAAATTTCGATAAAATCCCATTCTGCTGACACCTGCTTTGTTTATTATGTCAGTTATCGATATGTCTTCAAAATTCTTTTTCTTCAAAAGTTCTATCAACGCTTCTGTGATGCAACTTCTGACAAACAAATTGTTTTTGTTTTTTCGCTCTTTCAACTGATACATTTTGCCCCCTTTTATCACATCTTCAATGCAAAGAAGATGTTTAAGTTGATTTTCAGTATAAACCTTGTTAGAATAGCATCTGTTACAATTGTAACACTTAGGAATTTAAAAATCAAATAAAGGAAGTTTAAAAATGATTAGATTGATAATTGACAGCACGGCAGATTTGACCGCTCAAGAAATTGAAGATTTGGGCGTGACAGTTATTCCTATGAAAGTTTGTGTGGACGACAAAGAATATCTCGCTGGCGTAAACCTGCAAAACGAAGAATTTTTTGACCTTCTCAAAAAATGCAAAACCCTTCCACACACTACGCAAATAAATCAAGACGAATATCAAAACATCATCAAACCTTTCTTAGACAAAGGCGAAGATGTTTTTGTTATGTCTTTATCAAGCGGGCTTTCGGGCTCTTTCAACAGTCTCAGGCTGGCAAGCGAAGAATTAAATTCAGCCCACTTAGAAATTTTTGACACACAAAATGTGACTCTGGGTTTTAAGGTTTTGGTTTTTGAAGCTTTGAAACTGATAAAAAGTGGTGTGTCACTGCATGAGCTCAAAGCCAAAATGGAAGAGTTGAAACAAAAATGTCGCCTTATTGCTGTCGTTGACAACGTCAAATATCTTATCAAAGGTGGGAGACTTTCGCTTGTGGCAGGGATTGCCGTCACAGCCTTAAACATAAAACCTATTGTGACAATCAAAAATGGAAAAGTTGTTGTTTTATCTAAAGGCATTGGCTATAATCACGCCATAAAAAATTTGATAAAAAATTTAAGCAACATTGACCTGGAAAAATCCATTTGCATTGCTCATTCAAACGACTTGACAAGGTTTGAACAGTTTAAAAAAGAAATTGAAAAAGCTTTGAACATAAAATGTGAAGGCTGCACTGGAATTGGTCCTATCATTGGAACTCATGCTGGCCCTGGCTGTGTGGCAATAGCTTATTTAGAAAAATAAAAGTCCAAACAGTTTGGACTTTTTTTATTTGACTGAAATCTTAACAAAACTTTTCTTGCCTTTTTTCAAAAGGGCATTTTCAGCGTCTTGTGCACTGACGGTCTTTGAAAAATCGGTTACTTTTTCGTTTTTAAAAGTGATTGCGCCACCTTGAATCAAGCGTCGAGCTTCACTTTTTGACGGTGCCAAGCCGCATTTGAAAACCAAATCACAAATCATCATTGGAAATTCGCTTTTTTCAACTTCCACAATCGGAGCGTCGTCGCCGCCGTCTCTAAACAAATTTTCGCTCATGTTTTGTGCCAGAATTGCATCCTCTTCGCCGCGAATAAATTTTGTCACTTCAAAAGATAGCACTTTTTTCGCCTTGACAATGTCTTCTTCTATCAGTTTTTTCACTTCATTCATTGGAACATCTGTGAAAAGCGCAAACATCATTTCAACACAAGCATCCGGCGTTTGATAAACGCCTTGATAAAAATCATAAGCCGAAATTTTGTCTTTTGCAATCCAAATCGCGCCCTTCTCGGTTTTTCCCATTTTCTTTCCTTCCGGCGTCATAAGAAGCGGATTTGTCGCTCCCACAAGAGAAATGTTTGTGCCGTTTTGAAAGTTGAGTTTTCTCTGAAGCTCAGTTCCTGCAACAATGTTCCCCCACTGGTCTTGCCCACCATATTGCAAAACACAACCATATTTTTGGTTGAGATGAACAAAATCATATGCTTGCATGAGCATATAACCCATTTCAAAAAAGGTCAATCCACCGTTTTTCATTCTTTCAACGTAAATTTCGTTTGAGAGCATTTTGCTGATATTGAAATGCACGCCAATCTCTCGCATGAAGTCGACATAGTTTATGTCTTTAAACCAATCAGCGTTGTTGACAATGATGGCTGGATTGTCGCCGTCAAAATCAAGAAAGACTTTGAGCGTTTCTTTGATTTTTTCAATGTTCCTTTCCGCTTCCTCTTTTGTGAGCATCTTGCGCATTTCTTGTTTGCCGCTTGGGTCACCGATGCAAGCTGTCGCGCCACCCATCAAGATGATAACCTTGTGCCCAGCTTTCTGAAAACGGCGCAAAATGCAATAAGGGACACAATGCCCAATGTGCAAACTGTCTGCAGTTGGGTCTGTGCCTTCATAAAGCGTGATAGGCTTTCCGCTTTCAAGCATTTTTTTGAGCGCTTCTTCATCCGTGCATTGATATAAAAGCCCACGTTCTTTCAAAGTTTGATAGAGTTTTGTGTCTGTTTTCATAAATTTCTCCTTAAAAAAAGCACGCGTATCCTCAAATTTTTAGGACGAGCGTGCTGTTCGTGGTACCACCTAAATTCAGCTGAAAATTTTAAGTTTCAGCCCTTATTATGTCCGTTCGTGGACAAACGCAAAACTTGAAATAAGTGTAATTCAATTTGAAAAGCCAAGATTTTTCACCAACCAATCTTTCTCTGAAAAAACTTTTTCAAATCTACTGATTTTATTCCGCCATTTTGATTATTTAAAGATTTTACCATCCAATTTCTATATTGTCAACTTTTTCGTCAACTTTTCCGTTTTTCAAAGCATAACAATTTTCTAAAACATCATAAATCTGTTGCTTTACAGCTTTTCCGTCGTAAAGAATTTCGAAATCAAGGGCTTCAAATTCTTGCTTTGTGATTGTCAGATAACAATCCTTGGACTTTAAGGCTTTCAGCAAAGAGCTCAATTCGTTTGCACTAAACACCACTGGCGAAACATCAAAGTTGTAAATTCCAGCAATGCCCAGTTCTGCTACTCCGCCTATTGTCGCCGGCAAATTGTTCCTTTGCAAAATCTTGACAATGTCATAATAGGTGTTTGGTTTTATTTTCAAACTTGAAAGTGAAATTTGTTCGTTCATATTTTTCTCCCACTTTAGTATAACAAGCTTAAAAATTCTTGTCAACACCTGGTTTTGTTTTGGAAATTTTGTTTGGTTTGATATAATTGAATTGTTAAGGAGAATTTCATGGAAAACAACTGCGTAAAAAACATAAAAGGTTTTGGTCCATCTCCAATTCCACAAGAAGGAAAATGGGACCAAGTCAAAGAAATAACTCAAATTTCAGGTTTCTCGCATGGTTGCGGAACTTGCGCACCGCAACAAGGAGCCTGCAAGCTGACTTTAAACGTCAAAAATGGCATAATCAAAGAAGCGCTGATTGAAACGGTTGGTTGCAGCGGAATGACACACTCTGCAGCCATGGCTGGAGAAATTTTGGTGGGCAAAACTCTTTTGGAAGCACTCAACACCGACCTTGTTTGCGACGCCATCAATGACGCTATGAAAAATGTTTTTGAACAACTTGTCTATGGCAGAAGCCAATCTGCTTTTTCTCTTGGTGGGCTGGAAGTTGGCGCAAGCATGGAAGATTTGGGCAAGTTTAAAACCAGCCAAGTGGGAACAATTGTTTCCACAGAAACTGGCGGCGTCAAATATCTCAACTTGACGGAAGGTTACATCACAAAAATGGGGCTTGACGAGCGTGGCGAAGTGATTGGTTATGAATATGTCAACCTTGGACTTTTGCTCAAAAATTTGAACGACGAAAATTTGACAAAAGCCCAAGCCATTGAAAACGCAACAAAAAATTACGGCAGATTTGATGAAGCCAAGAAAATCATCAATCCAAGAGGAGAATGATATGGAAGAAACAAAAAAATATGCAAATCTTTCAAAAACACTGAAAGAATACGGCTTGAAAAGCATTCAAAATGCCAAAGATTTTTGCCAGTCCTTTGGAATTGATGTCGAAAAAACTGTTCGGGAAATTCAACCAATTTGTTTTGACAATGCCGTGGATGCCTACGCTCTTGGAACAGCGATTGCTCTCAGATCTGACTGCAAAAATGCCAGCGAATATGCCGAAAAAATTGGCGAGGGTCTGCAAGCTTTCTGTGTGAAAGGTTCGGTGGCTGACGAAAGAAAAATCGGGCTTGGCCATGGCAGACTTGCTGGAAAGCTTTTGGACGAAAACACAAAATGTTTTTGCTTTTTGGCAGGTCACGAAAGCTTTGCCGCCGCTGAAGGCGCAATGGGAATTGCAAAAACGGCAAACAAAATCAGAAAAACGCCGCTCAAAATCATTTTAAACGGGCTCGGCAAAGACGCCGCATATATCATTGCAAGGATAAACGGTTTCACATTTGTTAAAACATATTTCGACCATAACGAACAAAAATTGAACATTCTGGAAGAAATCAAATTTGGAAGTGGCGAACGCGGAAAAGTGAAAATCTATGGCGCCTATGACGTTTCGGAAGGTGTGGCAATCATGCAACACGAACAAGTGGACGTTTCCATCACGGGCAACTCCACAAATCCAACTCGTTTTCAACACCCTGTGGCTGGAACATACAAAAAATGGTGCAACGACAACGGCAAAAAATATTTTTCAGTTGCATCTGGTGGCGGAACTGGCAGAACACTGCACCCTGACAATATGAGATGTGGGCCAGCAAGTTACGGAATGACAGACACGATGGGCAGAATGCATTGCGACGCCCAGTTTGCGGGCAGCTCGTCGGTCCCTGCACATGTTGCGATGATGGGCTTTATCGGAATGGGGAATAATCCAATGGTTGGAGCGACGGTTTCGCTGGCTGTGGCAGTAAGCTTGGCGAAGAAATAAAGCCCACAAGACAAATTGAGATTGACTGTTTAGAATTTTAAAGCTTTTCAATTTGGCTTATGGACAGCCAACCTTTGGAAACAATCCAATGGTTGGCGCAACGGTGTCTTTGGCTGTGACAGTGAGTCTAGCAAAGAAATAAAATTTTTTGAATAATAATCTCCCGACTGCACAACCTAAGCATAGGGAGGTTAAGATGGAAAAATATAGACCAGGCGACACTGTTCCTATGTCAGGAAACTACAAAGCTTATGACAAAAACGGACAAAGCCGCGACGACGAAAAAACCTATCTTGAGAAAGGTGAGACATTTCCACCTACTCAACATGAAGGTAGCTATTATGTGGCTGAAATGACAAACGAAAAAAGTAGATAAAAAAAGAGTGAAAATTCACTCTTTTTTATTATTTTTTTTGTTGTTTTTAAACATTTTTTCAAAATCAAAAGTTTCGCCGTTGTGCTTGACGCCCAGCATTGTGTCCACGTTGACATTGTGAATGCTTTTGAAAATGTGATAATCCACTTCTGGAATTTTTTGTTTCAGTTCTTTTATCAAATTTTTGGTTTCAAGGCGTGCAGACGGAGAAATTTCGTCTTCAGCCAAATCACACTGCTCCGTAAAACGACACGCGCACTGCAAAAACTTTAGGTTGTTGTAATTTTTCCAAGCAATTATGTCATCTTCATGAACGCAAAAAAGCGGTCGAATAAGCTGCATCCCCTCAAAATTTTGAGAATAAAGCTTTGGCGGCATGGCTTGAAGCTGAGCGCCGTAGAGCATTCCCATAAGCGTCGTTTCGATGACATCATCAAAATGATGAGCGAGAGCAATTTTGTTGCAGCCACGCACTTTGGCTTCGTTGTAAAGATAACCTCGACGCATTCTTGCGCACAGATAACATGGCGATTTTTCGATGTTTGCCACGCTGTCAAAGATGTTTGTCTCAAAAATTTGAAGAGGAATTTCCAAAATTTTTGCATTTTCTTCGATTTGCTGGCGATTTTTTGGATTGTAACCTGGATCCATGCAAAGAAAAATCAAATCGAATTTTGTTTCGCTGAACTTTTGCAACATCTGCATAAGTTTTGCAAGCAGCATGCTGTCTTTTCCGCCAGAAACACAGACGGCAATTTTGTCGCCGTCTTCCACAAGGTTATATCTTTTGAGCGCCAAAATAAATCTCGACCAAATCGTTTTGCGAAATCTTTTGTTTATGCTTTGTTCAATTTTTTGTGCCGCCGAAAGTTCTTTCATGCGAATATAATATCATTATTTGCGACAAAAATCAAGTTTCAAAACGATTTTTCACAGGTCGTCGGCGTCTTGAACAGGTTTTTCAAAAGGGGCGGCTGGAGTGCCCGTATATGCCCCAAGTGGATCGTTTTTGCTTTGATATAAATTTTTACGTTTTTTCTTTTTCATAATTTTATTTTGCATAAAAACGACAAAAAAAATAGCAAAAATTGGCATTTTTTTAGATTTTTTCTCAATTTTTTGCTATTTTTTATATTTTTTTGCAAATTTTATATTTTAATGATCTCCGTCATTGATATACAAAATGCCCAGCGTGTTCTCTCCGCAGTGGCTGGAAATTGTCGCTCCCGCGCGAGTTTCGTAGATGGTTTTGAAGCCTTTCTCTTGCAGAGAACGCTTTGCCGCTTCCACCATTTCTGGCGTTGCTGTGGTGTAGGTCACAAAGCCAACGCTTAAGTCTGGATTGTCGAATTCTTCCAACGTGTCTTTGCAATAGTTTTCCACAACCTTGTCCATATTGCCACGATATTTTCTGTGAACTCCCATCTTGCCGTCTTTCAAAATGATTTGTGGTCTGATTTTCATCAAATTTGCGCCAAAATATGCCAGTGCCGAACATCTTCCGCCTTTATAAAGATATTCCAATTTTTTCACAACGAAACTAGCCTGAACGCTTGGCACCCTTGCGCTTGCCTTTTCATAAATTTCTTTGGCTTCCAAACCACTGTCGACTAATTTTTTAGCATAAATTGCAAGAAGAGCAATGCCAGTCGAGAGAGATTGCGTGTCAACAACATAAACGTTCTCGAGTTCTGCTGCTGCATCCTTGGCGTTTTGCGTTGAGCTTGTAATTTGCCCTGACAAACTGAAATGCACAATGGCATCACAACTTTTAAGGTTTTCTTTGAAAAAATCTGTATATCGCTGTTTGTTTATGGCAGAAGTTTTTGGCAAAATCTTCTTTTCATCCACAAACTTAAAAATTTCAGTCGCCTCAATTTCGCCGTCTTTAAAATCCTTGTCTCCCAAAAGGACCATATAAGGTATCGTTTTGATTTGATATTTTTCCAGCAATTCTTTTGGCAAGTCGATTGTGCTTTCTGCAGTTATCAAAGTTTTCATAAGCTCCTCCACACCAATTATTTTACAATATTTGAGAATAAATACAAAATAAAAAACTTAAAAAGATAGAGAATTTTAAAAAAAAATTTGACCTTAAAAACAAATAATGCTAAACTAAACAAAAAGGAGATAGGTTATGAGCAAAGCAAAAAAAGTCACTTCAATTGTTGTCGCTTCCATTTTTGCCGTTCTTGGAATTGCCATGATTTTGTGGTATTTTGGTGGAAGTTACGGAAGTTTTTACGCAAAAACCAACAAAGAATTTGAAATTGCAGGTTTAAACGATGGATTTATTCCGCAAGGCATAACTTTCGATGAACAAACCGAAACTTTTTTGACCAGCGGTTATATGAACGACGGCTCGGCGTCAAGAATTTATGTTGTCAACGCAAAAACTGGTGCAACAACAAAATTTTTCACTTTGAAAGACGGTGAAGCAAGTTACACAGGCCATGCTGGCGGAATTGCCACCGACGGAACAAGTGTTTGGGTCGCTGGAGAAGGAAAAGTTGTTCGCTTTGATTTTGCTCAGATTGAAACGGTTGAAAATGGTGGTTCAATTCAAATTGTTGACGCTTTTGAAAGCGGAAACGGTGCCGATTTTGTCACCGTTGAAGGAAACAACCTTTGGGTGGGAGAATTTCAACGTGACGGAAGTTATGACACCGACGAAACGCATTTTGTGGAAACTTCTGACGGAAAAACCAACAAGGCATTGAGTTTTTGCTATGAAATCGACAACGCTCAAACTTACGGCTTGACATCGACAACTCCAACAAAAGCTCTGTCGACACCGTCTTTGGTGCAAGGCATGGTTGTCAGCCAAGATAAAATCGTTTTGTCAACTTCTTATTCTCTGCCAGACTCACACATTTACACCTATAACAACATTTTAAACGGCGCAGCTGAAAAAACTTTTGATTTCAACGGCACTCCGATTGATTTGTATGTTTTGGATAGCGAAGATTTGACTGACGACTTGACTGCACCTTGCATGAGCGAAGAAATTGTTTTGGCTGACGGAAAAGTTTACATTTTGTTTGAAAGTGCCTGCCAAAAATATAACTTCGCAACAAGAGAACAACTTCGAAACGTCTATAGCTTTGTTTTGTGAGAAGGTTAAAACTCCAAAATCTTGACCACAATCACAGTCATGTCATCCACAGCGTAGCCATTGTTGCAAGCAAGCGCTCTTTCCAACAACTCATCCGCAAATTCTTGCGGATTTTTTGTTTTTATTGCCTTTATGCACTCGACAAGCTCTTCTTCTTTTCCAAAGCTGTCGCTAATTCCGTCAGAAACCAAAATCAAAAAGTCTTTTGCGCTGATAACATTTTTCTTGACAAGCGGTTTGGTCTCTTCCACAATGCCGATTGGAAGCGCTCCCGCTTCCACCGTCTGGCACTCGTTTTCGTTTAAGATATACGAATTTGGAGATGCCATTTTTATGAAGTCGACAAGTCCATTTTTCTCGTCCAAAATGGCAATGTCAAGAGCACTAAAAATTTCTTCTTTGTGCAAATTTAAAAGTTTGTTCACAGTCGACAAAATCAAGTCGTTGTCAAAGCCAGCTTTATAAAAATTTTCAATAAGGCTGATTGAAAGCTCACTTGTCTGCTCTGCCTTTTCGCCGCTGCCCATGCCGTCACTTATGGCAAACAAAATTTTGTCGCCGTCGAGTTTCACAACGCTGTAAGTGTCGCCGCTGACCTTGGAACCATTTTTTGTCTTTTGACTCACTCCAAAGAGGCAGTCATATTTTGGCGCGGTTTTCAAATTTACAACAGTATAGCCCGGTCTTGAGCATGAATAACTTTCAAAAACAGCCATCTTCGAGCCACAAACCTTGGAAACAACATCGGTTATTCTTGGCTTGGTGGCATCTTCGTTTCGAATGACAACTGAAGCCATTTGCGTCCACAAATCTTTTTCAAAAACGACAACATCAATGCAGATGATGTTGTAATAAGTCAGTTCGTCCAAAATTTTGTTTTCTCTGGTTGTATCAAATGAAACATTGCTTTCCACTTCTTTTGAAAGCGAGCCCATGATTTTGGAAACACCCAGAAGCTGTTCAGCAATGATAAGCTTGCTTGTGTCAACGTCATGCACCATGCTCATGTATTTTTTATATTGCCCAGTCAGCGTGTTGATAGACCCCAAAATCGAATTTGTTTGCTTGCACCTTGACGTCAAATAAGACGGAATGTCAAGAAGTGTTGCCTTTCCTTTTTCAAATGAAATTGTGATAAGTTCATCAAAAACCTGTTTTGTGTTTTCTGCAAAAGTTCGATGACAGTGGTTTCGCTCTGGACAAAAAGAACAAATCTTGTCGCTTATTTCTTGCTCTAAAAGTGTTTTAACTTCGTCTAGCGTCATGCCAGCTTTGAGCATATTGCGATAGATGATGTTCATATCGTTGAAAATCTCAGACAAATTGCCCAGCCTTTTATGCAAAATTTCACGATTGCGATTGACAACATTTTTCATTGCCAATCTGTCTTTTGACAAGTTGAACATGACAGAAATTTCGTTGCACCAATTTTTTGGAAGACAAACAAAGCCGAGCGACGATATCAACACTGGCAGAATTTCAATTATTCCAAACGATGTGTAAAGATTGAAATAAAAACCGATGAGAAGTTCGACGCAAATCAGTGCAATTATCATAAAAATTCGAAAACGTTTTTTGAAAAGCAGCACCGCCAGAGCCCAGATTATGAACGGCGCGACAAAAATCGGGTTGTTCGTGGCAATGAGCGAGCCAATTCCAGCGACCGAAGCGACCAGCATTGTCAGCAGCGGAGTGGAGCAAAATGCAAAAACAAGCAAGATGAAACTTACAAACAATTTTAAAAAGCTGAAATTTCCGATGGTCAAAACGGTTAATCCGCTGCAAATTGCGCCAATGATAGAAAAAAGCGAAACGATTTCTAGTGCAGTCAGCTTGTTTGTAAACCCGCGAATGATAACCGCTTCAAAAACAATTATGCAAGCATACATAAACAGCACGCCCACCAAAATGCTGACGCATGAAAGCACTGGAGAAAAGCCGTTTACAATGTCAAACACCAAATTTGCCGTTTGAGAAAGAATGGCAAAAATTGGAAACTCCCACCTTTTCATGTTTTTCTTGCAAAGCACGTGAATAAAATATGGAATAATCAGACAGAAAACGCACACCAACATGCAAATGGCAAATTCCAATGTCGGCTCAAACAAAACGCCAGCAAATATGTAAGCCGGAACCAGCAGCCAAACTTTTTGATTTGCCCAAGCGAGTGCGAAAAACATTCCAAAAGCAAAAGGAAAAATGACAAAATTTATGCTGGCATGAAAAAGCACATAAAAAATGCCAAAAAAGATGACAAATTGAAGAAAAAAAGCTAAATATTTGTTTATTTTGATGTTCATAAAACCCTCATAACGATTTTAGAACATCGAAAAAAAATCTCATTGCAAAAGAATGTCGGCTTTTGTCAGTTGTTGTCTTGTTTTGTTATTTAAAATATAAAAGCATTCCGCAAAGCAAATTGTAACAAAATTTTTGCCTATACTGTTCATCTATCAAAAGCTTTTCTTCTTCGGGGTTTGAAATAAAGCCGCATTCCACCAAAATGCTTGGAGTGTCTGTGCAGTTCAAAATGTAATAATCCCCCACTTGTGGCGTCAGTTTGGCATAGTCGATGTTTTTGTGGAGTGTTTCTTGCACGCTTTTTGCCAGTGACTGACCACTTTCAGAGCCATCGGCATAAAAAACCTGCGCCCCGCGCGCTGCGGACGACGCAAAACTGTTCATGTGAATGCTGACAACCAAATCTGGATTTGTTTTTTCAATGATAGAACGGCGCTTTTCCATTTCGCTGCGTTTTTTGTTGGAAGCGAACGGCGAATAAAGACCGTTCATATCGCTGCGCGTCAAAACAACTTTAAAACCATATTGCTCGCACAAATCTTTCAATGTCAAAGCGTATTGCAAATTCAAAAAACTTTCCGTCACTTCTTCGCCTTCCGCACCGCCGTCTTTTCCGCCATGCCCCGCGTCAATCACAATGGTGTGCACCGCCACAGGCTGAAATGTCGGCCTAATGGCAGTGAAATAAACCACCACTCCCGCCACACACAACAAAACACATAAACCGATTGCCACAGCCCGCTTTTTCAATGTCAAAAATTTCATATTTTATTTTATTAAGTAAAGAAATCATATATAACTAAACTAAAATATTTGTCACAAAACGTTGAAAACGCAAAATTTCAATGTTAATCTCTTTTTGTTTTAAGAGACGTAAAATAAAAGGAGAATAAAAATGATTAACAACGAACAATTAAATTCGCTTTTTTCTAATACAAAAAATACAACTGATTATGAAGAAGAAAAGCGAAAAAAGAAACAAAAACTTGTGAGAAATGAGTTTGAAAAAAGTGGAAAATATGGAATGCCACTAATCAAGAAACAGAATATTGACTTAGATAAAATAGAATTATTAAGCTATTTAAAAACAAAAAATGATGATGAAGAAAACAAAAATAAAACAATTCACTTCTTCACTTATGATTGGAATTTTGAAGCAGTCTATGAAAAACCTGAACAATCACTTGAAAAACTAGACCAATACTATGCTTTACTTACTCCTGAATTTAGCACATATAAAGATATGCCACTTGCCAGACAAATTGATAGCATTTTCAAAAATCGTTGGTGTGGTGCTTTTTGGCAAAAACAAGGTATGCTTGTCATTCCAACAATCTCGTGGGGCTCATATGATTGCTTTGATTTCTTTTGCGATGGCGTCGAAGAAGGCTCAGTAGTTGCAGTTTCAACCTACACAAGAGAAGATAATAAAAAGGGCTTTATGGAAGGCTATAAAATTATGATGGAAAGAATTAAGCCAAGTGCAATTATTTGCTATGGGACTCCTTTTGAAGAAATGACAGGAAATATTAAAGCAATCGACCCATATAACCGAGAAGAACTTATCAAAAAAATTGGACTAAGTGAGTTTACTAGAAAATATTTTGCTGGCGAACTTTATCCAGAAATATAGGAGCGAATTATGGAAGATTTAAAACTAACTATAAATATGCTCCCAAAAGGTGCTTGGAGCAACGATTTTAGCAAAACGCTATCTAAAAAAGATTGGGACAAACTCCGCAATTTTGCGCTTAAAAGAGCAAATGGAAAATGTGAAATATGCGGTTATGAAACAAGCGACCTTGATGTTCACGAAGAGTGGGATTTTAATATAGAAAAGAAAACACAAACGTTAAAACAAATTATTGCGATTTGTTCAAAGTGCCACGGAGTTAAACATTTCAAAAACTCTGTTAGACTTGGCTATGGCGAAGAAGCACAAGAGCATTTTATGAACGTTAACAATGCTTCGGAAATGGAATTTGCAAGTCATCTCAACAAGTCATTGCTTGAATATAATGAAAGAAATTCAGTTTATCGTTGGAAGATAGTCGCAGATTTAGAAAAATTTGGCGGAAGCGGAATTGAAATAAAACAAAACAACATTCCCCTAATAAAAAATCCGTATGAAAATGTGGAGTGGAGTGATTATGATTATTTAAAAACAGAAAGTAGTAAACTATTCTTGATAATAAACAATGAATTATATTATTCAGCACCTATCGTTTTTTCCATCAATGTTAATAACTATCTGGGGAAAATAAATGTTATTTGTGATAATGTCAACAAAATAGAATGGTATTTAGATGCTATAAAAATTAAAACTAAATATAATGTAGTAGGGCTTTTTACAACCGAACTAAAAGTAAAAAACTTAATTGGCAAGAATTTAAAATTCAAACTTATTGGTATAGGTGGAGAAACAATCTCAAAAAACTTTGAAATTTTAAATCAGGAGGTGCTATAATGGGTATGTGTAAACCAAGTGGTGGAATTAAAACAACTGAAGGTCGATTAGGTAGTTTACCAAGAAAGGATACCCCAAACACACGAACAGACTTATATAATGAAAAAGGTGAATTAATACAAAGAAGATGGTATGGTCCTGACGGTTGGGCTATTCATAATAGAGACTATAATCATGGTTATCCTCGCCCGCATGACCATTATTGGTATTGGGATGATGTTAAAGGTCTTCAAAGAAGTAAAGAGCATTCAGCGATAGATAATAATTTTTGTTAAAGGAGAAAAAATGGAAAAAACTAAAAGAATAGTAAAATGTGATGTTTGCAAGAACATGATTGAAATAGATCAATATGGGAATAGTAATGCTTGCCCAAATTGCGGTTGGCTACAATCAGAAGAAGCATATCGACACCCTGATGTTGCTGGAATACGAAACATTCCATCTTTAAATAATGCCATAAAACAATATAACAATGGAAAGTCTGCTACATTAGCAAATTTCAATGATTTTATTGAAACATATAACCATTATGGAGAAGTCGAGTTTACCTTAAATAACACAAGGTATGGCGTTTTATATGATGATGATAATAAAAAAATAGCGTTATTAAATATACAAACAAATGAAAAACAATTATTCAATGATATATATGATTTTGAACAAAATGCAAAAATAAATGGAAAACTATTAAAAGACTTATGGGATAATGTAACTTTAACTGATTTTTTGCAAGAAACTTAATATATAAAAGGTGTCAATAAAAGACACCTTTTTCTATGCAATTAAATTCTTTTTATTAACCTTATTTGGCAAAAATTCAAACTTATTGGCATAGGCGGAGAAACAATCTCAAAAAGCTTTGAAATTTTGCCACAGGAGGTGCTATAATGGGTATGTGTAAACCAAGTGGCGGAATATATACTCAAACCGGAAGAGTTGGCTCTTTACCAAGAATATGGCTGCCAAATACAAGAATAGATTTATATGACGAAAATGGAAACCGTCTACAACAGGGTTGGTATGGACCAGATGGTAGGATAATTTGGTATCGTGACTGGTCGCATGGGGGTGGAGAACATGAATGGCCACACGATCATTACGTTAATTGGGAAGATAATAAAAATCCTAGACCGCCTTATACTGGGCCTAATGGAGAAAAATTTAATTCAAGCTACTGCTAAAAGGAGAAAGTATATGAATAATGAAAAAAAATATAGTAAAAAGTGTGAGGTATGCAAAAAAACAATAGATATTGACATTTATAAACAAGGGAAATGTCCTTACTGCGGTTGGTGGAATTGCTTCTTGAATGAAGAAAACCCAGACATTATTGCAATGCCTAATCTAATTTCACTAAATAAAGCAAAACAATTATACAAAGAAAAAAAACCTTTTGAGCCTAATCTAGACGAATTTATGGAAGCATTGCACAGTTATAGCGAAATGCAATTTGAATATAATGGTGTTTATTATGCTGTTGAACTTTTTTTTAATGACAAAAGTGAACCCAAAATTGGTCTTTATAATTCTCAAACCAAAGAAACAATCTTTTTCAACGATGATGAAGATTTTAAAAACAATGCCAAAGTCGAAGGTAGACTTTTAAAAAACATATGGGATGAAACAAATGAAAAAGATTGGCTACAATAAAAGAACACAAGTGGAAGAAAATAAAAGATTTGTTAAATGTGATGTTTGTAAGAATATGATTGAAATAGATCAATATGGGTTAATTAGAAACACTACACCATTTGGAGGTTGGATTAAATGAAAGAAAATGACATTGTTACTTTGATAAATCTTAAAAAAGATTATGAAAATAAAAATTTATACTTAAATGCGAACGGAGTGGTTTTAAAAGTTTTGCCTTTTGAAAAGCTGCAAGTTCTTTTTTTGAACGACCGTATAATCGGAGATTATGCTGTGGTCGTGGTAGACAATGTTGATGTTAAAAGCCAAAATGCCAAGCTGCCGCTAAATTTTGTTAAGGAATTACAAACCTCAAACAAACTTTCAGTAGAAAATATCACAAAAAAGCAAAAATTTGAAAAATTACCATTTAAAGAATGCGACAAAGTCGAATTGATTGTGGAAGATGAAAAATATTCAAAATTTGGATTGCACAAAGGCGCAATTGGTTATGTTGCCATTGATTATGCAGTTTCAAATTCAATTCTTGTTGACTTTTCAAAAACAAATGACTCTGAGGAAATTTTTGATAGCTGCATTTCAGTAAATTTAAACGATTTAAAAGTGATAAATTAAAGTCTTGCAATTGTTAGAACGGTGTGTTATCATTTTTGCATGAAAATTTTGAGTGAATTGAACAATTTCAACGCTGGGAAATGGCTGTCTTTTCCAACCGTTTCCACTTTTTCAGACGTTGACAAAGAAAAAGAGTGTTTAAAAGTTGTAAAGTTGTTTGAAAACACTGCAATCTGTTTAAACAAACCCGACACCGCAATGAAATTATTGAAAAAGTCAACCTTGATAGTGTTTGTCGACAACGCTGGCAAGCCACAAATTGTTGGTGACATAAGTTGTGGCTATCTAGAACATTTTAGAGGAACAGTCGACGGCGTGGAACAAAACATATCGTCTGAATTTTTGCCTGTTGCAAACGAATTTTTAAATAACAATCTAGAATTAATTCACGCCAAATCGTGGTTATATCAAATCAATTGGATAGACAGGCTTAAGAATTATGTGAAACTATTCAACGAAAAAAGATATAAAGAAATTGATGTTGAATGTCTAATCAATGATTTGGCATACAATGGTTATTCTTTGCATTACAAAGATTGCTCAACCAAAGAGAGATTATATTATCCACTTATCAAGCGCGAATTAATCCACCAACCTATGCTCAAACCCTTGATTGCAAAACATCTTCACTGCAAAACGGAAGAAATTTTTATTGGAAAATATCAGGGAAACGGGAAAGGCATAAAATACATAATTGGCGACTGTCTTTCAAATTTTATTGTTAAAAACAGTTGTTTGAAAAAGGTTTTTGGTTCGATAAAAATAAAATCATATCAAGGCGAATTCGATGTGTTAAAATTGTCAGCCACAATGGACACAGAAATTTTTTTTCAAAATGGTTTTAATTCAGATTTTCTTTCATTGTCAAAGTGTCAAGCAATGAAAAGTGAGCAAAACCTTTTGACGGCGAAGCCAAAGCAGTGATGCAAGTTTTGGAGTTTTACGGCTATCCAAAAGAAGATTTGCCGGACCTTTTCTATCAAAATCCGAATATTATGGTCATGGACGAAAAAGTTTTGGCAGGCGAACTTGACAAAATTGTTCTGCAGAAAGAAAATATCGAAGAATTTTTAAAAAGCAATCCGTTTGCAATTTAACATGAGCATATCGCCTGATATGCTTTTTTGTTTTGACGAAATCGCTTGACTTTTGAAAATTTATGTTGTTTAATTTTTATATGAAAAAATTGGCGTTTTTGTTGATTATTTTTCCATTTTTGCTTCCATTTTTCAATTTTTCGGTCACTTTTGCTGAAAACGAGACAAAAAATTATGTCGTCACCGCAAATAGCGCCGTCCTTTTTTCTGAACCAGATTTTTCTTCGGAAAAGCTCAACACGCTTTCACACAACACAGTCGTTTCAATTGAAATGGAAGCTGAAAGCGCCAAAGCCTATGCGTTTGAAAACTATGTTTTTTTCAAGGTTTTGAATTTTGAAGGTGTTGACGGCTTTGTTTTGGCAGATTTGGTGGTGGCAGACAGTTCTCAAATTGAAGATATTCCAAATTTCAACGCCTCAACAAACGCACGCTGCCAAGTTTTCGTGGATGGCGAAGATGATATCTTTTTGGAAAAAGGTCAACGTATTTTTCTCTATCAAGGTTATGACAAAAACCTAGCACAAACCGCAATCGCCTTTGTCTACGACGGACAAGTTTTATATGGTCACATAGACACTGAGTTTGTTGCGCCTGATGGAATTAACCCTGCAATCATTACCTCGGTCGTTGTGATCATTGCACTTTTGGGCATCATTTTTGCTTGGCTTTTTATGAAAAAAGTCAAAGTTAAATCAAAAAAATGACATAAAGCATTGAAAAAACTCCTTTTTGAAAATAAAATATTTCCAAAAGGAGTTTTATTATGGACAAAATTGAAAACTTGGAATTGGAAGTTGAAGAACTGAAAAAACAAATGACTTATCTTATTAAAAACTCTTCTGAAAGCGGTTCTGAACCAGAAAATCCTGGAGAAGGTTCTGGCGAAAACACCGGTTCTTCAACTGGCGATTGGGTGACGATTTATGATATGTCAAGCACAGATGCAGCAATAAATGGTGGATTCACCTCAGGAATTATTGCAAATGCCGGATTGATTACCACTCTTGCCGACCTTAATCCATATTCTTTCATAAAAGTTTATTACCACACCGACAACATTGAATTGGTTCAAATCTTCGAACTTACCGAAGTTACAATAATCATTCGCACAGGTTATTCTTTATGTTGCATGAACAGAGATGTCACAGGTTTGATAGGGCAATCGATTATCCTTGAAGCCGATGAAAATGGTGCTAAAAGATTGAGAATAGGCATTGGTAGATTTATATCCTTTGCAGGAAACAGAGTAAGTTCATCACTTCTTACCAGCGGAACTTATCCTGACAATTTTTACATTGCCAAAATTTTGGCTAAATGATCATTTCAAAAGAGTGCGACTTTTCAAAAAGTCGCTTATTTTTTTCTCGTAAAGCACCCCCGCCACAGAATAAGCCAAGGCATGCCCAGCGTCTTCCACAATCATCTTGTCTCTCAAGTTTTCTGGCGTCGCGCCATATAAAACAAACAAATTTTCAACTGGCACAAAATCATCTGCGCTGCCATGGAAATAAAGAATGGGAATTTTTGTCATTTTGACCTGTTTTGTGGCGTCGATTTCTTTGATGTCAAAACCATGAACGCGTTTCGCAAAGCTATAGAGCAATTTTTTTAAACCTTTCAGAAAAATTGAATTTCTTACCACGTGCATGATTTGTTTGTCAGCATTCGCAAAGGCACAATCTGAAATTATGGCAACAACATTCTGCGGCAATTTTTCTCCGGCCGCGGAGCAGACAGCAGTTCCGCCCATCGACAAGCCAAACAACACAATTTTGTTTTCAGGTTGTTTTTTGTTTAAAAACTCAACCCAAGAAAGAATGTCCTTTCTGTCAAGCCAGCCA